>NZ_DBEXBB010000095.1:0-8926 GCF_048170425.1 Phocaeicola sp.
ATTTGTCTTTATTCATATGCAACCTAAGTTAAGGCTGCAAAGTTATGATTTCAAATCGTTGCGCAAGGAAACCTCTTGTAACAAACTGTAATTCAATTATTTCAAAGAGCTATTCGCGATTTTTAGTGGACAGTAATGTACTAATATATTTTATAAGTCTTATTTAAGACTAAAGAAATGAATACAAAAGAACCTAATGTGTCTTATAAATCACTTTAGCTGCACCGTCAAATCATCTATTTCCAGCAATGTTCTTTACTATGCAATTAAATTCTTCAATCGATCCCCCTCTCTCTATTTTTACATACAAATCGTAAACAAAGCAAACAACTATCTGGATGCAAATAACTTATAATTCAACAAATTTATGTTATCTACCCCCTGACTGGTCGAATCAATTATTTCTAATCCTATCGGTATTTTATAGAAAATACTTTTTCATCATCTACGTTTCTCGGTGCGGCAACTTATGTTTCTGTCGGCGGAAACGTATGTTTTACCCATAAAAGACCTATGTTTCTATGCTGAAAAACATAAAAAGGGGGCTTTACATTTTTGAAAAAACAAATCAGCTTTCTATTTTTGTCAAATCCACAGATTTTCAGAAACTTAATTTACTGATGATATTCTATAAAAAACGGGGGCAAGCAAAGACTTGGAAAAGTCAAGACTTGCCCCCTGTGAATAATCAAGTTTTCAGTCAAAGCCGGTCAATCTTCCGGCAGTTCTACTACGCCGAGCTTTTTCTTTCCGTCCATCTTGACGGACAAAGGTTTTGCAAACCGTACCCAGCGCAGGTACTGGGTTTCTTCTACCGCCGGCATGCTGTCGAGCAAAGCCTGGTTGTAGATGCCGTCGTTCATATAGGCATTGATGGTGAAGTATCCTACCCCGAAGGAAGTCAGATTCTGGAAGAAATGAGTTCCCTGGCTGGGGTCTACACGGTAATTGGTCAGTCCGGCCTCCACAATGATGCGTGCTGCCGAAATGTGGGGCCATTTCACCGGAATGCCCAGCCACGTGTCGCTGCTTCCCCAGCGTCCGGGGCCGACCAGTATGTAGTGTTTCCCTTCATCGAGGAAACGACGGTTGAACTTTTCAATGTCGTAAGCTATCAACTGGTTATTGGATGCGGAATAGCCTTCTGTCTTGACATAAATGACATCTTGCATGTCATCCATCATGCCATGTCCCAAGGAGTTTTCGCTCTTGAGCAGCAAGCGTTCATCGGGAATCACACTCAGGTCTTCATCCAGTCCGGCTTTCACATCGACCATCGGACGTATCTGCAACAGATAGAAGATGCCGCTCTTTGTACGGGCATCAAAGTTGACGGCAAACTCGATTTCTACCGGACGGCGCATTTCACCCTGTCCATACTTCTGTGCCAGTTGCAGGATGCGGGCCAGCGGGAATACATCGTGCTGCAAGACATTGGCAAAGGTTATCAGCTTACGCCCCCCGGGATAAATGCCGTCGCGTATCACCATATCATACGGGTCGTAGGTGGAAGCGATGAAATTCAAGGCTCCGTCGGCTTCAGCATCTTTTACATGAAGATTCAGAAGATTAAACCCGTCGTCGAGCGAGAAGTTCTGTCCCAGGTTCTTCAAGTCGAGGGCATAGAAGCGGGTCTGTGTTTCACGCAGGGCGATTTCCATTTCGCTGGTCTGGAGCACTTGCGTAGGGTGATACGGACACACGCGCAAGGTCAGCCCGCCGTCTACAATGTATTTTCCTAACCCCAAAGCCAGGCTGACGGTTCCTTCTTCGGCCAGCTCGTCATTAATCGGGTAATAGTTGATGGAGCGGGCTACGCCGGAAATGGCCGGATAATAGCGGTCGCCATACTGGGTGCCGACCACTTCCTGCAGGATAACGGCCATTTTTTCCTGGTCTATCACGTTGCTGGTGGCCTGCATGTAAGCTTTGCTGTCCTTATAATATACGGAGGCATACACTCCCTTGATGGCATCGCCCAGCATGCGGAGCATTTCGTACTTGTCGTCCAGATAGGGAATCATGTAAGTGGAATAGATTCCGGCAAAGGGCTGGTAATGGGAGTCTTCCAGCAAACTGGAGGAACGGATGGCAATCGGAGCCTTCACGGCATCGAAAAAGGCAAAGAAGTCTTCTACCAGGCGGTCGGGAAGCTTGGCACGAAGGAAGGCACGGAGAATCACGTCGTCGGCCGCATCGCTCAGGGCTATCTGGTACAACTGATTGGAGTCCATGAACTCGTCGAATATGTCGGTACAGAGGACTACGGTTTTCGGAATCATGACGGAGGCATTCTCGAACTCATCGAACTCCGTGTGGCGTTTCACCATGTTGTCAATGAAGGCCAGGCCTCGCCCCTTGCCTCCCAACGAGCCATCGCCGATACGGGCAAAGTTGGAATAGCGGTCGAAACGGTCGCGCTGGAACACGGCTACCACACCCTGGTTTTTCATCTTGCGGTATTTCACGATGGCCTCAAAAATAATCTGACGGTGTGCATCGATGTCCTGAAGGGATTCCCATGTAATCTGTTTCAAAAACTCAGCTACCGGAAAGATAGCACGCGAATACAACCAGCGCGAAATATGATTACGACTGATGTGATAAAGGAAAGACTCTGCAGGGATGGCAAATATCACGTTCTGTAGTTCCTTCAGGTTGTGGATACGGGCCACCTCCTTCATGGTGTGGGGGTCACGGAAAATGAAATCACCGAAGCCGAAGTTGTCTGACACGGCTTCACGGAGGTCAATGTTCATCTTCTTGGAATTCTTGTCAATGAACACGGCATCCAGCTCCGGTGCATAGCAGCGGTTGCTTTCTTCTGCCGACTGAAGGATGAGTGGTATGAACGGATCACGCTTACGCACTTCACGCAACAGGGTCACGCCGGCCTGCGGATCATTGATGCCGTCGTGCGGAAAACGGGCATCGGATATGATACCAAGCACATTGTTCTGGTACTTATTATATAAATCCGTAGCTTCTTCGTAGGAACGGGCCAGCACAATCTTAGGACGTCCGCGCATACGGAGGGTGCGCTGGTGCTCGTTCAGAGCCTCTGTGGCAAACTCCTGACTTTGCCGGAGAACGAACTTGTAGAGGTTGGGCAATACGGAGGAATAGAAGCGGATGGAATCCTCTACCAGCATAATCATCTGTACGCCGACCTCCTTGATGTCATGTTCCAGGTTCATCTTGTCTTCTATCAATTTGATGATGGACACCAGCAAGTCGGTATTTCCCAGCCAGCAGAACACGTATTCAAAGATGCTCAAATCTTCATGCTCCATCCGTTCCTTGATGCCGTGTGAGAAGGGAGTCAATACTACCAGCGGAAGATGGGGGTACTGCTTCTTGATGTCGCGGGCAATGTCGAACGTGTCGCTGTTGTCGGATCCCGGCATACAGATGACCAGGTCGAACATGGTGTTGCGCAACTGCTCCCAAGCCTCTTCTGCCGTAGAAACCTGCGTAAAACGAGGAGGATAGCGAAGACTTAAATTCATATATTCATTGAAAATCTTTTCGTCAATGCGCCCGTCGTCTTCAAGCATGAACGCATCGTAAGGATTGGCCACCAGCAGCACATTGAAAATACGCTTGGTCATAAGGTTGGCAAACTGCGTATCCTTGAAATAAAGCTGACGGAGTTTAATTCTTAGTTTGGTGAGCATGGTATCTTCTTTTAAAGCTTATTATATTATGAAAAACAAAAATCGGAATTTCACACGATTTTTGCAAATCTTTCTTGATAGTTGATAAAAAACTAACAAAATTCAACCAAAACATCAAAAAATCGGGTAAAACACTTTGAATATACAGGTAAATTCCTATCTTTGCAGATACAAAATATTTCATTTTGTCAGACCTTAAATTATTTGATTATGGACATTAATAAAATCATGTCATCACTGGAAGCCAAGCATCCAGGTGAATCTGAGTACCTTCAGGCAGTCAGGGAAGTATTACTTTCTATCGAAGATATCTACAACCAACACCCCGAATTTGAAAAAGCGAAAATCATTGAACGACTGGTGGAACCGGACCGTATCTTTACATTCCGCGTAACATGGGTAGACGACAAGGGAGAAGTACAGACAAACCTGGGATACCGCGTACAATTCAACAATGCCATCGGCCCGTACAAAGGCGGTATCCGTTTCCATGCTTCTGTAAACTTGTCTATCTTGAAGTTCCTGGGATTTGAGCAAACATTCAAGAATGCCCTCACTACCCTGCCGATGGGAGGCGGAAAAGGTGGTTCTGACTTTTCTCCACGCGGCAAGAGCAATGCGGAAATCATGCGCTTCTGCCAGGCATTCATGCTGGAACTGTGGCGTCACTTAGGACCGGACATGGACGTGCCTGCCGGTGACATCGGAGTGGGCGGACGCGAAGTGGGTTACATGTTCGGCATGTACAAGAAACTGACCCGCGAATTTACCGGTACATTCACCGGCAAGGGACTCGAATTCGGAGGCTCACTGATTCGTCCGGAAGCTACGGGCTTCGGCGGTTTGTATTTCGTGAAACACATGCTGGACGAAAAGGGTATCGAAATCAAAGGCAAGACAGTGGCTATCTCAGGATTCGGAAATGTAGCATGGGGAGCTGCTACCAAAGCGACCCAACTGGGAGCAAAAGTAATTACCATCTCCGGACCGGACGGTTATGTCTATGACCCGGAAGGTATCAGTGGAGAGAAAATTGACTACATGCTGGAACTACGCGCATCGGGCAACGACATCGTAGCACCCTATGCTGAAAAATTCCCTGAATCGACTTTCGTCCCGGGAAGACGCCCGTGGGAGGTCAAAGCGGACATCGCACTGCCATGTGCAACCCAGAATGAATTGAACGGCGAAGATGCCCAGAATCTGATAAAGAACCAGGTACTCTGCGTAGGAGAAATTTCCAACATGGGATGCACACCGGAAGCTATCGACGCATTCATCGAGCACAAGATAATGTATGCTCCCGGAAAAGCTGTCAACGCAGGTGGTGTGGCTACTTCCGGACTGGAAATGAGTCAGAATGCCATGCACTTGAGCTGGACGGCACAGGAAGTGGACGAAAAGCTTCACTTGATTATGCACAATATTCACGAACAGTGCGTGAAATACGGTAAGGAAAGCGACGGATACATCAATTATGTGAAAGGTGCGAACATTGCCGGATTCATGAAAGTGGCTCACGCCATGATAGCACAGGGCATTGTGTGAATATTAAGGATAATTAAAATTACCAACAAGCATGAGGAAAGGATAAAATATTATTCGTATCTTTGAATGCTTTAATTTTTAGCACAAAATCTCGTTTAGTTGTATTTGTATTTTGTATTGTAGCTTGCGCTATCCGCCTGTGAAGGCATGATAGCGCATTTTTTGTGTATAAACAGAAGTGCAGGAAAACAAAAAAGTCCCGCAAGAACTGCAGGACTTTCAAATTTAAACGGGTGACTAGTGGGACTCGAACCCACGACATTCAGAACCACAATCTGACGCTCTAACCAACTGAACTATAGTCACCATGTTGGCTTTCTTTTCAAAAGCGATGCAAAGGTAGAGGATTTTTCCGAATCTGCAAACATTTCATCAAAAAAATCCACTATTTTCTCAATATATTGCCTTTTTTCCCGCCAACAGCGTATTTTTCATCAACGAAACAATGGTCATAGGACCTACCCCACCGGGTACCGGCGTAATGTAAGCGCATTTCGGAGCGACCTCATCAAATTTCACATCGCCTGTCAGTTTGAAGCCGGATTTACGGGTTGCATCAGGCACACGTGTGGTACCGACATCTATTACTACAGCGCCTTCCTTCACCATGTCGGCAGTAACGAAATGGGGCTGCCCCATGGCTGCTATCAAAATATCTGCTTCCCGGCATTCTTTCACCAAATCTTTGCTGCGGCTATGGCATACGGTTACAGTGGCATCGCCCGGACAGGCTTTCTGCATCATCAGCATGGCCATCGGCTTTCCTACAATGTTACTCCGCCCCAGAATGACACATTTCTTACCTTTCGTCTCAATCTGATAACGACGCAACAGCTCCATGATTCCGTTAGGGGTAGCGGAGATGTAACAAGGAAGACCTATAGACAAACGCCCTACATTAATGGGATGAAAACCGTCTACATCTTTACGGTAATCTATTGCTTCGATGACTTTCTGCTCGGAGATATGAGCAGGCAACGGAAGCTGCACGATAAAACCGTCTACATCCGAATCAGCATTCAATTCCTGCACCTTTGCCAGAAGTTCTTCTTCTGTCACATCCGATTCATAGCGAATCAATGTAGACTTGAACCCACACACCTCACAAGCCTTGACCTTCGCGGCTACGTAAGTTTCACTGCCGCCGTCATGTCCGACAAGAACAGCAGCCAGATGAGGACGTTTTCCTCCTCGAGCCACAATCTCTGCAACTTCAGCAGCAATTTCCTGTTTCACTTGTTCTGAAACAGACTTTCCGTCAATCAATGTCATAAATTACTCCTTTCTATTTTTACGAATTACACAAATGTAGAAATTTTAAAATAAAGACCTGCTTATTTTTCGGTTTTTATAGCAATTATTACAGCAATAGAAGAATTCTTGAAGCAACAGAAAGCAAGTCGACAAAAAAATATTAACTTTGCCGCGTTATTTTAATTATGAAAAGGAGAATTCTCAACATACTGTATATTGCTACAAGTCTGCTGCTGACTTTCAGCTTAGCCCCTCAGGCACATGCGGCTAAAACGAATTTCACTGTCGTGATTGACGCCGGACATGGAGGGCACGACCCTGGAGCGATAGGCAGAAGAGGCAAGGAAAAAAACATCAATTTAAGCGTAGCGCTGAAATTGGGACAGCTTATCAAACAAAACTGCCCAGATACACGGGTAGTATACACACGTGAAAAGGATGTGTTTATCCCGTTGCACAGGAGGGCTGAAATAGCCAACGAGGCCAAGGCTGACCTTTTTATTTCCATTCATACCAATTCGCTGGCTTCAAGGAACAGCAAGGTCAGCGGTACTGAAACTTATACCCTCGGTCTGCATCGTACACAGGAAAACCTGGAAGTGGCCCAGAAAGAAAATGCGGTAATTCTAATTGAGGACGATTACAAACAGCGTTATGCCGGATTCAATCCGAATTCAGCAGAAAGTTATATTATTTTTGAGTTCTTGCAAGACAAGAACATGGCACAAAGTGTGAACTTCGCTACTTCCGTGCAACAGTACTTCCGAAATGCCAACCGCACGGACAAAGGGGTACATCAGGCCGGATTTCTGGTTCTACGCGCTACATCGATGCCCAGTGTGCTGATAGAGCTGGGATACATCACTAATCCTGCGGAAGAGTCTTTCCTGCTGTCTGAACAAGGCAGCTCGACACTGGCCCAAAGTATTTACCGGGCTTTTCTAAATTATAAAGGAGGAAAAGCATCTGGAAGCCGCCCGATGGCCGCAGAAAACACTACTCTTTTTACTGAAACTGAAGCAACAGACATGCCGGAAGTAAAAGTAACGACTACACCGGCTAAACAGGTTGCTTCACAAGATAATGAAACGAACGCTGCCGGAAAGCCTGTATTCAAAATACAGATACTGACTTCTGACCGCCAGCTTTCACCCAAAAGCAAACAATTTAAAGGACTGGGACCCGTGGAAAGTTACAAGGAAAAGGGTATCATAAAATATACCTATGGTTCAGATACTAATTACAACCACATACTCCGCCTGAAACGAAGCAAGGTAGACGGCAAATTCAAGGATGCATTCATCATTGCTTTCAAGGACGGAGTAAAAATGAACATCAACCAAGCTATACGAGAATTCAAGCAAAACAGATAAACTTTTTTGGTTCTCGGGGTTCAAACCTTCAAGCGGAAAAATAAAAAACTGCAGGCCTAAGAACCCACAAACTTAAAAACTCACAAACTTAAATATATGAAGAAAGAAGTAAAAATCGGATTTGCAGGAATCGGAGCATTACTGATTCTCTTTTTCGGCATCAATTACTTGAAGGGAATCAACATGTTCCAACCGGAAAGCTATTATTACGTAGATTTTACCGATGTGAACGGACTGGCTCAATCGAGCCCTGTGTTTGCCAACGGTTATAAAATAGGTATCGTGCGCGATCTGCAATACAACCACCAGAATCCAGGACATGTGATTGTGGGCATCGAAGTAGACCAGGACTTGCGCATTCCGGCAGGAAGTAAGGCAGAGCTGGTGACAGAAATGCTGGGAACCGTCAAAATGAACATGCTGCTACAGCACGAATCGACCACGTTCTTAACGCCAGGAGATACAATTAAAGGAACAGCTAATACGGGTATTATGGGAAAAGCTGAAAAGGATTTGCTTCCTAAAGTAGAACAGATGATGCCGAAACTGGATTCTATTTTGACCTCATTAAACCAGTTACTGGCCGACCCGGCATTGAAGCAGACGCTCTATAATGCAGAAAAACTAACGGCTTCGCTGAACGCAACCAGCGTACAATTGCATGGGCTGATGAGCAAGGATATCCCTCAGCTGACAAGCAATGTGACCGCCATCACTGAAAACTTGAAGGGTATCAGTGAAAACTTGAAAGGAATTGATTATGCAGCCACTTTCCAAAAAGTGGATTCCACCCTTCAAAATGTGCATTTGCTGACAGAAAAACTAGGCAGCAAGGACAACTCCATCGGATTGCTGTTGAATGATGACGCATTGTATAAAAACCTCAATGAGACTTCTGCCAACGCAGCTTCTCTTTTAAAAGACCTGCAAGAACATCCGAAACGGTATGTACACTTCTCTCTCTTCGGAAAGAAAGATAAATAAACATATCTAAATCAAGCATATAGAAGAAGGCATATCCGATTTATGCCTTCTTTTTTGTCGCTTAAAACAGACTTGTTTTTCCAAGCATAA
>NZ_DBEXBB010000096.1:0-4034 GCF_048170425.1 Phocaeicola sp.
ATCCAACCCTCTATGACGAGTATCTCAAATGGTATCCCAAATAAAGAACCGCCACGTGCGGAACCGCATGCGTGGTGGTGTGAGAGGTCGGAAAACGAAAGTAGGAAGAAAACTACTTCGTTTTCCTCCTACTCGATTTCCGGGCGGAAGCAAAATATAGCGTTTCTACGAAGTTTGTCAGGTGCAAATTCAGGGTCCTTTTTTAGGGACAATAAAAAAGCACCTGAAATGTATAATACTTCATTGATTATCATGTTTTTGCGTAGGATTTTCCTGTTCCTCTTTTTCTAATTTTACAACGTAAATAAAGTGGTATGAAACAGGAATCAATGAAAGTTCTGTTCTTTATCCGTAAGAGCAGACTAAAGAAAAACGGTGAGGCACCGATTTTTCTGCGGGTGACAATTAACGGACAATTGGATGAAGTCCGGATTCAACGTTCTGTTCCGTTGAAGTTATGGGACAATGTGAAGGAACGCAGCAAAGGAAAAGACCGGAGTTCAACGGAGCTGAACAGCTATATCGAGGCATTAAAAGTAAGGCTGTATCAGATTCACAAGGAACTTCTCTGTCGGGAAGCCCTGATTACCCCGAAGAATCTTCTGATAAAGTTATTCTCTAAAGAGGAACGGCATCTGGTTTTGCAGACCATGCGGAAATGTATCGATGACTGGACTTCCCTGATCGGTACGGAGTACCAGCCCTCCACCATTTCACGTTATAATAACTGTTATGAATCGTTGCAGACGGTCATTAAGGATTTCTACAGGAAAGAGGATATTACATTCCATGAACTGAATGGGGAATTCATCGACCGGTTTGAGATGCATCTGAGAACGGTACGCAAGCTTTCCCAGAACACCCTGACCAAGTATATGAGCTGTTTCCGCAAATTTCTCGGACTGGTCCGGGAGAACGGATGGCTGGAACAGGATCCGTTGGCCGGAAAACGCAAGCGTCTGTTCCGGAAAGAGGAGACGTGTCCTACGTTCCTGACCCTGGAAGAATTGAAACGGATTATGGAGAAGGACTTTTCCACGACACGTCTGAACACCGTGAAGGATTTTTTCCTGTTCTGTTGTCTGACCGGCCTGTCGTACATTGATGTGAAGACCTTGTGCCCGGCACATCTTTATAAGGATAATGAGGGGAAACTGTGGATACACAAGGCCCGTGTGAAGATAACGACCCATAAGGAAAGCTGTACCTGCAATGTCCCGCTTCTGGAACCCGCACTTGTCATTCTGGAGAAATACAAGGACTGGAATCCGGAGAATCCTGAAGGTCCCTGTTTCCCGATTCCGTCGAACCAGAAGATGAACGAGTTCCTGAAAGAGATAGCCACTCTGTGCCGGGTAAACAAGCGGCTGACCGTCCACACAGCCCGGCATACCTATGCGACTGAAATCTGTCTTTCTAACGGAGTGCCCATTGAAACAATCAGCAAAATGATGGGACATTCAAAAATCCGTACCACGCAGATTTATGTGGAGATAACCAATCAGAAGGTACGGAAGGATTTCTGCAAGTTGTCTGAATATACTAAAGGAAAATATGCTTTGCCGGAAGACAATATGCCTTCCAGAGTTTATCAGTGTGGACGTTATAGCGGATGGAAAAGTAACATAACTTCAAAGGATGGTACAATGGAAGGAGAGACATGAAAAGTAATGTCAGAAAAAATCGGGAAGGGTAATTGCTCCCATTCCCGATTCATCATACATTTCTACGGCAGTCGCCAGGCCCTCCTATACCCTTCCTGCAGCATCCGTTCAATGTCACTTTCCCTGTACAGAACCTTTCCTCCCAACTGTACATAGGGAATCCTGCCTTCATTCCGGTAGGTCTGCAAGGTTCTGCGGCTTACTTTTAACCTTTCCGACAATTCCAGATCCGTCAGATAACACTCTCCGTTCAATACCGGCTTGCGATTCAACGATAATGACCTGACATTTTCCTCTATATCGTCAAGCCTTTGAAAGAAAGACAATATATGTGCGTTTCCCTCTGTCAGCAGTTCGTTCATGGCTGTTCCTCCTTCCTCCTTAATAACAGTGATAATGTTTTCTGTATGTCTTCAGGTCTGTAATAGATTTTATGGCAAATTTGGCTGTAAGCCAGCATACCGTTTTCACGTAAACTTTGCAGAGTGCGTGGCGTGATGTTAAGCAGTATGCAAGCTTCCTGATTGTCCAGCCATTCTCCCATTTTCTTTTCGCAGAATCTTTTGTGGACATCCTCTGTTATCCGTGCTGTGGTTTCCAGGCTTTTCAACATCCTGTCAAAAGTTCGGGCTTCAATACTGATGATTTCCATATCGTTCTTTTTTAAAGTTCGAAGCAAAGATATATGGCAGAAAGGAATTGTCGCAAGCTGTTGGCTTCAGATGTCATCAGATTTCATCAAATATCATAAACAGAGTAGGATGCAAGCCTATAAAAAGGGAATAATGCCAGAAATGCACCACATGGCGAAGCTACCGGACCTATGCAGATCGGAGGGAGCTGAAATCCCTGTCTTATTTCGGGAGTTGATAAGCAGGCAATGTCTTGTTGTGGGATAAGAGGATTTTTCACAGTATCTGTGGGACCATATAATGGAATATAAGGATAGCCGCCTTCAGTTTACGGCTATGCGTCACGTCGGTCGCAGTTAATCCCTGTGATCTTTCCTTTGATTCCAATCCGTTTGCCGCATTTATTTCTTTTTTCGGGTAAATTTTCATGGCGTAAGCCATAAAGAAAATTTACCCGAAAAAAGAAATAAATGCGGCTGGCAAAGCAGGATTGGGATTTATCTTTGATGGAAGGGATAACTGGTTAATTATAATAATTGAATCTGAATTCATTTAGCGTATAATTAGCATAATGTTTCAATACTTTACTCTACACCATAGGAGTTGAAAACCTTAACTATAAATTATTTCACTCATAGATTTAGAGCTTGACAGGACATGTACATGACTACTAAAGCTATCAGGATAAGAAGGCAAGTAGCAGAGTAAAAACAAAATGGTATATTACCACCAATTGGAATACAGAAAGGAATACAATTCGTTAAAAAATATTGCCAAAGTTACTTATTGTCGGATAATTTTAACAACTATTTAGCTATGAATATTTTACGACTAAATCTTATACATTGATTTGTAAGCGATATTCACTGGGGGTTCGTTTTGTTATTTTCTCAAATTGAGTGATAAAATGTGGCACAAAATTATAGCCGGATTCATAAGCAATCTGTGCAACCGTAAGATTGGAATATGCCAATAACTTACAAGCGTGTTCTATCCGAATTTCTGTAAGACATTGGAATATGCTTTTATCTGTGCGTTGTTTGAAATATCGGCAAAGAGCTGATGGATTTTGTTTTACATAGTCTGCAATTTCTTTCAACGAGATTTTTTCCTTGAAATGGTTAAAAAGATAAGTATATACACGATTAACAGGTTCATTGGTTTCCTTTAAAAGATTAGAGCTATTGTATGCTATGTCTGAAAGAATATTTGTCTTCTTGCATTGGCATAACCGTTCCAGAATTTGAAAAAGATGGATTAATCGTATAGTGTACTCGAATTTTTCCAGTTCTTCAAACTGCTGTAGCAACTCTTCATATAAGTTCTTGTCAAGGAAATGTATTCCATACTGGCTTTTCTGCAATAATTCATATATAGGTAGATAATCTGGTAATTTATCTATAGATAAAGGGAATATTGTAGGATGAAATTGTAGTGCGATTCCAGAACTTTTTTCCAATCCTGCATCGGGATTTAATTTTGCATTACATAAATGTAAATGGGGGACATTGCTTCCTATCATAACAACGTCTCCTTCCTTATAATTTCTAACACCTTCCCCCACGAATTGCTTGCCATTTCCATGCGTAAACAGCATGATTTCATATTCGGCATGTTTGTGTCGTGGTAATACGAATTTAGGATATACGATACGGCTACATAATGTAGCCCTTTCATGAATGATTTTTCGTTCTAGTATAGCCATATTGTACGATTTAATTATAGTTGCAAATATAAT
>NZ_DBEXBB010000097.1:0-2658 GCF_048170425.1 Phocaeicola sp.
ACTATATGAAAAAACACAGAAAAAGGGCAATAATAATGGCATATAAAGTGATTATACTCTATCGACTTTATATGCCATCTTACTTTTAGGGACATTTACTGAATATCCCTATTTATTGAATTTCGGTTTGGTATAGATAACTTCCATCTTGATTTTTTCTCCTTCTTCCCCACCTATGAGTTTAGCTGAGTTTACTTCCAGATCGTGCGACAAACCGATGGTGTTTCCTTGAGAGTCTGTTTCGGTTTTTACCGGAATCAATACCATGGTATTGTATTTATCCCATCCTTCAGCCGGCTCTTCTTTGGTTCTCATATCGCTGAAAATCTGGCTGATCAAGCGGTTCACCTGTGAGAATGAATAAGAATTAGTTGTACTGCTGTAAGAACCTAAAAAGGTTGTTTTGCTGTCGTAATTCTTTCTTTGCTCAAAGAAATCGTTTACTTGATTCTTGCGAATAAGCAGCAAATACTGTGGAGTTCCCATTTTGTATGGGCTGTTTTCTGAATTTTCGCTCACATTCTTGTATTTAGTAAATGACATAGAAACGGAGTTTAATGTGTCATTACCCAGTGCCTCATACATTTCTTGTAATGGAAGTTCTACTTCTGTGCAGAGTCCAGCAGGAGTTTTCAGATAAGTATGAGCTTTTTCTTCAGCGAGTCTGTTTAACGCATCTTCGGAATTGTCCAGGCGCGTAGACATAAATACTTCGTTAGTTGCTGCAAAAGGAACTGAAGCATAAACCAAAGAGTCTAATTCTCCCTTAGAGCTGTCTACCCAATAGCTCACTTTCATGCGTAACCAGATGTCTCCAATATATAGAATGGAGCCTTCTCCACCTGTATTGTGTACATAAAATCCGTGCAATACATTATGGATAAAAGAATGGGCATCTTTGAAGTTATTCTTGTCTTCGTTATATTTAGCCTGCAGGTATTCGCTGAATGTGCCAGTTTTTTGTTCATCTCCAATGTTCCATGTGCTTTTTTTATCCAAGTCGATAATCAGAGGGGGGTAATACCCGTTGGCACTTTTGATGGAGTCAATTTCTGCATCTGTCCATGAGTTGTCACGTACGGCATATTCCTGCTCAGCCAAAGGTAATCCGTTGGCATTGTAGAAATCTTCAGGCTTATAGGACGTATAATATAAATCTAAATCTTCTCCATCGTCATCAATTGCTTTTTTCAACACGTCAACTCTCACCTTCATCGGAGCTAAGGAGTCACCAAAGAAACTAGCATAGGATAATTCCAGTGTGGTAGCTTCGATTTTTTCTATATGTTCCGGAAATTCAAAATCTTCCGTGCAATTGATTTGTGTGATGAAATCGGTGGTATACGTTCCGAAATCCGGATCGGTAAATTTACCCAAGTATGCGCTACTTGTACGGGAGAATACTCCGTTCGGATTCAGGTCTGTATATTTCAGGGTTTGTGTGGTGGCCTCAAAAGTTTGAGCTGATGCTGTGATTTCATCTGCATCTGCCACAAATTCACCGACACCTGTAGTGGTATCATCACAACTGTAGAGTGTGGCTGCAAGTCCGATTGCTGCCAAGAACTTAAGTTTCATTTTCGTCCTTTTTTATGTATTCATATTTATTCGGAAACGAACACCTTGTCATAGAATGCGTCGCACGCATCTGCATAGGCATCGCCCGAAGCGTATTCAAGCACCGGAATGTGCAGACTTCGTGCGTAGTCGAGCACATTCTGGTTTACAGTTTCGTCATTTTGAATCACTCCGTCGGAGTAGGCTACTGCCAGCTTGCAGAGTTCTTCGTAGTTTGCCGGCGACTTCATCATGCTGACATCTTTCGAAGTTACTTCCTTGAACAGCACTTGTTCGGCAAAGTTAGGAGCTAAGTTTGAATTAAATCCTTCCTGGTAGAGAGAAAAAATCACTTTCGAGTCGCGGAAAGAAGGTTCATCATAATAAGCCTTCTTGATATAAAGAGGAACCATCGCACTCATCCATCCGTGACAGTGAATCACGTCCGGACACCAGCGGAGTTTCTTGACAGTTTCCAACACACCGCGCGCATAGAAGATGGCACGTTCGCCGTTATCTTCATATTCTTTCCCGTTTTCATCGCATGTCATCTGGCGATGCTGGAAATAATCATCATTATCAATAAAGTACACTTGTCTGCGTGCAGCCTGGATGGATGCCACCTTGATGATCAGCGGATGATCCGTGTCGTCGATAATCAGATTCATTCCAGACAGACGGATTACTTCATGCAATTGGTTTCTGCGTTCGTTCACGATGCCCCATTTCGGCATGAAAGTTCTGATTTCGCGGCCTTTGTCTTGTATGGCTTGCGGTAAATTCTGGCCGATTAATGCCAGGTTACTTTCGGGTACGTAGGGAGTAATTTCTTGTGTAATGAATAAAACTTTTTTCGCGCTCATTGTATTATAGTTGCTCTTAACGACTGGCAAAGATACAAAAAATACACTAATGAAGCGAACCGACAGCCGTTTATAAATCCTTATAGTATGTTAATGTATTGATAAACAATGTGCTATATTTGTGTTTGCCGTACATTCTATACGGGATAAATTCGCTAAATGTCAAAAGAATTTTCTGTTTCTGTTTCTTTATGTGGCAAATAATTAGTTACTTTGCAGCCGTTTTCTGAATTTATGA
>NZ_DBEXBB010000098.1:0-11783 GCF_048170425.1 Phocaeicola sp.
GACCAGATATTTGCCGCCAGCTTCTTTCAGATTCCACCTCGCGATGGACACCCTTGCTATTGGCTGTATGATTCCCGCTATTAGGGCTCATTGGGGACTTGCACCCATTAGCTAATACTCATGCCGAGCATACACGAAAAAGCCCTGCTTGTCGTGCAGGGCCTGATTCTTGTGGAACCGTTGCCTTTGGAATGTCTGTTTGTATGGTATCTCCATGTCTCAAGCAGATAATCCTTGGTTCCCTTGATACTTCCGTGTACCATGCATCCTTTTTCATCGTACAGGTAGCAGGTGTTAAGGAGAACCGGTATGCCGTCATGCACCTTGTACATGTGCAGTTCAATATCATTCTTTATGGCGGCAGACTTTTCCTTTTCCACTTTTCTGTGTATGGCTTTCCTGACCTCCCCGATATGTGGGGAGGTATAGCCGATTATTTCCGAATGGAATGCAAACTGATATTTTTCCATAACACTTTGTCCGTATTAGAATTCTGATATAAGTTCATCTTCATAGACCTCAAGTTCAAGACCGCTCCCGACAATCCTGGCCAGCCAGCGGCATTCCAGTCTTTCCATCAGTTCGACGGCACGGTATCCCTTATAGGGACGTTTCAGAAATACAATGTCTCCGGTTTTCATATTTGTTCCTCCTTTTTATTGTGCATGGATTGTTTCTATCAGTTCCGCATCCGTAAGATGGCGCAGTTCCTGTGTGGAGCAGAACAGGCAGATGCCATCCAGCAGTTCATTTGCCGCAGCATCCAGGTTCCGTACTCCTTCGATCAGAGATTCTTCCAGTTCCTTGCTTGAAACAAGATATATTCCGTGAATGTCTTGAACAGTTCTCAAAGGGAAACGTCTTTCCTGATAGATGATGTCCTTTATCATGTCATTCTGTGGTGGCAGTTTGGCGCTGATTGTCTTGAACTGCTCGGGTGCGAGTTCCTTCAACCTGTCAGGATTGAAGCGGAACATACTGAATCCCTGATATTCAAATCCGGCAGGCTCCGCTATTCTGTTACTGGTCAGGAAATCATGTACATGTCTGTTGCAGTCCCTGCTGTCCACATAGGCATGGAACGGGGGAAGGGAATTGAAGTTGACGGTGATGTCCGTGTATGATTCCCAGCTTTCCGGGTTCACTTTGGACCTGGATTCAAGTCCTGCATACAGATTGTCATTGTCGGTATAACTGTTCAGAACCAGTCTGACTTCAATTCGCTCAGCCGGATCTGTGGCTGTTTCCCAGTATAGTGTGTTTGATTTGTCCATACTTGTATTGTTGTTATGAGGGAATACGGCAGTCATGTTACCGTATTCCCCGAATATTATGATTTGATATTTATTTGTCCCTGTGCCGATTCCTTTTTCACGGTCCTCAGTCTTTTAAGGAGATACAGGAAATATTCACGGTCATAGATCCGGAAAAGAAATTCCTCTGATGTCTCCTTGATGTGTCCGATGAAAGTTGCGGATTCCCTGCCGGGAGGATATTGAAAGAAATGTCCGTCAGAAACAAGGGTGAACTTCTTTCCTGATACATGGTCTATCAGTTCGTCCGGAGTTTCGTAATGCCCTTTTCCTTTATAGAACTGATAATGGTTCCGGCGAAGACTTTTCAGGGTATTCGCCATGTCCGTCCTTGCTTGTCTGGAATCTGATTGGATGACAAGGTTGCAGATGAATACGGACTGTTTTCCGTCCAGTGAAAAATAATAGGGAATGAGTCTGGTTCCGGTTGTGACCATTTTGCTTGTTTCCTCTTTTGAGATCACGGCTTTTCGGTTGATGATTTCCATGTGACGGTCTATCTGACTGTCCAGTTCGGATTGCGGAGTAAGTATGGAACGTAGGCCCTTGAAATATCTTCCTTGACGGGTAAAGCAGAAAGAGTACATATTTCCGTAATACGGTTCTCCCACAAAGAACGAGTTTTGTCTCATGCGCAAGGGTGGCAGTACATCCAGCAGGTCATAGTAGTCTTCTTCGGTGATTTCCTTGAACGGTTCGGACAGGGACTTATGGTAAAGCCGCAGCTTCTTGTCTATATCAGAAGGTGTTACGGCTTTCAGATAGGGATTGTTTTCCCGTATGCGCAGTTCTTCGATTGTTTCCCCACCATAGTCATTGTGGAATCCGTCACTCATACTTGTCAGGCATGTCCCGTTGAAGTAGCGGGAATCGATTACATATTTCAATCGGTCTTTCATGTCTTATAGGTTTTGAAGGTTCAACACTCTTTTGACTGCATATACGGCATTCTGTGTAAGTTGCCGTTGCCATGCCTGGTATCTCGGCGACCATTTGAAACCGTATGATTTCAGTTCCTTGCGCCTCTGGTCATCCGGAATATTGTCAAACTGGATTTGCAGGCGGTCTGCCTCATAGTTCCATACCAGCGTTCCGCCTTCAAATTTCAGTTCACGGTTTTCCCGTTCTCTGATTTCCTGAAGTTTCAGTCTGGCCTGGCGTGCCATTTCCGGCAGTTGGAAGAAACGGTTCCGCGGAGTGATAACCGGTTTCTTGCATTGCGCATTGAAGTCTGTAATGAAGTCTACCGCTTTCTGTACGATTTCCACTTCTCCTTTTCCTGCATAGGTGCTTACTTTATTAAGGATACTGCTGACAAACAAGGCACGGCTGTATCCTCTTGCTTTACCGGTATCAATATCATGAATGGTCTGTGCGCTGCTTGCAATGTCACGCTTCAGGCGGTTCCATGCCTCTTCCTGCTTCTGTTCTTCCGGTTTGGCAGCCTCTTTCATCCTTTCCATGGCAGCCTTGAAGCGGTTACGCCAGTCATGAAATTCATCAAATCTGTTCTGGTATGCGTCCAAGGCCTTGTTGTTGCGCTGGCAGTTGAATTTGGCAGGCCCTGTCACCATCGGACTGGCACATCTTGAGAGACTGCCCAACAGGGCGGAGAACTTGTTATGGTATGCACTGACATACTCGTTCTGCTTTTCTTCCGGAATCTGTTTCAGATCCTCTACAAGTTGTTTTTCATATTGCATGATGTCTGTTTCCGCCCTTGCTTCAGGTTCGAAGGAACTCCATCTGTACGCGTTGTATGCAGCATCAAGCAGGTCTTCCAGATAGCCGGGATACAGGAATTCCACAGCTTCCCATTTTTCAAATTCAGACGGATGAAGTTCTGTTTCTCCGTCTGCCGCTTCGATGGTGTGTACATAGGACCCCATTCCCGTACAGCGTTTACGGAAATGAAAAAGGACGGCTTCGTCATCCGTCCCTTGTTCTCTGATTTTCTTCACTCGGTAAGCATTCTTTCTTGTCAACGTGATAACCGTCTGTTTTCCGGTCTTGTCCTTCATGAGGTCTGCTACTGTACCTTCACATACCTTCTTTCCAACTTCTTCAGTCATATTCTTTTATTTAAATTAGACATGACCGGCTCCGTGGAGCCAGTATTTCAATTTCTTACTGGCCCGGCTGTTCTTTGCCAATGACCGGTGCAAGGCTTGGCGGAAAAAAATCCCTGAGCGAAGCGAGGATGATTTTTTTCCAGCCAACCAGCCCGACAGGGCCGCCTTGCACAGTCAGTGGCAAAGGGCGATATTTGCTGTAAGAAATGAAATAATGGTTGAAAATTATATTGCGAACTTGTTTTGCAGTACTTTCATTTCATTGGCAATGGTAGAATTCATTATTTTGGCATAAATACGAGTTGTACGAATGTCCGTGTGTCCTAACATTTTGGCAATGGATTCCAAGGAAACCTTATTTGCAATAGCCAGTGATGCAAATGTATGTCTTGCAATATGTGTGGAAAGATTCTTCTGAATACCACATACATCAGCTATTTCTTTCAAATAACTGTTCATTCGTTGGTTGCTGGGAACAGGAAGTAATAATCCTTTTTCATTGCAGATTGGATTTGACTGATATTTCTCTAAAATAAGTCTTGGTATATTCAGCAATGGAATGTCGCACATATTATCGGTCTTTTCCCTTGCTTTTCTTATCCACCATTCACCATTATCAGCCTGTACAAGGTGTTCCTTTTTCAGATTCTTTACGTCTGTGAAAGCCAAACCGGTGAAACAACAGAAGATGAATATGTCCCTTACGGTTTGTAATCGTTGAATATCAAAATCTTTATTGATGATTTTGCGAAGTTCCATTTCGTTTAAGAATTCACGGTTACACTTGGTCTGTTTGAAGTGTATTTCTGCAAACGGATCATCGGTTATCCACTTCTTTATCAATGCAGTTTTGATGATTTTCTTTAAATTCTTCAGATATTTCACTGTCGCATTTTGCGCACAGTTTTTCTGTATTTTAATGAAATGTTCGAATTTGGTTATAAATTCATAGTTGATTGATTTTAATGGAATATCAGCCAGTTTATACTGTTCACTGATAAACTCCTTCAAATATCTTGCTGTACGTTCGTATCGAAGTACAGTACCTTCGGCATATTCCTTGTTCATTAATTCCCTATATTCCGAATTGTGTTCCTGGAATACTTCAAGCAGCATTTTGGGAGTAGAGTGTTCTCCATAATAGATATTTTTTATAATATCTGCTGTAATAGGTTTACCGTCCTGCTCAAGTTCACGGTGAATTTGAAGGATTTTAGTTCTTATCGTATCAAGATAGTGGTTTATTTCTTGATACTTCTTTTCCCTGCCAATCGCGCATTCTTTTTGCGTATTCCATTTTGTAACATCTATACTTCGCTTGATTTGTACCTCTGCACGTTTTCCGTTTATTGTGATACGCATACAGATTGGTGCTTCTCCATTTTTAAGCAGCTTTGATTTCTTCAGGAAAAACAATACCGTAAAATAGTTTCTTTGCATTGCCATACTCTTCTTTTTTTGATGGTGTAAAAATACATGTTTTGAAAAGAGTTTGTTTTATGCAAAACGCAGAGAATCAGTGAAATATAATCCAATCAGGTGGACTTGTTTTTATGTGGAAATCAAGTCCACCTATTTCACCTCCAGTAAGATGCGGTATTCTGCTTCAATTTGCGGTATGGATAAAAAGAAAAACCGCTGATAATGATTGATTATCAGCGGTTTTCATTGTTTTGCTTTTTGTTTGAGTGATCCGCTTGGGGCTCGAACCCAAGACCCCAACATTAAAAGTGTTGTGCTCTACCTGCTGAGCTAGCGAATCAATCCATCGTTGCAAAGGTCATTTCCCGATTGCGAGTGCAAAGGTAGCAACTTATTTTAAACCTGCAAAACATTTGAGAACTTTTTTTATCCAATGGCTGTTTTTTCCATAAAAAAGGATGTTCTCAGATACTTTTACGCTCCAGTTCCTGCAAACTCTCCATTTTTTTTGTCTCTAAGAACTCATAAATACCACACAAATGTTCTTTCACACGCTGGTTTCCGAATTCATACACTTTTGTTACAAGCCCAT
This sequence comes from Phocaeicola sp., assembly GCF_048170425.1. GTDB lineage: Bacteria > Bacteroidota > Bacteroidia > Bacteroidales > Bacteroidaceae > Phocaeicola. Next base: position 5,400 of record NZ_DBEXBB010000098.1, read on the forward strand.
CCAGAAAATCACGGTCATGAGATACCACAATCAATGTACCGTCAAAATCTACCAGCGCTTGTTTCAAAATATCTTTTGTTTTCATGTCCAGGTGATTGGTCGGTTCGTCCAAAATCAACAGATTAACAGGCTCTAGCAAAAGCTTTATCATCGCCAGACGAGTACGCTCCCCTCCCGACAAGACTTTTACCTTTTTCATGGAAGCTTCCGGACTACCAAACATGAAAGCTCCCAGCAAATCCCTGATTTTATTACGGATATCACCTTTGGCTACATCGTCAATGGTCTGGAACACCGTCAGATTTTCATCCAGAAGGGATGCCTGGTTCTGTGCAAAGTATCCGATTTGTACGTTATGCCCCAACGTCAGCGTACCTTCATGATCTATTTCATTCATGATGCATTTTACCAGCGTGGACTTTCCTTCTCCGTTCTTTCCGACGAATGCCACCTTATCTCCCCTCTCAATGGTCAGATTGGCATTTTTGAAGACCACATGGTTACCATATGTTTTACCGACTCCTTCCATGACAACCGGATAGTTTCCACTACGCGGAGAAGGCGGGAACTTCAAACGCAAAGCGGAAGTATCTTCTTCATCCACCTCTATCAATTCCAGTTTTTCCAGCATCTTCACACGGCTTTGCACCTGAAGCGTCTTACTATAAGTTCCTTTGAAGCGTTCAATAAAATCCTTGGTTTCCTGAATCATTTTCTGCTGTTCCTCGTATTGTTTCATCTGCTGCTCACGGCGTTCCTTGCGCAATACAAGATACTGAGAATAGTTGACCTTATAGTCATAGATGCGTCCCATCGTCACTTCAATGGTACGTGTCGTAATATTATCGACAAACTTACGGTCGTGACTGATTACTACCACAGCCTTGGCACTGTTAATCAGGAAATCTTCCAGCCATTGAATAGATTCGATGTCCAGGTGATTGGTGGGCTCATCCAGCAAAAGCACGTCCGGATTTTGCAGCAACAGCTTGGCCAGTTCGATACGCATGCGCCATCCTCCACTGAAATCACTGGTCGGGCGGTTGAAATCCTCCCGCAAGAATCCCAGTCCCAACAAAGCCTTCTCCACATCTTCTTCAAAATGCGTCATGTCGATAGCATAGAACTTCTCGCTCATCGCTGCCACTTTCTCAATCAAAGCCATATAGGAGTCACTCTCATAATCCGTACGAGTGGCCAGTTCATTGTTCATCCGTTCTATCTCTTCTTCCATTTCTTTTAAATGAGCAAAGGCTTGAGAGGCTTCTTCAAACACCGTACGACCATCCTCCGTCATCAAGTGTTGTGGCAGATAGGCTATCACACAATCTTTTGGTGCCGTAACCTTCCCACGGGTTGGCTGCCGAACTCCGGCCAAAATTTTAAGAAGCGTCGATTTTCCAGCTCCATTTTTACCCATCAGAGCAATACGGTCTTTCTCATTAATCTGAAAGTTCAAGTCACTAAACAAGGTGGTCCCTCCGAATTCTACGGTCAGTCCATCTATACTAATCATATTTGATACGTTTTAAGATTTTTGATTTTGAAAAATGCAAAATTACAAAATTCTACCGATTCTTACTCATTCAATGCTCCACAGTGCGGGCAAATACCTTTCGACCTCATCTTCGCGCCACAAAAACCGCAGGCATAAGGATAGCTGTGAGATTTCCGAAGCCGATAAATACACCACAAGGTATACCCGATAAAGCCAACGTAGGCCAGATACACCCATAAATAAGTAAAGAAGATATAAAGAAAAATACAATAGGAAGCCAGTCCCAGCAAATAGAAGAAAGCCACCTCAAAAGAGGTCTGATGAAACAAATCGTCCAGCAAAGCGACTCCTAACAGCAAAATAAAAAACACACTGAGCACAAACAGTCCTAACACAAAAGGCAGGTCGAACGGATTCAGGGACGGGTCATAATAATACCGCTCCCAGGTTTCCGGCACAAAATGCTGCATGCTGTTATAAAGTGTGGCAGCCGCCACAAGCAACCACGACAACGTAATGGGAAATACACTGTCTATATCGTTCAGCCAGATGAGTTTAATCTGCTTGCGCCGTACAGCACGGTACACAAAGCAAAGGAAGAACACTGCCAATACCAGAAAGAACGGTAAGGTATGTGAATTACTGAACAAATGGATACAGCGTGAAATCGGGTCTACAGGAACAATGTGTGTCAAAAGCTGATGTTCCGGAATCCAGCCCATGGTTTCCTGGTCACGCGCCACCTTCACCCACACTGAATCATCCTGCATTTCCGTACGCAGTGATATTTCAGCTACCACCAGTTCATCTCCTTCCTTTACCGGAATAGAGTCGAGCAACGGAAGCAGGCGCAACCAGAGCGTATCAGCTGTTACACGAAAATTGCTGTTCAATGCATACGGACGTTCTTTCTGAACCGACACGGCTACCGAGTCTTCCGACCCATTCTTTACAGCCGAAGACAAGGTGGTGCGGTAATGACAGGCCGTCATACACAGCAACAGAAAGAGTATGCCTAGAAAATATCGTAAGTGCTTCATGAAAATGCTCGATTATCCAATGAGACTTTCATCTGACAAACCTTACAATCAAAGTCGAGACGAAAACGTCGTCCGTCTGTACTTACCAGGTAATACGGCTCACGATAAGGTGACTTCACCTTATGATGCACCGGACACCATCCCATGCTATAACGCAGGCAATGCTTGCAGAACATCAGCACCGCATCTGCCTGTGCTTCCTTTTCAAAAGCCGATTCCACGCGCTTCACTCCATGGTCATGATAGAAAGCTTGTGCCTTGCCGTTCATCACATTACCTAAATAGGTCAGTTCGCCTGCTGGAAAAGCGTGAACTGTTTTCGGGAAACGGACTCTTTCCTGCGGATAGTTGATACAACGAGCCTCCAGCAGTTTCTCCACTGCCGTACGACGTAAATCCGCAAGCACTGACGAAGGAATAAACCAGTCGTCCGATAAAGAAATATCCAAGCGTTCCGGTTCAAAAGGCGTATTACCCAACTTGCCCAACTGATTTCTCAAGTTTTCAGCCTGTGGCGTACGTGCCGGCGCTTTTTCGTACGGCAACGTCACGCTGATGCTATTATCGTCCTCATCGGTCAAAGTCAGTGTAAATCCGAAATTGTTTTCTTCCAATGCCATGGCCACGGCTATCTTCCGCTCTGCCGATTTTTTCTGCATCACCCGCTCAAACTCCTGGTCAAAGTTACGGTAAAGCTTGGTCTTCGGTCGAAGGCGTGGCATTTCCTGCGGATAAAGTTTATTGTTTTCTACGCGATTTACCCGGAATCCATGCAGTTTTCCCGCTTCATCCAGATAACAAAGTCCGTCACCATTACTGAAAGGTTTGACACCTGCCACGGTAAAATAGTTGCCGCGTACTTCCTTCACCACTCCCATTTCCTCACCCAGCGATTTCGGGGTATGGAAGGAGAAAATATCCGGTGTACGTCCGTGCAGGAAATAATCGGTAAAGCCCCTGCTGAAACTCTTGTCCAATTGCGGACGAAAAGCCAGCCGGACCGTGCCGGAAGAAGCACGTATATATTCTTTGCGGCGTTTAAATATCGCATCCAGTTTCTGACGATAGTAAGCCGCCACATTCTTTACATAGGCCACATCTTTCAACCGTCCTTCTATTTTCAGGGAAGAAGCACCGGCATCCAGCAAGGCTTCCAGGTTCTCGCTCTGGTTCATATCTTTTAATGACAGCAGATGTTTGCCTCGGGCAATCGTTTTCCCGTCGGCATCCACCATGTCAAAACTCAGACGACAGAACTGTGCACATTCTCCCCGGTTGGCACTACGGCCAAAACAAGCCTGGCTGACATAACATTGTCCGCTATAACTTACACACAAGGCTCCGTGCACAAACACCTCCAACGGCGTATCCGGACACGCCGCATGAATCTTTGCAATTTCATCCAGCGTCAGCTCACGGGCTAACACCACCTGACGGAAACCCGCCTCAGCCAGGAATTTCACTTTTTGCGGAGTGCGGTTGTCCATCTGCGTACTGGCATGCAAAGGAATCGGAGGAAGATTCAGACGGGTAATCCCCATATCCTGCACAATCAAGGCATCCACCCCAATCCGGTACAAATCCCAAATCATTTTCTCCGTTTCTGCCAGCTCCTCATCTTTCAAGATTGTATTGACAGTCACGTAAATACGCACCCGATACAAATGTGCGTAACGCACCAGAGCTTCAATGTCTTCCAGAGAATTTCCAGCAGCCGCACGCGCACCAAAACGAGGTGCACCGATATACACTGCATCGGCACCATGATTAATGGCTTCCATTCCACACTCCAAGTTCTTTGCCGGAGCAAGCAGTTCGATAGGACGTTGTCTGAGCATTATTTTATCTGATTGATGTCGTAAGGAGTTTCCTGATATACATAATAGTTCAACCAATTGGAGAACAAGAGGTTGGCCACACTTCGCCAGCGTACCAGCGGCCCTTTCTCCGGATTGTCCTCACGATAATAGTTTCGAGGCATTTCAATAGGAAGTCCCTTACCCAGGTCACGACGATACTCCGTGTCCAAAGTATAAGGAGAATATTCGGAATGACCGGTCACAAAAAACTCACGTCCGCCGCGAGCCATCACAATGTGTACACCAGAGTCGACCGATTCCGAAATCACCTGCAAGCCTTCACACTTCTCGATGTCTTCCCGACGGATTTCCGTATGACGGCTGTGAGGTACATAAAACACATCGTCAAACCCACGGAAAATAGGCAACTGCTGGAATCCGTCGCAGATATGATGCTCAAAAATTCCGAACATTTTCTTTTCCAGCGGATATTTCGGAATGCCATAATGATAATACAAGCCCGCCTGTGCCGCCCAGCAAATATAAAAAGTAGAAGTCACATGCGTGCGGGTCCACTCGAAAATCTCCGTGATTTCATCCCAATAATTGACATCCTCAAAATCGAGATGTTCCACTGGTGCCCCCGTAATAATCATTCCGTCGTATTTCTCATTCTTCATCAGTTCAAAATCATGATAGAAAGCTTTCATGTGTTCTACCGGCGTATTTTTTGACGTATGACTTTTCAACTTCATCAGGCTGACTTCTATCTGAAGAGGAGAATTCGAAAGCAAACGAATCAAATCGGTTTCTGTAGTAATCTTGATGGGCATCAGGTTCAGCACCACAATTTTCAGCGGACGAATATCCTGTGAACTGGCACGAGAATTATCTATAACGAAAATATTTTCTTGCTTCAGTAAATCAATTGCGGGCAGTTTATCGGGTAAATTTAATGGCATAGCACTGTGTTTCTGTTTTTAATTTTTATCGACTGGCAAAGTTAATAATTCTGAACGGATTAAGAGAAACAGGAACCTGTCTTTTTTAACCCTTATCATTTTTTAGCTTCTCTCTTCACCTCCTGCCACTTTCCGGAGAAAGTCCGCAAAAGCCAATGCCGATTTCTTACGGTAATCTCCCTGTGCCCAGAACAAAAAGCCCTGTGAAGTCAGTTTGTCGGCACACAATATCGGAATTTGTACCAGATTTTCTTCTCCCCGTACAGCAGCCTGCGTCAAAATCGTCCCCCAATAGCCTTCACGCAGGGTATGAATGATGGTATGCACGTCATTCATCTCCACACCTACCGTCAGCTCCAGCTGGTGTTTCTGGCACAAATCATCCACTCTTTTTCGAGTGGCAAACCCTTTCCCCGGCAGAATCAAGGGAGTTTGTGAAAGCCGCTTTAAGGTAATGGACGACAATTCTGCCAACGGATGGGAACAATGCACTATAAAGCAAAGCATGGAAGAAAACAAAGGCATGGTTTCCAGATGCTCAGACACCCCCTCAGGCTTAAAGGACAGCACAAAATCCAATTGATTTGCCTCCAGTTTCTCCAGCAGTTCTTCGGAAGTAGCAAAACTCACATTCACCTTTATTTTGGGATAGGTCTTGGAAAACAATCCCAACGCCGCAATCAATAACGGGCTCATACTATAAGTCACTCCCACATGAAGTACTCCCGTCTCAATACCTTTCAAGTCGCGAATAATCTGTTTCCCGTTTTCCGCGTCACGTATTGCCCTGACAGCATATGGCAAAAAAGCCAGCCCGGCCTCCGTAGGCACAATCCGTTTGCCAATACGGTCGAACAGCAACACATCCAGTTCGTCTTCCAACTGTTTGATTTGCTGTGAAAGGGTACTTTGAGAAATGTGCAGCACACGTGCTGCCTCTGAAAAGTTCTGTAATTCGCAAGCTTCCTTAAAGTATTTCAATTGACGCAGTTCCATGTCCTTATCGTTTTTATCTATGAATATTATCGAAAAAATGAGTTTTGCAAATATAAATAAATATTCTCATCCCGCTTATCTTTGTTTAA
>NZ_DBEXBB010000099.1:0-4469 GCF_048170425.1 Phocaeicola sp.
AAGGAAATATCCATGTGAAAATAATTTTATGAAACAAAAATACGGTTTTCCTTCGAAAAAAAGATTGTTTATTTCTGATTTTGAAAAGTTTTGTGCGGTAAAAGGAAGGTGAAAACTTCGTCATAATGTCTAATTTTGCAGCGCTTTTAAAAAAGGACATTATGACAAGAAGCAATTCTCAATTATTTATTCTCGTATTCTTAGGTATATTAACCGCATTTGGTCCGTTTGTGACCGATATGTATCTGCCTACCCTGCCTGCCATGACTGACTATTTTCATACCACTTCCTCACAAGTGCAGTTAGGATTGACGGCCAGCATGATAGGATTGGCTGTCGGGCAATTGTTCTTTGGTCCGCTGAGTGACAAGTATGGTCGCCGGCTTCTTTTGATTGTGGCCATGTGTCTGTTTCTTTTAGCTACGTTGGGGTGTCTCTATTCCCGGAACATCATGCAGTTTGTGGGCTGGAGAGTGGTGCAGGGAATAGCCGGTGCCGGAGGGATTGTGATTTCACGTTCTGTCGCAACCGATAAATATTCCGGCAGGGAACTGGCAAAGATGCTGGCTGTTATTGGAGCTATCAATGGAGTAGCTCCGGTGGCGGCACCTGTGGCCGGAGGAGGAATGGCCGAAAGTGTAGGCTGGCACGGTATTTTCTGGGTATTGTTCGGGTTAGGTGTTTTGTTGCTGGTCGGAAGTTTGTATTTTGTAGAGTCCTTGCCGGCTGCATGTCGCCAGAATACACGTTGGGCAGATGTGTATAAGAGCTTTCTTACCGTCATTCACAATCGCCGGTATGTATGTTATATCCTTCAGTTTGGTTTTGCCCAGGGAGTGTTGTTCGCCAATATCGCTTCCTCTCCTTTTATTATGCAGCAGCATTATGGCTTTTCGCCTTTGATGTTCAGTATCTGTTTTGGAGCCAATGCCATAGCTATTGTCATTTCTGCTACTTCAGCTGTCAGATTTGCCCATCCGGAACAAGCCTTATATAGGGGAAGTGCCGGAATGGTAATCGCTTCTTTCTTTCTGTGTGTGGCATTGTGTGCCGGTTGCAGTTTCTGGATTTATGAAGTGTTGCTTCTGGCGTTGCTTTCCATGTTAGGACTCACTTTTACCGCATCCAATACCTTGGCGATGGATAGTGAACGGGCGAATGCGGGTATGGCATCGGCCTTGCTGGGGGCATTGGGGTTTGCCTTTGGCGGTGTGGTATCTCCGCTTGTGGGGCTGGGCAATATTATGGTCTCTACCGGAATCTTGTTTTTTATTGGTTCTGTATGTGCGTTCGTTTGCACTCGCATGGCACTCCGACGCGCTTTTTCATTGGCACAATATTATCGGAAATAATTTTGCAGCTTTTGCCAGGTAAGTATTATTATTATCTTTGCTCCGATAATTTGAATGTACACCAATGGCTGAAAGAAATTGCATTTATATTAAGAACATGGTTTGTCGTCGTTGTATTCTTACTGTGACGGACATATTTCGAGAAAAGGGCATTTCTCCTTTAGAGGTAGAGTTGGGAACAGTTGTTTTGTCGCATCCCCTTTCTTCTGAGAAGTTGAAGGAGATTCAAGTGCGGCTTGAGCATTATGGTTTTGAAATACTTGATGATAAACGGATGCAAATCGTGGAACAGATTCGTGTGGGTGTGATTGAGTATGTCCGCCAGCCTGAATTGCAAGATAAGATGAATCTTTCGGATTATTTGCAGCAGAAGTGTCATCGGGAATACAGCTTTCTTAGTAAGCTGTTTAGTGAAATGCAAGGACTCAGTATAGAGAAATATTGCATTCAGCAAAAAGTAGAACGGGTCAAGGAGCTGCTTTTTTATGGTGAGCTGACTGTGAGTGAGATAGCTGATAAACTGCATTATTCAAGTGTGGCTCATTTAAGTGCCCAATTCAAATCGTTGACGGGGCTTTCGCCGAGTCGGTTCCGGCAAATGAAAGAACATAAATTGAAGCCGTTGGATGAGATATAAATTATATCCATAATAATGTAACAGCAAGGCGCGTGTCTTTTCCTATTTTTGCCTTGAAACCAAGAAAGAATAGTGAATGAAGGCCATAATTTTATGTATGCTCTGGAACTGGGTAGGATGCGTAACTTTGAATGCCACTGCCTTGGAGAGAACCGTTAAAGGATATGTGATGGACAAGGAAGGAGTTCCTTTGCCTGGAGCCTATGTGTATGATGAGGAGAAACATACTGCGGTAACTGATGAGGAGGGGTATTTTGAATTAGTACTTCCGGAAAATGTAAAACTATTGAGAGCCGCCTATGTAGGTTTTCTTACTCTAATCCATGAAATGGAACGCCCGGATGATGTGCAGATTCTGGTCATGGAGCCTAGTACGGAATTAAAAGAAGTAATAGTTACAGCAGGTGGTATAGGTACTGTCAAGAACCGGAGGAGTGTGCTTAATACAGAAAGTGTTACCTCACATGCTTTGACACGGGCCGCTTGTTGTAATCTTTCAGAAAGTTTTGTGACAAATCCTTCGGTCGACGTGGCCTACAGTGATGCCGTGACAGGAGCCAAGCAAATTCAGTTGCTCGGATTGTCTGGAACATATGTACAGATGCTTACCGAGAATTTTCCCAACTTGCGTGGAGTGGCATCTGCTTATGGACTGGATTACATCCCGGGGCCTTGGATGCAGAGTATACAGGTGTCAAAGGGGGCTGCTTCGGTGAAAAATGGTTTTGAGTCGGTAACCGGGCAGATTGATGTGGAATATAAGAAACCTAAGGTGGCAGATCCTTTGCTGGTGAATCTGTTTGCCAGTAGCACCGGACGGTATGAAGGAAATGTTGTAGGTGCTCTTGAATTGAATGATTATTTATCTACGGCTCTTTTCGTGAATTATTACAATGAGGAGCAGTCGCATGATAAGAACAAGGATACATTTCTGGATATGCCTCAAATGCAGTCGTTTAGTCTGATGAATCGTTGGCATTACCAGACTTCTCGTTTTGTGTCTCAGTCTGGAGTGAAGGTTTTGACTGACAATAGGACCAGCGGGCAGACAGCACATACTTTACAAGTTGCAGAGGCTCCGTTACCTTATCGCATTCATAATGAAGCTCATCGTGTAGAATGGTTTTCGAAGAATGGCTTAATCTTGAATCCGGAGCGGAATGAGAGCGTGGCCCTTATCGTATCAGGTTCTTACCATGATCAGCGTTCGAATTATGCCGATAAGATATATAATGTGTATGAATCGAATGTCTATGCCTCGTTTTTGTATGAAAGTGAATGGAGTGACAGACATAAGCTGGCAACAGGTTTAAATTATAATTGGGATCGATACGTACAAAGTGGCAATGTCGTTGAGAATTATTCTCCTCAGTGGCATGAGATTGTTGAGAGTGTAGGTGGAGGATATGTGGAATATACTTGGAAGCCTGTTAGCAATTTTATGCTGATGGCTGGGCTGCGTGCTGATTATAGTTCTTTGCATCGTTTGTTCGTTACGCCTCGTTTACATGCAAAATATGAGGTAAGTTCTTGGTTAAGTTTGCGTGCTTCTGCCGGGAAGGGGTATCGTACCACTTTTGTGCTTCCAGAGAACAGCTATTTGCTGGCAAGTAACCGTGTATTTCATATCTCGGAAGATTTAAAACAGGAAGAAGCTTGGAATTACGGTATAAGTGCATCCTTTCATATACCAGTGAAAGAAGAAGCGTTGGCAATAAATGCAGAATGGTATTATACGGATTTTAACAACCAGGTTGTGGTCGATTTGGATCAGGATGTACATGGAGTTTATTTTTATAATCTCAAGGGCAGTTCCACTTCCAGTGTGTTTCAGATTGACGCTAGTTATCCTTTGTTCCGAGGTTTTACATTATTGGGAGCTTATCGATGGATGAATGTGAAGTGTACTTATGAAGGAGGGAATATGAGAAAACCTTTAACGAGCCGTTACAAGGCTCTGGTTACAACTTCTTATGAAACTTCGTTGAAAAAATGGCAGTTTGATGCTACAGTACAATTTAATGGTGGAGGGCGTATGCCTGTTCCGGATACGGCTCGTCCGTTGTGGGGAAACTCTTTCCCGTCATTTGCTCAGTTGAGTGCACAAATAACCCGTCGTTTTCGCAGATGGCATATTTATATAGGCGGGGAAAACCTGACCAACTATAAGCAGAATTCTCCAATCATATCTGCGGATAATCCTTACGGGCCTGATTTTGATGCTACAATGGTGTGGGGACCTACGATGGGTTATAAACTTTATGCTGGAATTCGTTATCAGATTTCTAAATTGTAATTATAATGTCTTACTTAAAAATACAGGAAACAATGAAAACTAAATTGACTGTACTGTTTGTGCTAATGATGCTGAGTCTTTCAGTTTCAGCAAAAAATATGACAGTATGTGAAAAAGAAAAGTCAGAAGTAACTTACCTGGTTTCTATGACTTGTGAAAAGTGTCAAAAGCGGATTGAAAATGT
>NZ_DBEXBB010000100.1:0-8350 GCF_048170425.1 Phocaeicola sp.
TATATATAACACAAAATAAAAACCCACAGAAGCCGGAAGCAAAGCTCCATGTTCTTCTGTGAGTATTTACTAAAATATCAGATACATTATTTCTTCAGCAGTTCGTCAATTTTCTCTGCATAATCCAGAGAATCGTCCACGAAGAACTTCAATTCGGGAATGATGCGCAACTGATGACGCACGCGGTTTCCCAGCTCAAAACGAATTGACTTCATGTTGGCATTGATGTTCTTCACGATTTCTTCACTTCTCTCTGAAGGGAAGACGCTCAGATATACACGCGCATAACTCATATCGGGACTGATGCGGACAATGCTGACCGAAACCAGCACACCAGGCATTGACTTGGTCTGCAAAAGAAAGATTTCGCTCAGTTCCTTCTGAATGAGGCGGGCAATCTTGTTTTGTCTGGTTGTTTCCATATTACCTCTTTATTTTTTACGTATAATAGTCAGACCGTCACGCAAGGGCAGGATTACTTTTTCCACCCGTGTATCGGCAGCCACCAGGTCATTGAACTTCTTGATTCCGATGGTCTGCGTGTCCGTGTGATGCGGTTCTTCAAGCACATGTCCGTCCCACAAGGTATTGTCGGCTATGATATAACCGCCGGAATGCATCTTTTGCAGAATCATTTCATAATATTCCACATAGAAGCGCTTGTTTCCGTCTACAAATGCCAGGTCGAACACGATGTCCATGTCGGGCACAATTTCAAGGGCATCACCGATATAAAACTTGATTTTATCGGCATAGGGTGAATTTTCCAGCCACGGACGAGTGAAATCTTCCTGCTCGTCGTTGATTTCAAAGGTATGAAGCATAGCCCCTTCCTCCAGTCCCTCTGCCAGACAAAGTGCGGAGTATCCGCTGTAGGTACCAATCTCAAGTACCTGCTTCGGACGTATCATCTGCACGAACATCTTCAGCATACGACCTTGCAAGTGCCCCGAAGCCATACGGGGACGCAACAATTTTACGTGCGTCGCCCGGTACAGCGCTTTCAGGTAGTCGTTCTCTTCATCAATATGCTGAAGAATGTATTCATCGAGCGCGTCAGTCTCTTTCATGATTACAAGTAACGGTTACGGTTGGGTAAAACGTAGTCATCTCCGCTCTTCAAGACATCACCTACCTGGTTGATTTCGAGGAATGAAGTATGAGTACCTTGTTTACCACCGCTCAGATAAGCCACCATTTCGTTTTCTGACAGTACACCGTCGTCCATCAGCTTACGCAATGCAGCGAAATAATATTCCTGTCCGTTGGCTTTTTCCGGCATATAGATAGCTTCCACACCGTATGACAAAGCCAAGTGACGCATGGTCTTTTCCTTGTAGCAGATAGCCAATACCGGATATTTTCCACGGAAAGCAGCCAGATTGCGGGCAGTCAAACCACTGAAGCTATCGGTAATGATAGCACGGATAGGCATCAGGTTAGTAGCACGTACAGCCTGTTTTGCCAGGAAGCTGGTTACATCTGTATTTTCCGGAGTCAAAGGAATTGGAATATCGTTTTCTTCCATCTTATCTTTTTCAGCCTGAGCTGCAATCTTCGCCATAGTCTTCACAGCTTCTACCGGATATTTACCATATGCAGTTTCTCCACTCAGCATCAACGCATCGGTACGATAGTAGATAGCATTGGCAATGTCGGTAACCTCCGCACGAGTAGGACGCGGATTGTTAATCATGGTATGCAACATCTGCGTAGCCACGATTACCGGTTTCTTAGCCAAGATACATTTCTTAATCAAGATACGCTGAATACCCGGAATGCGTTCCTGCGGTACTTCGATACCCAGGTCACCACGAGCCACCATTACACCATCAGCTACTTCCAGGATTTCATCGATGTTATCCACACCTTCCTGGTTTTCAATCTTAGCAATAATCTTGATGTCGCTGTGGTGTGCATCCAGGATTTCACGAATATCAAGTACATCCTGACGATTGCGAACAAATGAATGCGCAATGAAATCGATGTCTTTCTCAATCGCATACAAAATATTGTTGCGGTCCTTTTCAGTCAAAGAAGGCAAGTTGATGCGTACACCCGGCACATTCACACTCTTGCGGCTTCCCAAAGTAGCATCATTGCGTACTTCACAGAACAAAGTATCTTCATTCTTATCGATTACTTTCAGTGCCAGTTCACCGTCGTCCATCAACACATCTGCTCCAACTGACAGGTCGTGTACAAATCCCGGGTAAGTTACAGCAATACATTCATGAGTAGTTTCCTGTTCCGGATTTCCCACAATACGAACCTTTTCACCTGTCTTGAAATCAATCGGGCCTTCTGCACTGGCCGTAGTACGTACTTCCGGACCTTTGGTATCCATCAGAATACCGATACGGTTAGAAACGGTACGCACATTATTAATCAACTTTTCAAAACCTTCACGGCTGGCATGTGCGGTATTCATACGTACCACGTTCATACCTGCATTAAAAAGGTCTCTGATAAAATCTACTTCGCAGCGCAAGTCCGAAATGGACGCAACGATTTTTGTTTGTTTAAGCATCATAATAAATATACTATAATTTGTTGTTGTCTAATAAAATGGATTCTACGGCCAGACGATAGGAATTCAGTCCGAATCCGCAGATTACTCCTACACAAGCACAGGAAATCATTGATTTGTGACGAAACTCCTCCCGCCGGTGAACATTGGAAATATGTACCTCCACGACTGGAGACGTAACTGCACGGATAGCATCCTGTAAAGCAATGGAAGTGTGAGTATAGGCCCCGGCATTCAGCACAATGCCATCATACGAAAAGCCTGTCTCATGAATTTTATTAATCAGTTCCCCTTCCACATTCGACTGGTAATATGCAAACTCTACCGACGGATACCATTCTTTTAATTTCTCCAGATAACTTTCAAAAGATTCGGCTCCATAAATGGAAGGCTCCCGTTTGCCCAACAGGTTAATGTTAGGGCCATTGATTATTTGTATTCTCATCTGTATACTTCTGCTGAAATTTAATACCTTTGTAGAAGAATTTGGCACAAAGATACGAAAAATAAATGAAAAAGGCCGATAAAAAAAGCATAATAATAAAGTATAGGCAATACCTGAAACTCGAAAAATCACTTTCAGCAAACACGGTGGAGGCTTATCTTACAGACTTGGACAAACTATTCGCATTTCTGGAACTGGAAAGCATTCATTTTACTGAGGTCACCCTGGAGAATTTGGAAACTTTTTCAGCCGGATTAAGAGACATCGGCATTCACCCACGTTCACAAGCTCGAATTTTGTCTGGAATACGCTCTTTTTTTCGTTTTCTTTTGCTGGAAGACTACATACAACAAGACCCCTCAGAATTGCTGGAATCACCCCAAATCGGCAAACACCTGCCTGACGTACTGACGGTAGAGGAGATAGACAAACTTATAGGAAGCATCGACCGAAGCACCCGTGAAGGACAGCGCAACCGGGCTATTTTGGAAACCCTATACAGTTGCGGACTCCGTGTATCCGAACTATGCAATCTGAAACTATCCGATCTCTATCTAAAAGAAAAGTTCATCAAAGTAGAAGGGAAGGGAAGCAAACAACGGCTGGTACCCATCTCCCCACGCGCCATTCATGAACTGGAACTGTACTTTCCAGACCGCAATGAAGGACTGATAAAACCTGGATACGAAGATTTTGTATTTATCAGTCGTTTCGGGAAAAACATTTCACGCATCATGGTCTTTCACATCATTAAAGAGCTAGCCGAACAGATTGGGTTGAAGAAAACAATCAGCCCCCACACTTTCCGTCATTCTTTTGCTACTCATCTGCTGGAGGGCGGCGCCAACCTGCGAGCCATACAATGTATGCTGGGCCATGAAAGTATAGGCACGACTGAGATTTATACCCACCTTGACCGCAGTCGCTTGCGCCAAGAAATCTTGGAACACCACCCCAGAAATATGAACAGATTGTAAGGCAAGAACGATTTTTTAAGGTTTTTTCGAACGGACGCACAAAAAAAAGCAGATAATGATTAACACGTAATAGAGTTTTTCTTATCTTTGCCCCAAATAATCAAACAATAAGATTATTCATTTATACAAACTAAATATTTAACATCATGATTAAGAAGTTGTATTTGCCGTTAGTGGCATTGTTAGTCCTTGCTTTCTCTTCATGTAGCAAGATGGGCGAATTATCTCCTGACTACTTCACTACCAACCCTGAAGTGTTGGAAGCTGTTGGTGGCAAGGTACCTGTAACTATTACAGGAAAATTCCCGGAAAAATACTTCAAGAAAAACGCAACAGTTGAAGTTACTCCGGTTTTGAGATGGGAAGGTGGCGAAGCTAAAGGTCAGCCAGCTACATTCCAGGGCGAAAAAGTACAAGGTAACGACCAGACTATCTCTTACAAGACTGGTGGTACTTATACAATGAAAGCTTCTTTCGACTATGTTCCTGAAATGGCTAAATCTGAACTTTACCTGGATTTCAAAATTAAGAAAGGTAAAAAAGAATACACTATTCCTTCTGTAAAGATTGCTGACGGTGTAATCGCTACTTCAGAACTTCCTACTGTAAACTCTGCTAATGCTGCTTACGCTCCGGACGCATTCCAGCGTATCATCAAGCAGGCTAAAGAAGCTCAGATCATGTTCTTGATCCAGCAGGCTAACCTCCGCGCAAGCGAATTGAAGTCTGACAGCTTGAAAGCATTCCACAAACAAGTGGTAGCTGTAGCTGGTGACACTAAGAACTACAAACTGAACAACATCGAAATTTCTGCTTACGCTTCACCTGATGGTGGTGTTGAACTGAATACTACTTTGGCTGAAAATCGTCAGAACAACACTGAAAAATACATGAACCAGCAGTTGAAGAAAGGTAAGATTGAAACTGAAGTAGATGCTAAATACACAGCTCAGGACTGGGACGGATTCCAGGAATTGGTTTCTAAATCTAACATTCAGGATAAAGACCTGATCTTGCGTGTTCTTTCTATGTACAGCGATCCAGAACAGCGTGAAACTGAAATCAAGAACATTTCTTCAGTTTACAAAACTCTGGCTGACGAAATCCTGCCGCAGTTGCGTCGTGCTCGTTTGACTGCTAACTACGATGTAATCGGACGTAGCGATGAAGAAATCAACGCTGCATTCGATACTGACGCTAAAGTATTGAGCAACGATGAATTGCTGTATGCTGCAACTCTGACTAACGACAACGCTCGTAAAGAAGCTATCTATAAGAAAATTGTTGAATTGTATCCGAACGACTATCGTGCTTACAACAACTTGGGTATGATGGCTTATGCTAACGGTGACTTAGCTACAGCTGAAAACTACTTCAAACAGGCTGCTAGCAAGAGCTCTAACGCTGCAGAAGTTAACACTAACCTTGGTTTGATTGAATTGACTAAGGGTAACGTAGCTAACGCTGAAACTTACTTGAGCAAGTCTACAGGTGCTAACACAGCTAACGAAGCTCTGGGTAACTTGTACATCAAACAAGGTCAGTATGACCGTGCTGTACAGGCATTCGGTGACACTAAGACTAACTCAGCTGCTTTGGCTCAGATCTTGGCTAAGGACTATAACAAAGCTAAATCTACTCTGTCTGCAGTGAAGAATCCGGACGCTTACACTAACTACCTGATGGCAATTGTAGGTGCTAGAACTAACAACGCTGACTTGGTTAAGAGCAGCATGGGCAAAGTAAAACAGCAGGATGCTGCTTTGGCTGCTAAAGCTCAGAACGACCGTGAATTTGCAAAATATGCAAACGAAATAAAGTAATCTGACTTAATTACATAAAAGGAACCGGAATCACTTGAAGTGATTCCGGTTTTTTTATGCTTTTACGGGAAAGAATCGGAAGAAGATGAAAGATTATAAAATGAAAATATGTATTTTCGCAAAAACAAAATACGGTTTATGAAAAAATTATACCTGCTCCTCTTATCTGTATATCTGTTGTTTTGTCTGGATTCGTGCAGACAAAGCGATGAATTTGAACTCAAAGGGGAACTGGAAGGCATTACTTCCGACATGATTCTAGTAGTCTTTGATGACCCGGATTCCAAACTGGATACTATTTATCCAAGAGGAGGTAAATTCACTTATGCCTTCTCTCCCGACACATTGAATACTTTCCGATTAGTTAATGATTCAGGTGAAGTCTTTCCGATATTTGCAGACAAAGGCTGGAAAGTGTCTGTAAAAGGAAGTTTCGCACATCCGGAAATTAAAGGAGATGGTCCGAACAATGAATACCAGGAATTTCTGCAAAGTATACACGCGCTGAAAGATTCTGCACAAATATGCCAACAAGCTGAGAACTTTATCAAGAGCCATCCATCCTCACCTGCTTCGGCTTATATACTGTACTGGTATTTTTCACAATCAGCCAATCCCAATCTGTCCCTCATTGCCAGACTGACTGAGCCTTTGACCGGTAAAGTGAAAGATTGTAGAGTATTGAATGAAGTTCTACAGAAACTACCCGAAAGAGAAAAAAGCACTTCGACTTATCTGAATTACTTGTCTGTAAAGAAAAGAAACGGTGAATATTTGTCATGGAGCAGCAGTGGGACACAAAAGCAATATTCGCTCATTAACTTTTGGGCAAGTTGGGATAAGGAAAGCATAGCTATAAAAGACTCCCTATATGCTCTATGCGAAAAATTCTCTAAGAACAATTTCCGGGTTGTCAACTTCTCACTAGATTATAACAAGGAAGAATGGGAAAAAAATACGCAAAAAGATACAGAACAGTGGATTGAAGTATGCGACTACAAAGGATGGAATAATCAGATTCTGAAACAACAAAACATACAGCGTCTTCCATACAACATACTGATAGACCGGAACCGGAAAATTTTAGGCAGTAATCTTTACGGAAATGCATTACAGACCAAGGTGGAAGCCTTGATAGCAGAAGACAAACAACAAAAGTAAAACACAATAAAAACGACCTTAAATGCTTGTCAAACTTTTTGGAGCCGCAGTACAAGGCATTGATGCCACTATTGTAACAATTGAAGTCAACTGTTCGCGCGGAATAAAATTTTATTTAGTGGGTCTACCAGACTCTGCCGTCAAGGAGAGCCACGAACGTATCGTATCCGCTCTACAAGTAAACGGATACAAGTTTCCTACCCGACAGATAGTAGTCAACATGGCTCCGGCTGATATCCGGAAAGAAGGAGCCTCATACGATCTCCCGCTGGCTATCGGTATCCTGGCAGCTAATGAAACAATCTCCTCTGAACACTTGACAGATTATCTGATTATTGGAGAATTAAGCCTGGACGGGAGTCTGCAACCCATTAAAGGTGCACTTCCTATCGCCATTGCCGCCCGTCAACAAGGTTTTAAAGGGATTATTCTTCCGCAACAGAATGCATCGGAAGCCGCTGTCGTAAATAATCTGGACGTATATGGCGTGGAACGCATTACAGAAGTAATCGATTTTCTGAACGGCAATTGCAGTTTACAACCTACCATTGTCAACACACGTGAAGAGTTCTATAAACACCAGTCTACTTTCCCCTTTGACTTTGCAGAAGTAAAAGGACAGGAAAATGTAAAACGAGCACTTGAAGTAGCCGCAGCAGGCGGACACAACGTGCTGCTCATTGGAGCCCCAGGAAGTGGCAAGTCCATGATGGCCAAACGCCTTCCCAGCATCCTTCCTCCACTCTCATTAGGAGAAAGCCTGGAAACAACTAAGATACATTCAGTAGCTGGAAAACTGAAAAAAGGTTCCTCGCTTATTGCCACCCGACCGTTCCGCAGCCCACACCACACCATCTCTCAAGTAGCCATGGTAGGTGGCGGAGCTACACCTCAACCTGGAGAAATCAGCCTGGCACACAATGGAGTGCTATTTCTTGATGAACTCCCTGAGTTCAGCAGAAGCGTACTGGAAGTGCTTCGGCAGCCCCTTGAAGACCATCGTATCACTATTTCAAGAGCAAAGTATAGCCTGGAGTATCCAGCTAACTTTCAATTAATCGCTTCCATGAACCCATGCCCGTGTGGCTACTATAACCATCCCACACGAAATTGTGTATGTAGTCCGGGACAAGTACAACGATACCTGAACAAAATCTCAGGCCCTCTGCTCGACCGCATAGACATTCAAGTAGAAATTGTACCCGTTCCTTTTGAAGAAATCTCCAAAAGCACACCGGGAGAAAGCAGTGCCAGCATTCGCGAACGTGTAGTCCGTGCCCGACAAATACAAAGCCAACGCTTTGCTAATGAACATGGAATCTATAGTAACGCCCAAATGACTTCTAAACTGCTACACCTCTATGCACAACCGGATGCCGCTGGCCTGGAACTTTTAAGAAATGCCATGAACCGG
>NZ_DBEXBB010000101.1:0-11522 GCF_048170425.1 Phocaeicola sp.
TCAAATTTATTTTGAGACAGCCTCTTTTTAATTTTCTTTAGTTCAATAAGCCTTAAAAGGCGAATCCCGTCTATATTTTTTTATCAAAATTTATTGTGCCTGTTAAGGGAATACCTTAATTTTGGGGTGCCTTTTTGGATATATGTTTTGAAAGGGCATTTCTTAATGAAAAAAATGAGAACTAAAATAGAAGAAAATTATGGCTGAAGCTATTGACATTCGTGAACTGAATGAACGAATCGAACGCCAGAGCGCGTTTGTGACAAACCTGATGGAGGGAATGAATCAGGTAATCGTAGGTCAAAAACATCTTATCGAATCTTTATTGATTGGGTTGCTTTCTGACGGACATATCCTGCTGGAAGGTGTTCCGGGATTGGCAAAGACCTTGGCAATCAAAACTCTTTCTTCATTGATCGATTCAAAATACAGTCGTGTGCAGTTTACTCCTGACTTGCTGCCGGCCGATATTATCGGTACGATGATTTACAGTCAGAAGGATGAACAGTTCATTGCCAACAAAGGACCGGTTTTCGCCAACTTTGTATTGGCCGATGAAATCAACCGTGCACCGGCTAAAGTGCAGAGTGCCTTGCTCGAGGCCATGCAGGAACGTCAGGTGACTTTGGGAAAACAGACATTTGCACTGCCGAAACCTTTCCTTGTAATGGCTACTCAGAACCCGATTGAGCAGGAAGGTACTTATCCGTTGCCTGAAGCACAGGTGGACCGTTTTATGCTGAAGGTAATCATTGATTATCCGAAACTGGAAGAAGAAAAGAAAATCATCCGCCAGAATATTTCCGGGGAACGTACGGAAGTTCGTCCGATTTTGAAGTCGGAAGACATCATCGCTGCCCGCGAAGTGGTTCGTCAGGTATACCTGGATGAAAAGATTGAACAGTATATTGCTGACATTGTATTTGCTACCCGTTATCCGGAGAAATACGACTTGAAAGAGCTGAAGGGTTTGATTGGCTTTGGAGGTTCTCCTCGTGCTTCTATCAACCTGGCACTGGCTGCACGCAGCTATGCTTTCATCAAACGTCGCGGATATGTGATTCCGGAAGATGTGAGAGCCGTGGCTCATGACGTGCTTCGTCACCGTATCGGACTGACTTATGAGGCGGAAGCTACGAACGTGACCTCGGATGAAATCGTCAGCAAGATTCTGAACAAGGTAGAAGTGCCCTGATGCGCTGATACCTGGAATGGTTGCGGACGGGAAAGAGAGTTCCCGTCGGCTTTTATTCGCAGTCGGAAGGCTGCATGGATTATAAATGACTAAGCTGTGTTCCTTTGGTAACTCCAGGGGAACACGGTCAAATATTAAAAGAATGGAGACAAGTGAACTTTTAAAGCGTGTCCGTCAGATTGAAATCAAGACCCGGGGACTTTCGAGCAACATTTTTGCCGGTCAGTATCATTCGGCCTTCAAGGGGCGTGGTATGGCCTTTTCGGAGGTTCGTGAGTATCAGTATGGGGATGACGTGCGCGATATAGACTGGAATGTGACCGCTCGCTTCGACAAACCATTCGTGAAAGTCTTTGAGGAAGAACGTGAACTCACGGTCATGTTGCTGGTGGATGTGTCCAACAGTCTGGATTTTGGTACCATTCAGCAGTTGAAGAAAGAGATGGTGACGGAGATTGCGGCTACAATTGCCTTTTCCGCCATTCAGAACAATGATAAAATCGGCGTGATTTTCTTTTCCGACCGTATCGAGAAATTTATTCCTCCCAAGAAAGGCCGCAAGCATATTCTGTATATTATTCGTGAACTGCTTGATTTCAAGCCGGAAAGTCAGCGCACCAATTTGCAGTGTGCCATCGAGTACCTGACGAATGTGCTGAAGAAACGTTGCACGGCCTTTATGCTCAGCGACTTTATTGACGAACGTGATTTCCAGAATGCGTTGACGATTGCCAACCGAAAACACGATGTGGTGGCTGTGCAGGTGTACGACCGTCGTATGGAAGAACTTCCAGACGTGGGACTGATGCACGTGCGTGATGCGGAAACCGGTCATGAGCAGTGGATTGATACTTCATCAAAGGCATTGCGTAATGCACATCATGCCTGGTGGAAGGAAAAGCAGCAGAAGCTGAATGACACATTTACTCACAGCAATGTGGATTCTGTATCTGTACGTACAGATCAGGATTATGTGAAGGCATTGCTGAATTTATTTGCAAAACGAAACTGACAGTTGACATGAGACATCTCTTATTATACTACTCAAAAATGATAAAGGCATGTTGCTGTGCTGTATTGATTTTATGCTGTGCAACGGGTCTGAAAGCCCAGCAGGTAACGGTGGAAGCTACCATCGACTCTTTGCAGCTGCTTATTGGTGAGCAGGCGAAAATCAAATTGCAGGTCAGCATGGATGCCAACCAGAAATTGCGTCTGCCGTTGCTGCGTGATACGCTGGTCAGGGGAGTGGAGATTCTGGATGTGGCCAAGCCCGACACGCAGCTGCTGAACGACAACAAGCGCTGGCTGGTGTCACAGGAATATACGGTGACTTCTTTTGACTCGGCGCTGTATTATCTTCCGCCGTTTGAAGTGCTGGTCAATGACAAGGCTTACCGTTCAAAGGCCTTGGCGTTGAAGGTGTACTCCATTCCGGTGGATACCCTGCATCCCGACCAGTTCTTTGGTCCGAAGTCCATTCAGGAAGTACCTCTTACCTGGGAAGATTTGGCACCGATGGTATATTCTATCCTGTTGCTGATTGCTTTGGGAGTGGTGACGGCCTTCTTTATCATTCGCTATCGTGACAATAAGCCTATCATCAAGATTATCAAGGTAGAACCTAAACTTCCGCCTCATTTGGCTGCCATGAAGAAGATTGAAACCATCAAGGCGGACAAGGTGACCAAGCGTGAAGACCCGAAAGCTTATTATACGGAACTGACCGATGTGATTCGTATATATATAAAGGAGCGTTTCGGATTCAATGCCATGGAAATGACTTCTACGGAAATTATCGAGCGGTTGCTGGAGGAGAAAGATAAAGATTCTATCCGCGATTTGAAGGTGATGTTTGAAACAGCCGACTTGGTAAAGTTTGCGAAATATGCGCCGCTGATGAATGAGAACGACATGAACCTGGTAAATGCGGTGGATTTCATTAACCAGACTAAGATAGAGGAGGATCCGAATGCTAAGAAGGAGCCGACGGAAATCAAAGTGGAGGAGAAACGTTCCAAACAGGGACGAATTGCCCTGATGTGCAGCATTGCCATTACGGGTGTGGCCGCACTGATTGCGTTGTATTTGTCTGTGCGCCATATCATCGACCTCTTTTTCTAAATTTAATAATGAAGTGAGACTATGATTTTTGCGAATATAGAATATCTGTTTCTGCTCTTGCTGCTGATTCCGTATATCGTGTGGTACGTGATGCGCCGCAAGAAGACGGAACCTACCATGCAGGTATCTACCACACGGATGTACATGCAGGCTCCGCGCAGTTGGAAGATTTATTTGCTGCATGCGCCGTTTGTGCTTCGTATTCTGACGTTTGTGATGATTGTGCTGGTACTGGCACGCCCGCAAACTACCGATAACTGGCAAAACACGGAGATTGAAGGTATTGACATCATGCTGGCGGTCGACGTGTCGACCAGTATGCTGGCCGAGGATTTGAAGCCGAACCGTATTGAAGCAGCCAAGCAGGTAGCGGCAGAGTTTATCAACGGACGTCCGAATGATAATATCGGTCTGACTATCTTTGCGGGAGAAGCATTCACGCAGTGCCCGTTGACAGTAGACCACGGAGTACTGTTGAATCTGTTTCAGAGTGTGGGTTGTGACATGGTACAGCGCGGAATGATTGAAGACGGTACGGCCCTGGGTATGGGACTGGCCAATGCGGTAAGTCGCCTGAAAGACAGCAAGGCCAAGTCGAAGGTCGTTATCCTGCTGACGGATGGTGTGAACAATCGGGGAGACATTTCTCCGCTTACTGCGGCTGAAATAGCCAAGCAGTTTGGTATCCGTGTGTATACCATCGGTGTAGGAACTAACGGTACGGCACCTTATCCGATGCAGACGTACGCCGGTGTGCAGTATGTACAGATGCCGGTGGAAATTGACGAACAGACCATGAGCCAGATTGCCGGAACAACTAATGGAAATTATTTCCGTGCGACCAGCAATACGAAGCTGAAGGAAGTGTACCGTGAAATTGACAAACTCGAAAAAACGAAACTGAACGTGAAGGAATTCAGCAAACGTGAAGAAGCCTATGCGGTGTTTGCACTGATTGCATTCCTGAGCATCTTGCTTGAAATCCTTTTGCGGAATACAGTTTTGAAGAAAATACCTTAAAATAAGAAGTCATGTTTCGATTTGGAGAACCTCAATATTTGTATTTACTGATTGTGCTGCCCTTGCTGGCTGTGTTCTATTTTTATTCGAACTATCGCCGTCGCAAGAAGCTGCGCGAATATGGTAGTCCGGAGTTGCTGGCACATCTTATGCCGGATGTGTCGAAATATCGTCCGGACGTAAAATTTTGGCTGACGCTTTCTGCGCTGGCCATGGTTATTTTCATGCTGGCTCGTCCGCAGTTCGGTTCAAAGATGGAAACGGTGAAGCGTCAGGGGGTGGAAACGGTGGTGGCATTGGATATTTCAAACTCCATGCTGGCACAGGATGTCACTCCCAGCCGTCTGGAAAAATCGAAGAAGCTGATTTCTCGTCTGGTGGAGACCTTCAACAACGATAAAGTGGCCATGATTGTGTTTGCGGGTGAAGCTTTCACACAGCTCCCGATTACGAGCGACTATGTATCGGCCAAGATGTTTCTGGAGACGATTTCTCCTTCCTTGATTACCACACAGGGTACGGATATTCGCGGGGCTATTGATCTGGCCATGAAGAGTTTTACTCCGAACGAAGGGGTAGGACGTGCCATCGTACTGATTACCGATGGTGAAAACCACGAAGGAGGAGCCATCGAGGCCGCTCAGGAGGCTGCCAAGAAGGGTATGCGTGTATTTGTATTAGGAGTAGGTTCACCCGACGGTTCACCTATTCCGGTGGAAGGTACCAATGAATTCCGTCGCGACAAGGATGGTAATGTGGTAGTGACCCGTCTGAACGAGCAGATGTGTCAGGAGATAGCCAAAGCCGGAAATGGTATTTACGTGCGTGTGGATAATACCAACAATGCGGAGAAAGCCCTGAATGCGGAAATAAACAAACTGGCGAAGGCGGATGTAGAGACACAGGTTTTTACGGAGTTCGACGAGCAGTTCCAGGTACTGGCCTGGCTGGCTATTCTTTTACTGGCTGCCGACCTGATGATTCTGAACCGCAAGAATCCGCTTTTCAAGAATGTGAAACTCTTTAAATGAAACTGGAGATGAAAGTGAAAGGATATATTCTGTATATGTGTCTGGCCCTGACTGCCGTGGCCGGATACGGACAGAAAACAGACCGTGATTACCTGCGAAGCGGCAACAAGCTTTACAAGGACAGCTTGTTTGTCAAGGCGGAAGTAGACTACCGGAAGGCGCTGGAGCTGAATCCCAAGTCGGCCGATGCCATGTACAATCTGGGAAATGCGCTGATGATGCAGGAAAAGGCCAAAGAGGCTATGGAGCAGTTTGACGCAGCGTCCCGTCTGGAAAAGGACAAGAATAAACTGGCACAGATTTACCACAATATGGGAGTCATTCTACAGTCGTCCAAACAGTTGCCGCAGTGTATCGAAGCTTATAAGCAATCCTTGCGCAACAATCCGAAGGATGATGAAACCCGATACAACCTGGCACTGGCGCAGAAGCAGTTGAAGGACCAGCAGCAGAACCAGCAGAATCAGGACCAGCAGCAAAACAAGCAGGACCAGAAACAGGACGACAAGCAGCAGAATAAGGATCAGGAAGACCAGAACAAGAAAGAACAGCAGCAGAATCAGCAGCAACAGCAGCAAAACCAGAACCAGATGTCGAAGGAAAATGCCCAGCAGTTGCTCAACGCCGTGATGCAGGACGAAAAGAACGTGCAGGATAAGGTGAAGAAACAGATTCAGGTGCAGGGACGCAAGCTGGAAAAAGACTGGTAAGGCTTGACGAAATGAAGAACAAATGAATAATCATAAATAACAGAATAATGCGAAAGATAATATTCTTACTTTTTACGATACTTGTGGCATGGCAGGTGAAGGCAGCTGACAACGTGCGTTTTGTAGCAGAAGCTGCTGACGTGGTGGTCAGTGGCGACCAGGTACGTCTGGTTTTTACGGTCAATTCTCAAGATATCAAGGATTTCCGTGCCCCTTCCATCAAAGGATTTGAGGTGCTGATGGGGCCGAGCCGTTCTCAGCAGAGCAGTATTCAGATTATTAATGGAAAGCGTACGTCGAACAGTTCTACGGCGTTTACCTATATTCTGCTGGCGGGAAATCCTGGTACGTATACCATTCCGGCAGCCAGTGTCGAGGTAAATGGAGAGAAAGTCTTTTCTAATGCCATTTCCATCAAGGTGCTTCCGCAGGACCAGACCTCTGGAAATAGTGGCAACAACGGGGGAGGCGGTGCTTCTTCTTCACGTAGTCAGGCAGCAGGTAGCCGTATCTCAGCCAACGATTTGTTTATCACGGCTACAGCCAGCAAGACAACCGTACACGAGCAGGAAGCCATCTTGCTGACTTACAAGGTATATACCGTGGTGAATTTGCGTCAGCTTTATGGAAAAATGCCCGATTTGAAAGGCTTCCATGTACAGGAAGTAGAGCTTCCACAGCAGAAAACTTTTACGCTGGAGCACTACAAGGGACGGAACTACAACACGACCGTATGGAGCCAGTATATCCTGTTCCCGCAGCAGACGGGCAAACTGGAAGTTCCGTCTATTACTTTCGATGGGGTGGTAGCTCAGCAAACCATATCGGATGATCCTTTTGATGCCTTTTTCAATGGTGGAGGATACGTGGAAGTAAAGAAGAAAATTACGACTCCGAAAGTAGTGATTAACGTACAGCCACTGCCAGCCAAACCGGCCGGATTTTCTGGAGCAGTGGGTGAGTTCAAAATGGCTTCTACCATCAATGCTACGGAAATGAAGACCAATGATGCCGTGACCATCAAGCTGACGCTGAGCGGTACGGGAAACATGAAGCTTATCGGCACGCCGGAAGTAAAATTCCCCCAGGATTTCGAAATTTATGACCCGAAGGTGACGGACGACTATAAATTGACCAGCAACGGACTGACGGGTACGAAGACATTTGAATATCTGGCAATTCCGCGTCATGCCGGCAACTTTACGATTCCGGCGGTAGAATTTACCTACTTCGACCTGAAGAGCAACAGTTACAAGACCCTGAAAACAGAAGCTTACAACCTGAAGGTGGCCAAAGGACAGGGAAATGCCGATCAGGTGATTTCAGACTTCACCAACAAGGAGAGCGTGAAGATGCTGGGTAAGGATATCCGCTTCATCAAGTTGGGTAATACTTCACTTCGTCCGAAAGGAGAATTTTTCTTTGGTACTGTAGGCTATTATTTGTGCTACCTGATTCCGTTGTTGCTGTTCGTAGCCTTTGCAGTGATTTATCGACAGAAAGCCCTCGAAAATGCCAACGTGGCGAAGGTGAAGACCAAGAAAGCCAACAAGGTGGCTACACGGCGTATGAAACTGGCTGGTAAGCTGCTGGCAGAAAACAAGAAGAACGAGTTCTATGATGAAGTGCTGAAGGCTTTGTGGGGCTACATCAGCGACAAGCTCAGTATTCCGGTATCTCAGCTGTCGAAAGACAACATTGAAGCCGAACTGACCAACTACGGTGTGCAGGAAGCCTTGATTGCCGAGTTCATAGGCGTACTCAACGAGTGTGAATATGCACGTTATGCGCCGGGCGACGAGAATGAGGCGATGGATAAGGTGTATTCCGCTTCCGTGGAAGTCATCAGTAAAATGGAAAACAGTATCAAACATTAAAACGGATAGGAGAGCAGACTAAATATGAAGAAATTGTCTTTACTATTGATTGGACTGATTGGATGCATCCAGTTTGCGATGGCAGCCCCCACCAAGGCGGAAGCCGACGAGGCATACCAGAAGGAACAGTTCAGCGAGGCTGCGGCCCAGTATGAGGAAATCTTGCAGACACAGGGAGAATCGGCCGACATCTATTATAATCTCGGGAATGCGTACTATAAGTTGAAAAATACGGCCAAGGCGGTACTGAACTACGAACGGGCCTTGTTGCTGAACCCGGGAGATGCGGATATACGTTTTAATCTGGAGATGGCTCGCAGCAAAACGGTGGACAAGATTACGCCTACTGCCGAGGTGTTTATCGTGACATGGTATAAATCGCTTGTCAACGTGATGAGCGAACAGAGCTGGGGCTATGTGGGAATTTTCTCGTTCATTCTTTTGCTGATAGGAGTATCTTTTTATATCTTCGGCAATCGTCTTTGGATTAAAAAGACTGGCTTTATCGCAGCAGCCGTATTCTTGGTGGTGACGGTATGTACCAATATTTTTGCCAGCGAACAGAAAACAGAACTGGTAGACCGTACGGGAGCCATCGTCATGGAGCCGACAATCAATGTCAAGAGCACACCGAACGAAGGCGGAACCGACTTGTTTGTGCTGCACGAAGGTACGAAGGTTTTCATCGAAGACAACTCGATGAAAGGTTGGAAGGAAATTCGTCTGGAAGACGGCAACAAAGGTTGGGTGAAGACGGAAGCGATAGAAATCATTTAAAAAACAGTGATAGAAAATGGAAGGCATACAGCAACTCATTGAAGCCGACAAGGCACTGCTGCTTTCGCTCAACGGAAGCGACTCCTTGTTCTGGGACGGATTCATGTGGACGGTGACAGATACCAAGACATGGATTCCAGCCGTAGTGGTGTTGCTGTATGTCATTTTTAAGAACAACCGCATACCGCAGGGAATCGTCATCACGCTGATGTTCGCTTTGTGCGTCACGCTGGCCGACCAGATTGCCTCGGGACTTTGTAAACCTTTCTTTGCCCGTTTCCGTCCTACACAAGATCCTGAACTGATGTATCTGATACAGACGGTCAACGGTTACCGTGGTGGTTTGTATGGATTTATCTCCAGCCATGCGGCCAATACCTTTGCCGTAGCGATGCTGGCTTCGTTGCTGGTGCGCTATCTGCCTTTCACCTGCATGATGTTTTTGTGGGCAATGATTCCCTCGTACTCACGCATGTATTTAGGTGTGCATTATCCAGGCGATATTCTGTGTGGGGCAGTGGTGGGTTTGGTAGTCGGTGCGCTTGTATACCTGTTGTATGCACGTCTGCGCAAGCGATTCCTGGACTGTCCGCAGTATATTTCCACCCAATACACTAAAGGCGGATATACCAAGGATGACATTTCCATTTTGCACGCTACGTTACTGCTGACCTATCTCTATGCGATAATCGGAGGAATAATAACGGCAAAAAGTCTGCATTTCTGACCAGAAGGTATGATATTTTTGAAAAAATCGGTTGGAAAGTTTGTGCTGTCACAATCTTTTGTTATATTTAAGTCGATATTAAAAACAACATTTTGTCTAACACTTAATTATGGCTACTATGAACAGAACAATAACCTTTAACGAACTTCGTAAAATCAAAGATTCTTTGCCCACGGGAAGCATGCACCGCATTGCGGATGAGTTGAACCTCAGCGTGGAAACGGTGCGTAATTTCTTTGGCGGACATAACTTCAAGGACGGGAAAAGCGTAGGTATCCATCTCGAACCGGGGCCTGACGGCGGACTGGTGATGCTTGACGATACTACGGTACTCGATAAGGCAATAGCCATTCTGAAGGAAGAACAACGCGCTTGATATAAGATAAGGGCTGTAACAAGAGAGTGGGAGAGTATCCGTTCCTGTTACGGCCCTTATTGTTTATCCGATATATGATATTAACCTAAAAATGCAGAAGCCATGGAAGAAAAACTTGTAACACTGGCCATTCTTACTTATTCTAAAGCCCAGATTCTAAAGAATGTGCTTGAAAATGAAGGAATTGAGGCTTGCATCCATAATGTTAACCTGATTCAGCCTGTCATTTCTTCGGGCGTGAGAATACGCATTCGCGAAAGTGATTTGCCCAGGGCATTAAAAATCATTGAGAGTTCTGCGTGGTTGGCCGAAGATGTGGTCAATGAGGAAAAAACGGAAGAAAAGCATGGCAGACGGGTGCTGATACCGGTCGATTTTTCTGATTACTCGATGGCTGCCTGTGAATTCGGTTTCAATTTTGCAGCCAAGATACAGGCAGAAGTAGTGCTGATGCACGTGTATTTCAGTCCGGTATACATGCCGAGTTTACAGTATGCGACAGAGAACTATGGGCTGCCGATGGAACATGAACTGGGTATCAAGAACATGCTCGATAATATTCATGAGCAACTTAACAGTTTGATAAACAGTATCAAAGAACGGATTCAGAAAGGAGAACTTCCTGATGTGAAGTTCACCTGCACTCTGAAAGAAGGGGTACCGGAAGAAGAAATTCTGCACTATGCACGCGAGGAAAAACCGCTCATAATCATTATGGGAACGCGTGGGAAAGGCGAGAAGGAAATGGATCTTATCGGTAGTGTGACGGCCGAAATTATCGATCGTAGTCCGGTATTTGTCTATGCCATCCCGAAAAATGCAGAGAAGAAAAACTTCGATGAAATCCATAAGGTAGCATTTTTTACCAGCTTTGACCAGCGTGACTTAATTGCATTTGACTCACTGATAACGACATTCAAGGATTATCATTTTGAAGTATCGTTCATCCATTTGAGCGACAATGCACAGAAGCGTACATGGAATGAAATCAAGCTGGTGGGTATCCAGGAATATTTCAAGAAACAATATCCGCAGCTGACAATTGATTATGACATGTTAGGTGGAGAAAGTCTGCTCAGTAACTTGGACGAATATGTCAAGGAAAAAGGTATCGACGTGCTGTGTCTGTCAAATTACAAACGGAATGTTTTTGCACGGTTGTTTAATCCCAGCATTGCTCGTCGGATGATTTTCCATTCCAATACGCCGATTTTGGTGATTAAATAAAGTTTTGTCTTAGAAAAACGAATTTTCGGGGCCGTTTCCATTCGTCTGGATTCGGCCCTTGTTTTTATGATTCGTAGAAAAATAAGGCTGAATCAATGCAAAAAGAGGCCTTAAAAAATGCAAGTGTATTCATTTCAAAACGCCTTTGCGTTTCAATTAAAACGTAAGGACGTTTGAAATAAAACGTAAAGGCGTTTTGGATTAAACATAAATACGTTTTCCTCTAAATGTACTTATGTTTGAAGTGTACTGAAAATAGTTGTCAGTTTGAAGATTAATTCCTGACTAAGTTGACAGGTTAAACATTATATTCCTACAAAGGTTGTCAGTTCTGCAAAACTACAACAAAAACTCAATATCCGTATATTTTCTCCCTAAAAACTCATCGCTCGGGGAGCGCCGTGCGGCAAGGGACGGGAGCCCCCGTCCCGACGAGCACATCATTCAATTATACCGAT
>NZ_DBEXBB010000102.1:0-6263 GCF_048170425.1 Phocaeicola sp.
ATAGACGGGGCTTTCTCCGAAATCAAATACTATCTTAAGTCCATTGGACAGGCCTTTCTCCATACCTTTGATTTCACAGAAATATTTTCGTGCCTGGATTTGCATGGGAAGGAAGCTCAAAGTTCCGATGCAGAAGATAATAAGTCTTTTCATAGTTATTGAGAGATTACATTTATTGTGGTGAAGGTAAATATTATACATGAAGACAACAAAAAATACGAGAACTTTATGCGGCATTATCAAAAAAATGGTAGAAATTATCGGTTATATGATGCTTTTCTGTAATTTTACTCAGTACTAACTATCATTTTATATCTTAGCTTTGGATGAACAGCTAATAATAATGTAACAAGCCATGCAAATACCGCAATCACAAACACTTACCACCCGGTGCCTTAGTCGGATATTTGATACCACTTCGGCCACTTATAAGTTCTTCTGGTTCTTGTCTATCTTGCAGATACATGCCCGTTCGGGGAATTTACATATAAACGTATGGGATATTGTGATTCGTATGGTGGCCAATGCCTGGTATCCGATACATTATTTCAGACTGTCATTTGGGAAAAACGATTCTTTGTTTGATATTGTCACCGAATTGCAGAAAGAGACACAGATACCGATTGATGCGGGTTGCGAGGAGGTTATCGGACAGCTTCAGGCAAGGCTGAGAGATAAACCGGTAAAGAGTAGGCTGGGCAAGCTTACTACGTATGTGCCTTACTGTTTTCTGTATCCCTGGATAAATGCGACAAATAACAGTCGTGAAGTGATGTGGCGTTCTCAAAGTTTTGAAAACGGATGCCTTTATTCCATCTATAAGGAGAAAACGGATTTTTATATCGAACTTAATCCGGTGTGGGATGAGTATTTGCATACGCATTACAAGATTCTGATGGATTTCATTTATTGGAACTTGATGCAGTTCCTGCAAGTGAGGAATCCCAATGTGCCGGCTATTTCCAGTAAGCTAATCAGGCCGGAAAGCAGGAGTTCTCTGGCAAACCAGCATCGTTATTGGAATAAGGTGATACAGATAGGAGGGCCTGTACGCTGCATTTATACCGGTCATGAGTTGCATCCTTCCGATTATGAGTTGGATCATTTCATTCCTTGGAGTTTTGTTTCTCATGATTTGCTTTGGAATTTGATTCCTGCTGATGGTAGTATCAATTCCTCCAAAAGTAATTATTTGCCGGATTTGGATATTTATCTGCCTGAATTAGCTAAATTGCAGCATCATTCTTTGAAAGTCTCTATACAAGCGAATTACCAGCCAACTATTCTGGAAGATTTTCTGTCTTTAGGGTATACTCCGAAAGAATTTGTCCTGATGAATGAAGAAGAGTTTCTGGAGGTGTATAGGCGTACTTTCGGACCGATGCACCAAATAGCCTTGAACATGGGATTTGAAACCTGGAAATACTAAATACTATGGAACCTGAAAAGATAAACCATCCTTACCTCACCGCCATCAAGCGTACGAGTCTTTCTGTGCCCACCCGTTACCTGCTTCAGCATAACCTGCTGAAAGGACGTATTTTGGACTTCGGTTGCGGGTATGGCTTTGATACAGACGAGTTGAAGCGTCAGGGGTATGACA
This sequence comes from Phocaeicola sp., assembly GCF_048170425.1. Lineage (GTDB taxonomy): Bacteria > Bacteroidota > Bacteroidia > Bacteroidales > Bacteroidaceae > Phocaeicola. The sequence continues at coordinate 1,604 of NZ_DBEXBB010000102.1, forward strand.
TCACGGGGTACGACTATTATTATCGTCCTGAATATCCGGACGGGAAGTTTGATACCATTCTGTGCAACTATGTGCTGAATGTACTGGAACCATACGCACAGGCGGAAGTGATGATGAATGTCACGAACCTTCTTGCTCCTACGGGAACGGCCTTTTTTGCCGTGCGTCGTGACCTGATGGAAGAAGGATTCAGGTTGCATGCCATTCATCGCCAGTACACCTATCAGTGTAATGTGCGGCTGCCTTTCCAGAGCTTGGAACGTAATTCGAGCTATGAGCTTTATCAGTATCAGCATTTCAATAAGTTGCCCCGGAAGGAAGGGGAGGTCTGTCCTTTCTGCCGTCTGTCGCGAAGAGTGGAAATTATTTGTGAGACGGCTACTTGTGTGGCGTTCTATGACGGTTATCCGGTGTCGCCAGGTCATGCGCTGATTATCCCCAAGCGGCATGTAGCTTCTTACTTCGACCTGACCAATCACGAACGGGAGGCCATGAATGTGGTGCTTCAGTACGTGAAGCAGAAGGTAGACGAGCGATACCATCCGGACGGATACAATGTGGGCATTAATGTGAACGAGGCGGCAGGCCAGTCGGTCTTTCATGTACACATGCACCTGATTCCGCGCTACAAGGGCGATGTGCCCAATCCGAAAGGTGGGGTAAGAGGTGTGATTCCGTCAAAACAGAGTTACAATGCTAACGAGGGGCTTTCTTCGCCTGCACAGCCGGAGAGGAAGAAGGCTTATACCATTGAAGAGAAGAGAAGCGAGCATGGAAATGCCTATATACCTTGGGAAGAAGAGGCTGACCAGTTGCTTTGCCGTCTGTATGATGAAGGAAACAGCATTGATTATCTTGCTGAGATGTTTGAACGTACTAAAGGAGCTATCCGCAGCCGCTTGAAGAAACTGGGGAAGATTAGTTAAATAAAAATTTATGTTATCATTAGCTCAATCCAAACAAATGTCGGAAGCTTTTGTAAAAGAAGCTTGTCATTATCTGAATTTGAATCCAGATACATTAAGAGTCATTTTTACGTCTTATATTCAACCTAAAATTGGAATACTACAGATGGTGGATGTGCTTCCCGATGATACAATCGTCGTTGGGGAGAACTTTTTAAATGAACGTCGCGCAATGAATAGCTTTACTCCGGTAAGAGTGGAGATGTATAGTCGTGTCAGGTACATTTATCAGAGACGGAAAGCGGGTGGTAAACTTGAATGGGGAAAGGCTTGTATAGATGCGATGGATTATGCGATGGCTTTGTGCTTTTTGAAGGGCATGCAGTTATTATGTCTGACAGGCAATCCTGAACAGTTCTTTGCAGGAGCGTTGAAGATTCTTGCTGAGGAGTTCAACCTTCATTGCCAAGTGTTCAAGATGCCTACAGAACCGTATAATGGTTACTGTTTTTACAAGGTTCATCTGGAGGAGGCTGACGCAGATAGATTGTTATGTAAGTATTCTAGGCGTCTCCCTTTTACTGGTACGGAACCGTCTGCGGACGAAAAAGGTACGTTGGCTAATCCGTTTGATAACATATATGAGGCGGTGGAATATCTTCGGAAAATGGAGAAGGAGGCTTATGAGAATGACACGATGATGAATGACATTGCTGAAACGAATTATTTCTATGACTTCAGCCAAGGGCATTTCCGTATCAGCTGGGCATCTCCTTATGTGGCTCATCTGAAACAGCCATTCCCGGAGAAATCTTTTATCATGTCACAAATGGCTCCATTGGATATTACACATCCTGAAGATTTTTATTTTTGTTTGAAACCTAATTTATACAAACATAAGTTTTTGTACCGGGGACAGGTATAATCCGCAAATCCAAATTTCCGCAGAATCCGAAACGAAGCGTTCGATTTTCAGGGAAAAGGACAAAACGAAGCGTTCAAAAAAGGAAAGCGCGCAACACTCAAAAAGCCGAAACAAAAGTTTTGTAATGACCTCTGTTTCGGCTTTATAATTTCATAAAAAATGGCTTTATAACGGCATTAAAATAAGGCTCAAAAGTTTGGCCTTCTACTTGAAAAATTGTATCTTTGTTCAGTGCTAAGCAGCTGTTTTATGAACTAATTTTTCCTGTTTCTTATACAGCATCATGTCTGTATATTCGGCAGAATAATTCATGTGGGCATTGAATTCCTTTTTTGTACAACCCTCAAAAGGATTGCCAATGGTTTTGTTTGCTCCAATCCATTCACACAGTTCAAGTATGGAGGATTTATTGGATGTGAAATAAACGAAGGAATGCTTTTCGAGTATCTTTAAAACATCCAAATAATCAGACAAGCGCCAATACATATTGTACGTACCAACATCAGTGGAAAGATAAGGCGGATCAATTAAAAAGACGACTCCGGGAACATCCTTATATTGGTTGAATACTGCTTTGTAGTCGCATGATACAATTTCAAGCCCTTTTAAGTAGTCAGAAGACTCCGGATAACCGGTCTTGCGAATGTTGTTATAAAGGACTTCCTTGCGCATTTCGGCTACAGACAATTTATACTTCATGGAGAACATAAGTGAGGATGATAAGGTTATAAAATCCACGTACCCAACATTTAGTTCTTCTTCCTCGATACGTTTAAAAATGCGTTCTCTAAGTTCCCCTTTAATTGGTTTATGTTTGGGTATCGAATTACCCACCAGCTCCCTAATATCGGCAAGCAGTTTATTTGTCTGTGGGATATTTTTCAGTCTGAACCGGTAGTTGTCGAAGTCATTGTAGACAACAGTAGCATCGGGCTTGCTTCTTTTGGCTATATGCGAAAGAAGTCCGGAACCGCCAAACAAGTCCACAAACACGGTATCTTCAGGGAACTGTTCCAAAACTTTAATAAACTCTTTAGCAAACATTCTTTTTTGGCCTACAAATGGCAGTGGTGCAGATAAATTCATATTCTTCATACGTTCAAGTCAAATTTAATGTTTTCAACTCCGGATAACAGTTCCAGAGTCCGGTCAATGTTATTTTCATATATATGCACATTTCCAAGGTCAAGGGTTATGGACTTCAGGGGAAGCTCCACCTGCCTTGCCATCAGATAAAGATGATAAATATCAGCCGGAAGCCCAAGGTTCGCATCAGAACTACGCTGATATGCAGATAGCACCAATTCTCCCTCATCAATTTGGAACTGCACAAGACTCAGGCAGGGTGCCTGGTTGCTTTCCACCCCGGTTTCTCCAAGAAACAGGACATAATTCTTGCTGTTGCGCTTTTCCCGGTTAATCCTGGTTATGAGGGGTGGAAGCTTTTCAAAGTAAGTTGGATAGCTGTTTACAAGGGTATGGCCGCAATAATCCCACCAGGTAATCCCTGCCTCTTTGTATTTTTCCACATCCCGGACTCCTTGCATAAACAGTTTCAATTCCTCTTTCAGCTTTTTCCTGGCTATCCCGTGGCTTTCAAATATGTCAAGTAAATCAGCGGGGGTTAGCATGAGCCTTTCGTTTAATAGATACTTGATACGCCCTTTCCTATTGGTCTGGATTTTGCCCGTTTGGAGTATCTTGTCTAATGTCTGGTAATACTTATTCATGAGCTTTATTTTTGGTTGTACAAAGGTAGCTCTACCGGACAACACAAGGCATCCCCGGCACATCAATCACACTGCACCGAGCGTGCAGTGCTTTCCAAACCGTTTGATAACATCATACACCTTACGTTCGCTTACCGAATATTTATTTGCCAAAAACGCCACTGCATAAGTGGTCTTTTCACCTTGTTTTTTCATGACCTCATACTCCGTATATAAGTCTATGAATCGAAGGTCATCCTGCTTGCCGCCCAAACTTATAAGCATTTCAAGCGGTTCTCTGTTAAATTTAAGTGCTTCAAACAATGTCATATCCAATCATTTTTGTACTTTTGCAATGCCAATCATTTATTTAATGCGTAAAAACGCCACGAGAGTGCGGCAGAGGGCATTGCCCCCGGTCGCGCACTCTCGTGGCGTTTTGTGTTAATAAATGATTGGCGTCTATATTAACAGGCCGGGGGCTTTTTTTATCCCTCCCCCGAAGGGATTGTCAATCACTCAATCCGATATAATTCCAAATTGAACTTGTCCTTTTTTTCCCAGCCTTCAGCCAGAACTGTCTGAATGAATCCTACTGCTTTTGTATAGAAATCTTTCAGTTCTTCTAACTGAGTAAAAGTATGGTATTCCGGTTGTTCATCCGAACCAAACTTAAACGTCACTGGCAGGGTTTCTCCGCCCGTCTGAACGGCCAAATCGTATGCTGCCTTATAGTTGTACTGGTTCTCCACAGAAAGCCATACATGGGCACCATTATAGGCGACTCCGGATAGGATAGCCGCATCAGTCTGGCTGTTATACCAGGACATAACCAATGTGTGGATTTCCTCATCAGTAGGCTTATGCCCGAACTCCTCTTCCATGTAGGAGGCAGAGCCGTTCTCTTTTTCCTGCACATCCCATCGGATGCGCCATTTGTCTTTAACCGGGTTCGTGCATTCCATCAGCGAAACCCCGGAACTTCCTTCAACTCTTCTCATGTAAACACGTATTTGGTTCTACCTTTGCCGAATGTCTCTGTCTTGATGGTCGTTTCAAACGGGAAACCATCCGGCATTTCCTTTACTTGTGCGAGAATATTCTTCATTTCCTCGCTGTTG
>NZ_DBEXBB010000103.1:0-7943 GCF_048170425.1 Phocaeicola sp.
TTAATGTACTTTCGGTTATTCGTCCCACTAAATCTATTACTTATGGCAAAATACATCTTCCTACAAGATTATTCTCTGGAAATCTCCGAACAATATTCCCGACTTTTGTCACAGCATATTGAGAATCTTCCTTATACTCTTTCCTTCCCTATTTATCAGGCTACCCAGAAAATAAGAACAGAACAATACGGAGCAGCAATGAACCATGTATTAGATTTTTTCGAAATCTCAGTCCAATATGCTTCGATTCTTCTATTCTTCATTTTAAAGCAAAAAACGACAAACAACACCACACACAAAGTACTGTGTTCTGTTGTAAATAAAATAGACAATAAACGTCCGCTGTCATTCGGCGACTGGGTTAATGACCTCTTTATTCCACTACTGACAACAGCTTCCATAGAACTCCCAGAACATTCTTTTGTCAAGTCCATGCGAATGCATGTCTGCTCAAAACACGGAAATATTCTTCTAGGAGGAAAGAAAGAAGCAAGCATTGTGCAAATAAGGAATGAATACAAGGGACATAGCACCACGCTTTCCGAAGAAATCTATAGAGGAGTACTATACACTTTAGAGGAACGAGTAATGAAAATGCTGAATGGCTTGTCGGCTCTCTCTGATTACCAATTTTATGCCATTGATGAAACCGGCACTGCATGGAACTTAAAAAGCATCGAAACAAAAGCACTTCCGTCTGTGCCTCAACACCTGCATTCTCCATCGCCTTTACATTATTACGTATATCGGGAAGGCCCTAATGACCAGGCTGAAATTACCGACTTATTTCCGCTAATATTCCTGAACCCTCAAAGACATGTATATGTATTCCAGTCGTTGAAGGATGAAAATGCCTCCTACATCTCTTCGAATGAGAATGCCATTACTTTCATCAGTGATGCGTTAAATGAGGAAATTGACACTTGCTTCCAAAATATAATTCCTTCATTTGATATTTCCAAAGAATTAAACTGGGAGGAACTGAAAACCTGTATGACCAAGGAGTCCATGGGCTTCATGAAGCGAATCTACAAAGAAAAGAAGTACAATCAGGAGTTGTTCGTCGACCGTGAACGACTTACATCTACTCTCTATCAATTCTGGGAAAGCGACAAAACTCTTTTCCCATTGCTAGGCGAAGCCGGACAAGGAAAGACCAGTCAGCTATGCTATTGGACAGAAAAATTACTGGAACAGAAAAAAGCCGTCCTGATATTCAATGGAGCAGATTTCAGCAATTACACACTGGAGCAGAAAATCAAGGCGCTGTTCGGTTATAACTTCAAGAAACCTATAGCACGTTTACTGACATCATTACACGAAAAGGCAGAACAAAATAAAGCCTATGTATATTTTTTCTTCGATGCCATAAATGAATGTCTTCACTATTACGATAGCGATGGGCAGGAAGAAGGACCACTACATCTATACAAGTCTATCAGACAACTGCTTGTACAGGAAAAATTCCCCCGGTTTAAAGTCTTGTTCACATGCCGGTTTTATACCTGGAAAAATCTCATTCAAAGACATTGTACCACAGATGCAACCTATATTTATCATGCCGGTGATGAAGAGGATTTAGCTATCAGAAACTTTACAGATACGGAAATAAAACAAGCGTACCATATTTATCAGCGCCTCTATCAAATGACGACATCATATGAGCACATTGACAAAAAAATACTGATTCGCTTAAAAGACCCGCTGATCTTAAAATTTGCAAGTAGTAACTATCTGGGAAAATCTTTATCTGAAAGCGCAATAGACTATACCTCCCTTTCACTATTCAACAAAATGCTGTGCGACATAAGAAATTCGTATGCAGGAAATCTGCAATACGATATTATCTCATGTATAGGCGATTACCTGCTAAATAAATACATGAAAGGATTTCCTGTCAGTACAATCTCTACAGAAAGCCTTAAAGAAGCTTACCATGAAACAGACTCAGCGTTATACGACCTCTCTAGAAAAATTTATAAAAAAGATGGTATCAGCATTGCTTATGCCGAATTGCTAAATAAAGCCGAGCGTCCCATTCTACGAGAAACAGAACGAATCGTTGACAACAGCCCTGTGAATGAAATCACATTTGTTTACGAACGGTTCTTTGAGTTTATTATGGCACGTTCGTTTATCAAGTTCCAGCGTAAAAAGGGGATGGAAAAATCAAAACCCATTCCGGCAGAAGCGTATTTAGAGGCCCTTGATCAAGCAACGGTAAACGTTGTATTCATCGGCACAATAAGAAACGCCCTGGTCATCGATTGTCTGGAAACTCAAAATTACTCCACTTTATTAGAACTTACAGCCCTTCATGGCGACAATTACATCGTAATGCAGCTTCTGACCGAGGTTATGAATATGTTAATTAGGGAGAATTACGAAAATGAGCTTTTCTGCCTGATTGACAAAATGCTGTCTGAAAAGATAGCCAATGGTAACGAACTAATTTCGCAGTTAAATTCCATCAACAAAAAAATAGAATCGAATCAAGCCAATGAAGAAGTTATCGCAAACTATAAACTACTCTCCCAAAAACTGGCTCCAGTCATCAGACTGCGCAAACTGGCCTCTGTCAGCACAATAAATGGAATTCTACTGACCGATTATTTTAATGAGAATCTTTACAAGAATGATGCCCTGAAGTTTTTATGGAGATTAATGCTAGATCCGATACACGATGTACGGAACGATGCTTGTATGTACACTTACTACTTATCAAACAAAACACATACATTGGATTATACTCCCTTGAAAAGAAACCTGTGTGAAAGCATCATCCTTCAAATGTTCCGTCTCGTTAAATCGCGTCCACTACTATTCAACATGAGCAGGAAGCACACACGGAAACGCTCTTTCATATTCTTTGAAACGGCTACGCGACTAGGTACACTACTGATGATAGATGAACTTGTAAAACGACAAAAAGACGGGGTAATCGTAAAGAATATGTTGCAAGAAATAGAATGTATGGCAAGGTATTTCACTTTAAACTTCTATTTGCTTCGCATATTTATGCCCGTGTTACAAATATTAATGCGCAAACAAATTACATTCCAAGCCGTTTATGTAAACAATGCGATAGAATACCAGGGATTCTGGAACAAACCCGAATTTCTCTCCCCTTGCCAACAAGAAAAATGGACACGCGAATGTATAAAAGAAGCGATGAGCTTTGTGTGGCACCACAGTAAATATCATGAATGCAAGAACTCGCCTGCATGTTTGAAAGAGGAAGAACGGTTCAAATTTTTTCATCCCTACATACTGTCAGCCTACAAAACAGGAGACAGCTTTACCTACTTCACATTAGAAAGAATTCTTGTCATCATGGGAGTCTGCAAGTGGCAAAACATAAAGCCATGTGTCGAAAAATTCTTTACTGATGAATACCGGCAATCTGAATGGTTTGATTATTCGCAAATGTCAATGCTTTATGTACTTTTTCAGATAGCTCTGTACACCAAAGAGAACCTTCAGGAACTAACCGAAATTTACACACGAGAAAGTAAAATATGGACTTTACACTGCAAAGGATTATTCAAAGCTCCCAACAGTCACAAAGCTAATCCAAACGGATTATACAAACGCAATGTAATGACGTGGTACTGTGTGGTGTATTGCGCCAATGGCGGAGACGGAACCATCCACGAAGGAGACAGCAAATGTGTTCCCATGTTTTATGAACTTATAGACATAGCAATTCGTGAAAAAGACAAAGAACTACTTATCCATCTCATCGAAAACATTTCTGAGCTTATCACAGATTTTGGCTACATCCATACTGCGATGGAGTTGCTAAAATATATACTTATACAATATGACACAGCCGAAAAAGTAAAGGAAATTGATGAAAAAAACACAAGCAGAAACGGATTATATCAATATAATCTTACTAAGGTGGTAGGCAATGTATTGAGTACCGCTAAAAATTATTATCAAACAGAAACCGATACTTTCATCAAAAAAGAGCTTATAGGGTTAAGCTTTCCCGGAATCCCTACGTACAGAGAAGAGATTTTGAGCTATAATCCTAGCGGGGAAACCCTATCCGACCTATTTACCCACAAATTCGGCAAATTCCTCACATGGGGATTGCTTTTTGAGGAATCAATTGATAATTTTGCATACGAAGCCATGTGTACCTCCGTTAACGCACCGAATTGCTTTTCCTGGTATGACCAAGTAGTGCGCATATTGCTAAAACACCTATTTAAGCTAAAACTTTGATTATATGAAAAAATGCATCTACCTTATATCCATTGTATTTCTTTTTCTAATAATTTACACAGCCATGCCTTACATCGTGAATTTTTTTACTGATAAAGAAAATCTCCCAAAGGAAAATCATAAAATGCTAATCGTAGGACATCGAGGAGGGGCTGGAATGGCACCGGAAAACAGTCTGCAATGTATCAAAAAAGGGATTCAAGCCGGAGCTGACATGATAGAGATTGACATCCATCTGACTAAAGACGGGGAATTAGTTGTTTGCCATGACCAGACAATAGACCGTACTACTACCGGAACAGGTAAAATAGCCGAAATGACACTAAATGAAATTCGTAAATTCCATATTGTAGATAAAAACGGAGAGGAAACAGATGAGAAGATTCCTACCTTAGATGAAGTTCTCAAACTGATAAACGGGCGGTGTCGTCTCCTGATAGAAATAAAAAGAACAAACAACCTTTATCAAGGCATTGAACAAAAACTTCTGGAATCTATCAAGGCACATCACGCATCCCAATGGATTATAGTACAATCATTCAATGACAGTGTACTAGAAACATTACACGCATTAGATCATACCGTGCGACTAGAGAAGCTGATTATTTTTAAACTACAATGGATTCCAGTCATTTTTGACGGTACATTTACCTATTTCAGCTTTAAAAAATACCATTATATCTCCTCCTTCAATTTTCATTATCAAGCAATAACTCCCGCATTATTAAAGAAAATTCATGCACAAGGTAAAGAAGTAAAAATATGGACTCTAGAGGAGCCCAATAACTGGAAAGCTTGTCCGGTAGATGGGATTATCACAGACCGTCCAGACTTGTGGACTGCATTTTTTCAAAAACAATAATCTCATATATATTTCTATATAAGAATATTGCTTATAACATCGCAGGAAACAAACGATATACTTCCCAAAAGAATCTCTTTCTATCCCCCATAATTTGTGAGGATTTTTATTTTCAGCCAAAAGCCTTGCTTTATAGATGTTTCCCGCTCAAGTTGATAGGTAAGCATTCGTTAAACTACAGGTATTGAACCTTTATATACAACAATAGCGACTGTCACTATAAACCTAATAGTTGCAGTCGCGATTATTTTGTTGCACCTATATGTTGCAATCAGCATCGGCACTAGATTTCTCTTCTTGTTTTGTCAATGCACTTTCCGGATGTTGCAGCTTCCATTTATGTGGAAGCAGTTCCAGCAGTTCCTCATGAGTAGTCTTTTTGTGATAGGGCATTCGGGCAATGACATCATTGAGATAATCCCTTGGGTTTACATCATGTGCCTTACAGGTGGCCAGCAGGGAACAGATGACCGACATATTAGCCGCTGCCTCATGGTTGCCGCAGAAGAGGTAATTTTTCCGTCCCAGAGCAATCGGCCGGATGACATTTTCAGCCAGATTGTTATCCCAAAGCAGGCGTCCGTCCTCCAGACATCCCATCATACTGTCCCATCGGGTATAGGCATACGTGATGGCTTTCCCGATCTGGGAATTGGGGCTGTACTTGATTCCTTCCGTTTCCATCCACACTCTCATGGCATCCATGACAGGTCCGGCCAGTTCCCGGCGCTTCGTCTTCCGCTCGTCGTACGACAGGCCCGCCTTATCGCAGCAGTGTTCAATCCGGTAAATATGCCGTATCTGGGTCAGGCCATGTTCGGCCATCTCCCGGTTTTCATCCAGAGCCTGTTCAAAATGACGGCGGATATGCACCAGGCAGTTGAGCAGCCGCACGTCGGGGTTGGCCCTGAAGGCTGTCTCATAGCCTGCAAAACCGTCGCATTGAAGATAACCCTTGAAGTGATATTGATTTGCCAGGGACTCGATGACCGCTCCGGCCCGAGAACCCTCGTCGTAATGGAAGATGACCAGTCTCTCCATGACCGACCTTACCATCCAGAGATATTCCTTGTCGGCCCTGCGCTTTTCCCTGCTGATGACCGGAACGGTAGTTTCGTCAGCCTGTACGTAGTCGCAGGAAAAGACTTCACGCTTGAGTTCCTCGTACAGAGGCCTGAGCAGCTCCACCGTTTTCTTGAACCATCCTTCCAGTGTGCTTTCCGTAAGGCCTTTCATTCCAAGATGACGGTACTGCTGTATCTGCCGGTAGAACGGGACGTGATATTCATACTTCTGAAGCAGTATCTCGGTAAGCAGGCTGGTGTCGGCGATGCACTTGTCGACGGGCATCGGCGGCATGGGGGCAATCTCCACGCCTTTCTTCCCCGCGGGAGGAAGCCGGGTGCTGTCCTTGAGCGCATATTTGGGACGGATGATTTCCTTGACATAGAGCATCCCCGGTTTGTGCTTGACCACTTTGGTTACCTCTTTGCCAATCCTACGATATAAGGACAGGTCCACACCGGCCGGCTCTATAACCTCGGTTTCGAGTACGGGCAGATCCTCTGTCATTTTGCGGTTCTGACGCTTCTGCTTCCGGACTTCCACCGGTTCCCTTTCTATCTGCTCCACGGCCTCGTCACGCTTTTCTTCCGCCTGATGCCGGAGGCCGGCAAACTCTTCGGCAAAAAGGTCGGGCATATCGGGATTATATACGGGAAGCTTTTCTGTCTTACGCCCAAAGAGCTGGCGGTTCAGCCATGCAATCTGAGCCGTCAACTCTTTGATTCGTTCCTGCAGATTCTTAATCTGTTCCGCCTGATCCTTATTAGTGGCAGACAACGAAGCAATGGAGGCATTCAACCCTTCTATCGTCTTGAACAGTATATCCTTTTCATCCATTGTCCGCAACTGTTTTGTTTATGTAAATATACTAAACATAAGCGGATTACACAATAATATCCGCACTTTTGTTCACTCCGGGAGCATATTATACATGATATTCCTTACGCTCTGCCCTCAGGCGCCGGAGCCTCTGCTGCGGATTTTCCTGAATGCCCTCAACCATCATCACCAGGTCGCGCCATTCCATGGGATAGCTGTTTGATTTGGGATCGTACTCCGGCAGTTTGAAGCGGCCTGCCTCCAGGCGTTTTACATACATCACCATACCTCCGTCTTCCGCATGAAGCAGTTTCATGAACCTGCGGCTGGAACCGATGAAGATGAAGACGTCACCATTCTTCACTTCTCTGTTCATCTTCTCATGTACCACTCCGCACAGCGAACTGATACCCTTGCGCATATCTGTCCTGCCCGGACACAGGAAGTAGCGCATCGTGTCGTTCAGGTTAAACATGGCCGCCTCGAAGACTTTGGGTGAACAGCTCCATCAGTATCTCTTCTGAACCGTTCCCGAAGTGGGCACGAAGACCGTTGGGAAACAGAACGGACACGCCATGCGGCACTTGTCCTTCAGGGGACGATTCCATGACTGACTGTTTAAAACTGATGGGAGCCAGCTCCTGTTTAACACTGTTCCTGTCAACGGAACATTTTCTACGCCAGTAATGATAGGTTGAATAACTTACACCTGTCTGTTGCAGGTACGACTTCAACGGCAGGCCGCTTTGTTGTACCTGCAATTCCAATTCTTCAAATTCCTGTCTATTCATAATAATTGAGGTTTGATTGTATTCGCTGCCGCAAAGCTACAATCAAACCTCAAGGTGTAAAAGGTGTATTTGTCCGAATGCTTACAAATAATCAGGGTATAAACATTAAAAGTCTATAAGCCCGGAAAGAGCAAAATAGTAATCACTAAATGCAGGATTATTCAAACTATATA
>NZ_DBEXBB010000104.1:0-6194 GCF_048170425.1 Phocaeicola sp.
AAAAAAAGCTAAAGAAACTCCTGCTAGTATTCTAGTCATGGAGCTTTTATAGTTCCTGGCATTTTTCATAAGTATAAGTTTAAGTTTATAAATAATTGACACAGCAAAGATTGTTATAATTTGTGAATACTATTATATGAATTGTCCGATATATATGTGAAAAAAGTCCGGATGTTTTTTGGGGAAGTTTCGTAAGTCAATATCTTTATTAGATATTATCTATCTTATGGTCTTGATTTATAGCTAGATATGTATTCTTGTAGCTTTGGGAGATTTTAATAACTGAGAGCATTGCTGTCCGGAGAAAATTCACCAAAACAGCTATTATTAATTAATACTCAGTTGGTTACAAGGACGATAAAATTTTTCGATTAGAAATCATAGTTTTGCAAGAAGGTATGAACAGCCAATTTTGCAAACTATGAACAAAGGAAAAACAATATTTGCACAGGTTATGTCTCTTATAAACACATATGAATTTAAGAAGTGCGTCAACCGCTATAAGGGTGACAGGCACGCCATCAAGTTCACTTGCCGTGACCAGTTCATGGTAATGAGCTTTGCTCAGTTCACGGACAGGTCCGGACTGAGAGACATAGAGACTACACTTAACCTTTGTTCTCCTGACCTTTACCGTTCTGGTATCAAGGTAATGCCCAAATCCACCTTGGCCGAAGCGAATGAAAAGAAGGATTGGCGTATCTATCAGGACTTTGCACAAGTACTGATACGGCAAGCAAAGGAAGCATATAAGGGACAGAAACTTAGAATTGACCTGGATGAAATGGTCTATGCCTTTGACAGCAGCACTATTGAGCTGTGTCTGAAGCTTTGTCCATGGGCTAAGTTTCATCATGAGAGAGGAGCAGTCAAGATGCATACCTTGATGGATCTTAAGGGTTCCATCCCGACATTTGTTCATCTGACAGAAGGAGCGGTTCACGATTCCAAAATTATGGATAAGATACCTGTAGAAGCCAACTCCTACTATCTTATGGACAAAGGATATGTCAAGTTTGACTCTTTGTTCCGGCATTTTCATCTTAATAATGCCTTTTTTGTAACAAGAGCAAAAGAAAATATGCTTTACGAGGTTCTTGATAGTAGAGAGGTAGACCAATCTGCCGGACTTCTCTCTGATGAAACGATTAAATTGACTGGGGCACTCACTTCCAGGAAGTATCCCGATTCTCTTAGAATTGTTGTGTATGAAGACTTTAGTACAAATACGGTTTATCGTTTCCTTTCCAACAACTTTAGGCTTGAGGCATTGACTATTGCCGAGTTGTATAGGGAGAGATGGCAAATTGAACTGTTCTTTAAATGGATAAAGCAGCATCTGCACATAAAAACATTCTATGGAACTACCAAGAATGCTGTGTTCACACAGATATGGATTGCCATCTGTGACTACCTTCTGCTTATCATTGCGAAGAAACATTATATGTTGAATCCAAGTCTTCATTCCATTTCAAACTCTATTGGTCAAATCCTCTTCAAAAGAGGCGACATCAAAGATATATTTAATCAAACCGACCTCACTGCTAATGTTCCGGAGGGTGATGGTTCTAGGCAGCTTACGCTGTGGTAAAATTTCTCCGGACAGCAGTGAACTGAGAGTTGTTATTTCCTTTCATGTGAAATAACCCTAAACTTACTCCGGAAGTGATAGTATACAATTTGTATACCTACTAAGTACAATATTAATACTTGGTTATATGATAAATCCTTAACATTGCAGTGTTAATTACTAATACTAATATCATGAAAACGAAAAGTCTTTTTTTATTAATTGTCTTAGTTTTTCTTTCATGTATTAAAGTGGCTGCTTATACTGAGAGAAATTTTCTTCAACATGTGGCATCCCAGGAAAGTCTTTCGGAGTGTCTTGTCTTAAATCAAGAATGGGTTCAGTATCCTTTTTATACGGATCGGGAAGAATGGAATCTGTTGTTGGGGAAATATAAAGATGAGGTAATTAAAAATGGGGAGTCTCTTTTGGGGTACACTTGGAAGGTGGTAAAGGCTACAGATTATCTGGAGTTTGAAAGAAGTGGAAACCGAGAAGTTATGGAGCGGCCTTTTGATGAAAATAATCAAGCTATCGTAAAACTTATGCTTGCCGAACTGGCAGAAGGGAAAGGGCGTTTCATTGACCAGCTTATCAATGGAGTCTTTCATACTTGTGAGATGACATCTTGGGCATTGTCTGCTCATTTGGTGACTCAGCCTACGCACCGTGCATTGCCTACCCCCACTTATCCTTTGATTGATTTAACAGCCGGGGATTTGGGAGGCCTTTTATCATGGGTTTATTATTTTATGCATGAGGAATTTGACAAGATTGATCCGGAGATTTCCCGGCGCTTATATAGAGAACTGGATGAAAGAATAATGAAACCTTATTTGAATGATGACAGTTTCTGGTGGTTGGCTACGAATTATAAGGGTCAAATGGTGAATAACTGGAATCCATGGTGCAATAGTAATTGTTTAATGACATTTATGCTGCTGGAGAATGATGCAGACCGTCTTGCCAAAGCTGTTTTCCGTAGTATGCAATCTGTGGATAAGTTTCTTAATTATGTTCATTCTGACGGTGCTTGTGAAGAAGGTCCTTCTTATTGGGGACATGCTTCAGGAAAGTGTCTTGATTATCTTGTTTTGTTGAATCGGATAACAGGTGGAAAAGTTTCAATATTTGATAATCCGCAGATTAAAGCAATGGGAGAGTATATTGCAAGAAGTTACGTGGGGAATGGATGGGTCGTTAATTTTGCGGATGCTTCTGCCAAAGGAGGCGGAGACCCTTATCTTATATATCGATACGGAAAAGCTGTAAAAAGTGATATATTGAAACAGTTTGCCTCGATGCAGAATAAGGGAAGCAGGCTTTCTTTTAAAGGTCGTGACCTGTTCCGTATTTTAGAAGCTTTTTTGGTGGAGGATGAATTATGTGCATATAAAGAAGCGTATACAGGTGTTCCTTATACTTGGTATCCTGAGACGGAATTTTGTTATGTAAGAAATAAGAAGGCTTTTTTTGCTGCAAAGGGAGGATATAATGATGAAAGCCATAACCATAATGATGCTGGCAGTTTTTCTTTGTGGGTGAATAATATACCGGTTATTATTGATGCGGGAGTCGGTACTTACACAAGACAAACATTTAGTAGTGAAAGATACACAATTTGGACAATGCAGAGTAACTATCATAATTTGCCGATGATAAACGGGGTTCCTCAAAAGTACGGACGGCAGTACAAGGCTACGGAAGTGAAGGTTGCAAAGAATAGTTTTTCTGCGAACATTGCTACAGCTTATCCTGATGAAGCTGAAGTGAAAAAATGGATTCGCTCTTATAAAATGAAGTCTGATGCTCTTGTGATAAGTGACCGGTTTGAACTGAATGAGGTAAAGAAAGAAAATGTGATTAATTTCTTGTCATGGGGAGACATAATCATAAAGGATGGTGTAATTGAAATCTCTGTAAATGGCTCTAAGGGTAAGCTGGAATACGATAGTAAGAAGTTTGAAGTAAAAAAGGAATGTATAAAACTTACGGATAAAAAACTGTCATCTGTATGGGGAGATGAGGTTTACAGACTGTCCTTTATTGCTAAAGAAAAGGAGCAAAAGGGCTGTTATATTTTTACAATCCGTTTTTAGATTAACTTTAATACGTGAAAGCATTTATGGGCATTTTTAAGTTGTTGTTAAACTGTTGTGTAGCAGTAATCGTTTGTGGGTTGAGCAGCTGTATGAAAAAAGCTGAGTCAACAGAAGAATCTTGGGTTGAACAGTCTGTAGAAAATGCCTGGCGTCAGATTGGGTTGGAGATTGATACAATTGAGGCCAGTGGCAAGGTTTTGAATCCTGTGACTTTGAACAAGAACGGACAAGTTTATTATTGTGGTTTCTCTGACTGGAGAAGTGGGTTCTTTCCAGGAGGTGTGTGGTATCTTTATGAACTTACAGGTGATAATACGCTTCTTCCTGTTGCACAAAAGTATACGGAGGCATTAGATGAGGCTAAAAAACTCACCTGGCATCATGATATCGGTTTTATTGTGAATTGCAGTTATGGAAATGGCCTTAGGTTATCTGGAAAAGCTGCATATAAAGACGTGATGATAGAAGCAGCAAACTCTTTATGTACCCGTTTCCGGGAAAAGCCTGGAGCCATACAAAGCTGGAATGTTTCTGGAAACAGCTGGCAGGCTCAAAGAGGCTGGGAGTGTCCGGTTATAATTGATAACATGATGAACCTGGAATTGTTGTTTGAAGCAACAAAACTCTCTGGTGATTCTGCTTACTATAAGGTTGCTGTAGCACATGCTGATAGAACATTGAAGGAACAGTTTCGTTCAGATGGAAGTTGTTATCATGTCATAGATTACAGCCTTTCAGATGGGAGTGTAAGACATCGTCATACGGCACAAGGGTATTCTCATGAGTCTGTCTGGTCACGTGGACAAGCGTGGGCCATCTATGGTTTTACTATGTGTTATCGTTACACGGGCGATAAGAAATATCTGCAGCAGGCTATAAAGACTTTTAATTTCATGAAGAACCATAAAAAAATGCCGGAGGACTTTGTTCCTTATTGGGACATGGAAGCACCTAAAATACCTGATGAGCCTAGAGATGTGTCTTCTGCGGCTGTTATAGCTTCTGCCTTGTACGAGATTTGCACATTGGGCGTGCCTGGTGCGATTTCCTATGAGGAATATGCTGACCATATTATGGAAAGCCTTGCTTCAGAGCGTTACACTGCAAAACTGGGTGAGAATGGACGATTTATTCTGATGCATTCAGTGGGAAGTGTTCCTCATAACAGCGAAATAGATGTTCCTTTGAATTATGCAGATTATTATTATCTGGAAGCATTGAAGAGAAAAGTTGACATAGAAAAGAGTAAAAAACTTGCATTAAGATAAATGGCTATGATGAAATTTAGAAGTGTGCTTTTAGTAGCACTTATGTTAGTGTCTGTTCATGTTGTTGCAAAAAATGATAAAGTGCCACAGAGCAACGACCGGGAAGTTTGGACCGAACTGTGTTATAAGATAGCACAGCCTATACTTGAAAATATGAGTAAAGGTGAATTGCAGAAAAACATGAATCTGGAACTTAGCCCGATCTGGGATGGAAGAGACAAACGAGTGGCTTATATGGAAGCCTTTGGGCGACTGATGGCTGGTATTTCACCCTGGCTTGCTTTGCCAGATGATGAAAGTAAGGAAGGTAAAATGAGAAGGCAACTCCGTGGCTGGGCTATATCATCGTATAAAAATGCGGTAAATCCTGATAGTCCAGACTGCCTGTTGTGGGAGGGGCCCACTCAGATATTGGTGGATGCGGCTTATATTGCAGAAAGTTTTATGCGCGCACCTGAAGCAACCTGGAATAGATTGGACCCGGTCACTAAACAAAGATATATTGATAGATTCATCGGGTTGAGAGTGATACGTCCGGCGTATAATAACTGGTTGCTTTTCAGAGCCATGACTGAGGCCTTCCTTTTGTCGATAGGTGAAAAGGCTGATATGTATGCACTTACTGTTGCCGTCAATAAGATAAATGAATGGTATCTGAGTGATGGCTGGTATAGTGATGGTCCGGAATTTGCCTTGGATTATTATAATTCTTATGTAATACATCCGATGTATGTGGAGGTATTAGAGGTCTGTGAGGCTAATAAGTTCTCAACTCCAGTTTCTGTTTCTTTAGCGGTTAGAAGAATGCAGCGCTTTAATACTTTCGTTGAAAGGCTTATTTCTCCAGAAGGCACCTATCCGGCATTTGGACGATCGGTAGTGTATCGCATGGGGGCATTCCAATCAATGGCGCTTGCCGCATGGAAATATGGTTTGCCTGGAGATTTGAAAAATGGACAAGTGAGAAGTGCGCTTACTACAGTAATGAAAAATATGTTTTCTGTTGAGGGAAATTTTGATGATAAGCATTTTTTGAGACTTGGATTTGTAGGCCACCAGCCCAATTTGGCTAATTACTATACGAATAATGGGAGTCTCTATATGACTTCTTTGGTCTATTTACCATTGGGACTCCCTGCTAATCATCCATTTTGGTCTGATCCAGCTGAAGATTGGACCTCGAGAAAGGCGTGGAAAGGGGAAGGATTTCCGATTGATGGACATATTTCTCTAAGAAGATAATATTTTTAAATA
>NZ_DBEXBB010000105.1:0-9550 GCF_048170425.1 Phocaeicola sp.
TAAATGAAACAATAAATATTTCTTTCTCAAATTATAACTGATTTGAATATACCATAAAAAATTTATTTCAATGCTCCAGCCGCCTTCTGTCCATAATAAGATAAATTACTGAAATATAGGTCATCGATTACATACTGGTAAGTCAGATTCTGCTGTCGACCTTGTTGGGAGTTTTCTCATTCTCTTCTTTCTGGACCATCAAGAAGGTCTTCGAACAGCGCGAACGCGTGCTGAAAGGCTGGTTCCCGATGAATCCGAAACGGAAGAAGGAATATGAACAGTAACAAGTAGAAAAGGTACCACATTATATACGGCTTTAAAGGAGTTATAAATACCCTTTAAAGCCGTTTTTTTACCATTTTCATAAACTTCCGGAAAGGCTCTATATCCCACTCTACACCTATTTTTTCAGACAAAGATTCATACTATCCACATAAATCACTCTTTCTCAGCGTATTTTCTTTGAAACGCAGGGAAGAATTCTCTGTTTCACACTGTGGGATACAAAAACCACAGTGTGGGATACATATTTCACACTGTGAAATACAAATCCCGCACTGTGGAACAGAGAATATATCAGAACGTTTTCTATTTATCTTCTCGTTTTTAACGGATACCTGATACAAATTTCCAAAATTTTCGCTGCTGATTAAAAGAAATCACCCCAAAAGCCAGCCATGCTCAGGAAACGTCAACCCTTAACTACACACAGACTAACTTCTCCTAAATCTTTTAGTTATAAATTCCAGAACAGAAGGTAAAGCCGTTCTCCAGTAAGTCCATGTGTGCCCACCGTCCCTGACACGGAATTCATGAGCAATATTCTTTTCCCGCAATAATTCATGAGCCAGATTATTCCCATGCAAAAGCGTATCATCATCCCCGCAATCAATATAATACAGCACATTTAAGGAAGCACCATCTTCCATTCTTTCCAAAAGATGCAATACACTATTCTCATACCAATAAGGTGTAAGATTCCCTTTACCGTATAGTTTATCAAACAATTTACCTCTATCAGTATTTAAAGCTTTCTGCATCTGATTCTCTGTATAAATTGCAGCACTCAACGGCGCACATGCCGTAAAGTATTCAGGATGATGCAAGGTATATAGAAAAGCCCCGTATCCTCCCATTGATAAACCAGCAATTGCCCGAAACTGTTTTTCCGTACGCGCTTTATATGTTCGTTGAATGTAAGGTATTAACTCTTCAAAAAACATATCTTCATACGGAAACTTTCCATCATAAGAATTCACATACCACGTTTCCCAGGCATTTGGCATTACGACAATCATTTTGGCTGCCAAGCCTTGCATTATAGCCCGGTCTGTGATTGCCTGCATATCACCCATCTGTATCCATGAAGTCTCATCATCAGTCCACCCATGCAGCAAATACAAAACCGGATATGTACGTTCAGACAACCCATAACCATCAGGCAAATAAATAGAATATGAAACATCCTTATTCAGGAGATTACTATAAAACTTTTGTGATTCCTTAATCACACTTTGCCCTAACACACTCAAGAAAGAAGCAAAAGAAATACACCAGCTTAAAATAATACGTCTACTCATACTGTTAGTTTCTATATGGTTATTTCCTAAATTCTTCTGGCAACAACGGCCAGTTTATATCATACACATGGGCTTTACCCATCAATTTTTTAAGTTCTTCAAACTTTTCAGGATACCGTTCAATCACATTATGCAGTTCCGACGGATCAGAAGCAATATTATATAATTCATAATATCCCTTTTTTTGTATATCCAAATGAAGCAGTTTCCAATTTCCTTTCAGGATGGACTGGCGTCCTCCTTCTTCATGGAACTCGAAATACAAATACTCATGCACTTCCTGATTCCCTTTTCCCTTTAGCGTTGGCAAAATGCTCACTCCGTCAGTAGGCACAGGCTTGCCTTTAAGAAATTCATTAAAGGTCGGCAACATATCCCAAAAAGCACAAGGCTGATGAGAAACAGAACTTGCTTCAATCACATTCGGCCATACAGCAATAAACGGGACACGAATCCCTCCCTCATACAAATCACGCTTAATGCCTCTATATATACCGTTACTGTTAAAAAATTCCGGATCGGCACCTCCTTCCCGATGAGGTCCATTATCACTTGTAAAAATAATCATTGTATTATCATAGAGTCCAAGTGCTTTCAACTTTGCAACAATTTGTCCAACATATACGTCATAGCGATAAACCATTGCAGCAAACGTAGCACGAGGATAAACCTGAGAACAATATCCCCCTTTACGAAACATCCGTCCGGAATCTACACCATGATAAGGTTGCTCAGGGTACATTCCACGGAAATTTTTAATGATACTGTCTTCTGGAACCAACAATTCCGCGTGAGGCAATACATAAGGAATAAATAAGAAAAAAGGGTTATCACAATTATCTTCAATAAACTGTAATGCCTTCTTATGAATCAAATCCTGGGAATAAGTTCCAAATTTCCCATCATAATTCTCAGGGAAGTCCACCCTTTTATTATTATCCCACATATATTCCGGATAATAATTATGAGCCAATAATTGACTATTATACCCATAAAAAACGTCTACGCCCTGCTTGTTAGGATCTCCTGTCCCTCCAACATCTCCCAATCCCCATTTTCCAAATGCTCCTGTAGCATACCCTGCATCCTTAAAAATCTTAAAAATGGTTGTAATATTCTGAGGTAATGCGACCTTATATTTCGGATTTACACTACTATTTCCACGTATGCAAGCATGTCCTGAATGCATACCTGTTATCAGACTGCAACGAGAAGGAGCGCTCACAGAAGTTCCGGCATAACACTGCGTAAAACGTATGCCTTGATGAGCTAATGCATCAATATTGGGAGTCTGGAATCTTTCTTGGCCATAACAGCTCAAATCTCCATATCCCAGGTCATCTGCTAAAATAAACACGACATTTACTTTTTCCCTGACACCTGCCATCACCGTCTGAAAGACCGTGAGAGGGAAAAAGCATAAACTATACTTTATGAAAAGGCCTAATTGATTCATACATTAAAAACACTATTACATTTTATAAATAAGGGTATTGCCAGCACAATAACCCTTATTTATGAATTCTGTTACTTATCTGCATTTGTCGTAGGATAACCTGGATTTTGTTCCAGATTCTTATTTAGCAAAAGTTCATTACTTGGAAGAGGGTGCAAATAATAATGCTCCAACCAACCTTTACCGACAGCAACCGGATCTGCAAAAAACACTATTCGTCCGCTATTTCCGGCACGATCTAACTGTAATTTGAAATCTGCTACATCCGCCTCATCCCCACGATGACGTTCATCTTCCAAGTCTGCCTTATTTAAATAAACTCCAAGCTGCTGCTTGTTCATATACTCTCCTTTTTTCCAACGTCTTAAATCATCATTACGAAAACCCTCAAACATCAATTCCACCCGACGTTCACGACGAATTTCCCATAAAACAGGATCTACCGTCTGATCACGCTTGGGGTCAAAATTAGCATCAATCTGGGCTACATTCATGTGTGCCACATGAGCACGGTCACGCAACACATTAATTGTTGCATCAGCAATCTGTTGTGAGAACTTTCCCAGCTCAAAGGCAGCCTCTGCATAATTAACCATCACTTCTCCCATACGGAAAAGCGGAAAATCCGTAGAATTCAATGAGCCGGCTGAATTTACAGGAGTGGTAGTATTATAATATTTCCACACATAGTATCCTCCATATGATGTCATAAAACCTTGTCCCATACCATATGCATTCTCACGGAAATGTGGTATTTCACGTAAAATCTGTCCAGCCCATTGTAACATCGGCAATGTTTTTGTAGAAGAAGTTCCAGCACAAAGATTGTTCATTAAATCTATATATTCGCGATCTACCGGATTTTCCGTATCGGTCACTAAAGAAAAATCTACATTTGTAGCTGAAGGGCTGTTCACCTTATAAGGAGGGCAAACATTAAAATATAACCTATAATCACGATTACGGAATTCCGTATATACATCTGCATCTCCTGTATTCTTATCACCTCCAAACAAATTACTTGTATAAATAGGTTTGCCGTCTTGACAAAGATAAGCAGCTATTGCATCGGCACAAACCTCACCATAATGAGAAGAGGTACGGACATAGCGGGTCATATTATGCCCCTTCCCGTCAGAAAGAAAGTTCTTATACAACAAAATACCATCTTTCCCAGCCAAGCTTTCAGAGTTAAACAACTCATCATAATTGGGATGAACTGTCGGATGTTTCATTACAAGTTCGGCAGAAGCCTCAAAACATGCCTGCAAATAATCCGTTCCTTCCGAAATAGAATGATATTTCTCCCATGTCCCCTCAAACAATCCAAACCGTGAAATCAATGCCAACACGACATCCCCGTTAATCGTATTTTCTCCATCTCCTTCTGCTTTGATATTATCCCTAGCATAAAGCAACATATCCAACACTTTCTGAGCAAGCTCGACCCTCGGCATACGCTTTGCATAAAGAATATCATCATCATTGTCCTTTAAAGTATTTTCTACCCATATTGCACTGCCAAAAAAGGATATTAACCTATAATACTCATTTGCCTTAAAGAAATAACCTACACTACGCCAATGTTTTTTCTCATCCTCATCCAAATCAGACTCATCAATATGATCCAACATTATATTAATAGCCCTAATACGTGTATATGGGACATCCCACTCATCAGTTGTACTAGGTACTGTGACAGTTTGCCAAACCCAGGGATTTTCTTCATTCGGACTTCCATAAAAGCCGTTATCGGAATAACAATCAAAAATACTTGTAGAAACCGGCCCGCTCTCCAATGAAGTAGGGCCTGCATCAGCCTCCAAATAAGAGTAGAAATTCCAAGCATAAGTCTGAAAATTTTCATACGAAAAGAACGCCGTCTCTTCTGTCTGTTGATCCAGCGGATATTTCTCCAGGAAATCATTATTCAAACATGACTGCATGCAACTTGTACCTATCAATAGTACTAAAATATAGATCTTTTTCATAGAACACTCCTCCTTAATTAGAAAGTTAAATTAATACCAAAAGAATATTGACGCATCAATGGATAAGCCCATCCATTAGCACTTGAATCCCCCTCAATACTTGCATTAATCTTATTGCTTCCCGGGGACATGTCATACGTATCAGGATAATAACCTTCAGGCAGATGATGAATTGTGAACAGATTCTCTCCACTTACAAATATCCTAAATTTTTGAATATGTAGCCTGCTACAAACTTTTTTAGGCAGATTGTATCCCAGTGTCACATTTTTCAGGCGAATGTATGCTCCATTATATAAATATTTAGATTGCCGTTGATGGTTATATGAATCATTTCCTCCTTCGCCATATAAACGTGGATAAAATGCATCCGGATTATCTTCTGTCCAATAATCAATCTGATATCGTTCTATGCTTTTAGGGAATTGTCCTGAGGGAATCCATAGTTCATTAATCCATAAATCGCGCTTACCCACACCAGAAAACAAGAATGACAAATCAAAGTCTGCATAAGAAAGTCCTCCCATGATACTATATTGAAAACGTGGGGTACTATTGCCTATCACACATAAATCGCCCGGGTTATTCAGTGAGTTATCACCATTACTAATCTCACCGTCTCCGTCTAAATCTTTATATAATATATCTCCAGGCTGCACATTATCTCTATTCTGCCCTCTAAATGCAGGAATCTCGTCTTTTAGCTTTCCATCTATAAAATCATTTTCTGTATAAAACCTGTCTGTCTGATACCCCCAGATTTCTCCAAACTCCATATCCTTACGATAGTACATTCTTTCTACACCATCTCCTGAATCTACATACATCAGAATCTGGTCATCGTTACTATATTCTGTAATCTTAGATTTAGAATCATAAATATTAAAACCAATATTATACTTCACCTTGCCAATCCTGTCGTTCCAATTCAAGGATAACTCCCAACCTTTACTCGTCATATTCGCCGCATTTACTTTGGGAGCCGTGGTTCCCAATACAGAAGGAAGCGGTTTTGCCGTAGTCAACATATCTTTTGTATCACGTTTATACCAATCGAAAACGATACCCAGACGATTGAACAGGTTAATGTCCACTCCTACATCCAAAGTATTCACCGTTTCCCATGTGAACGACGAACTGACTAAGCCCGGCACATCCAAAGTTGTTACATATTTATCAGATCCCGGCAGAATCCACTGCAAATCATTCTTTGCAGCCATCGTTGCTAAATAAGCATAATAATCTACATTCTGATTACCTATGCTTCCCCATGAAGCCCTTATCTTCAAATTGTCGACATAGGTTCTGATTCCTTCCATAAAAGGTTCTTCCGAAACGCGCCAACCTGCAGAAAAAGAAGGGAAAAAACCAAAACGATCTTTTTTAGGGAAGCGGGAAGAGCCGTCATAGCGCCCATTCGCCTCAACAAGGTATTTACCTTTATAAGAATAATTTAAACGATAAAAAAGGCTCCTCAATGCATACTCATAAAAATGGTCCTCAGATTCTATCACGCCTGTAGATTGTGAAATAGATGGCAGCCTCTGGTCAATAGGGTCTTGCCTGGATGATTGCAAAGACTCTCTGTACCAGCTTTCCTGATTATATCCTCCCATAACAGAAAAAGAATGAGCTCCAATCTCTTTATTGTAAGTAGCATATATATTAATTGCATTGGTTGTCTCAAAAGCCTGATACATTTTATAGGTCGATGTATTATATGCATCCTTTTTCTCACCAGTAACCGTTTCTATAAATTTAAACTTATCATTAAACGTACGCTCTGACTCCCAACCACGGTTAAAACTATATTCACCTATGATTTCCAGATCTTTAATCGGTTTCAACAGAATACGCCCCAAAATTCGGATATTATTATTCCGATTGATTTTGGGTGTTGAAAAAGCAAGAATATTTGCAGGCGTACCAAACGGGAGCAGCTCAGTGTCATTTTCCGTAGCGTACCCATACCCCAATGGAGCCATAGTCGGCAGCCCTTTTGCAAAAGACCAAATACCAGTATCACCATATTCCGAGGTTCCACCCATAGCCGTTGATGTTTTTGCATCCGTATACCGAATATCCGCTTGAGCCGTCAACCATTTATTTGCTTCCATACTTACAAATGCAGAGGTATTATACCGCTTATAAGTATCTTTATCTCCGGTCAGTATTCCATTCTCATCAATCATACCAAATGAAACACGATATGTTGTTTTATCCGTTCCTCCGGTCAGGGAGATATTATGTTGATGCTGAAAGCCTGCTTTTGCCATCATCTCATCTATTACATCTGTCGGAGCAAGGGAATATCTTACGCCATCAGACCACAAGTAGCCTTCCTGATGCTGACCGTTATGATACTCATCAATATATTGTAGCCACTGCTTGGTGTCCTGACCACCATAATAGCGGTCCAGCCCCATATCTGAATAAGTTTTAACAGTCCTATAAGGGTCTACTTTATCCAATAAAGAAGCTGGCTTCGAAAATGAGAAGTTATTATTATAAGAGACACGCATAGGAGAGTCCTTCTTTCCCTGTTTGGTGGTAATCAATATTACCCCAAAGGCTGCACGTGCTCCATAAATAGCTGAGGCTGCCGCATCTTTCAACGTCGTGACACTTTCTATATCATTGGGGTCAAGCAGGTCAATATCCATTGGAACGTTATCCACCAACACCAAAGGAGCTCCATTACTATTGTCATTAATAGAAGTTGCACCACGTACATTCATATTGATTGTTGTCCCGGGCTTCCCATTATTATGGCTAACCTGTAAACCGGGGATTACCCCAGCCAGTGCCTGGGCAGTATTACCAACGGGTCTGTTTCCTATCACATCATCCATTTTCACTGTTGCAATAGCTCCTGTCAAGTTGACTTTCTTTTGAGAGCCATAGCCAACAATTACTACCTCATCCAGATTTTGTGTATCTTCTGCCATCACCACATTCACCACCTTGTTTTTCCCAACCTTCACATCCTGCGAATTATAACCTATAAATGAAAACTGTAAAACAGAGCCATCAAGAACTTCAATGGAATAATTTCCATTGAAATCTGTGATGGTTCCAACGGAAGTTCCCTTCACAAGGACATTCGCACCAATAATAGGTTCCCCTGATTTATCTTTCACCGATCCTGTAATAAATTTAGAAGACAAACCTTTTTCTTTGGATACAACACCCTCCTCTGTAAGAACAACTAAATTATTCTTTTCTTTTCGATAAGATATATTCGTGCCATAGAATAACTCAGACAAAATAAAATCTATGTCCTTGTTTTGTACGGATAAAAACACCTTCTTATCAAGTCCTTTCATATCATCATTATAAAAGAACTGATAAGAACTGTTTTTTTCAATTGTTTTAAGCGCCTGTCTAATTGTCAATTCCTTTAAATCCACAGAAATCTGTGAAAAAGCATTCATAAACACAAACAAGGAAAACAAAGCGAACGCTCCTAACTTAAACAATCCTCGTTGGAGATGTTTAAATTGAAAAATTCCAACCTTTTTCATACGCATCAGATTTTGTTTATACTAAAATTAGCAATAATGATTACATCATTTTTTCTCCTTAATAGTAATTATATTATTATCAATCGTATATGTAATAGGAAATGTCAATGACAAGACTTCTAACGTGCTTTCCAAACTAGAGTTAACCAAAGGACCAGTCATGCGGAATCGCTTTACCTTTTCCGAATCTAAAACGATCGTCACATTATAATAACGCTCAAGTGTTTCCGCCACATTCTCAAATGTCTCAGAATTAAACCGCAATATATTATCTCTCCAACATGAGCATTCCGCTGCATCCACCTCATCCGACACCGTAATCTCCTGATTGTTCCTATTGTAGACAGCTTTCTGATTAGGATATAATATCGTCCTTTTTTGATTAGCTTCAATCTCTACTTTTCCAGCAACCAATGTCGTGATGAATTCATCATCAGTTGTATATGATTTCACATTAAAATTAGTCCCTAAAACTCTAATAAACATATCAGGAATATGTACAATAAAGGGTTTATCCGGATTTTTTGAGACTTCAAAATAAGCTTCTCCTTCCAATTCAACAACCCTATCTTTATTATTAAATGCTGTATTATAAGACAATTTAGAATCCGAGTTCATCCATACGTTTGTTCCATCTGGCAACTGAATCTTAGCTTTTTGTCCTTTCTCCACAGAAACAGTTGTTTCTGTCAAGGAAGAATTATCTGAATGGGACAAATAATAAATACCCATTCCTCCCAGAAGCAACAATAAAACTGAGCAGGCAGTTTTCAATACCCAATAGCGAACTGGAATGTGAAATGGCCTCTTATGCTGGTCTATACGATGTTTTGCTATATGAGAATAAATATTCTTTAACATCCTATTTTTTACTACAGGAGCAATCGTCTCAGAAGCTTCATTCCACTCTCGTTGTAACCACTCTTCACATTCAACTGACCTCCACCATTTCAAAAGAGAAGAGATTTCTTTAACAGAAGTACGTTTCTGAAGAAACTT
>NZ_DBEXBB010000106.1:0-8241 GCF_048170425.1 Phocaeicola sp.
AAAGATTGACGGTGTCATTTATAATGTGCCGGGCAAAGGCAATGTCACAGTCAGCTACCAAGGTAAAGAACTCTTCAACGACGAAATGTCCTTCACTCAGTTCGGTTACACTGAAGTACTGTTAGATGGCTTGTTTGACAAAAAAATCAATACACGGGTAATTTTCAACTCCACAACCGGCGGAATCTTGAAAATTGACAAAGATTGATATACCGGATTTAACAATAAGAATCCCGTTCTCGGAATAAAATATCTGAGGACGGGATTTTCTATTTTAGCTCAGTCTGTATAAAATTCGCCTTTCATACCTCTTCAGGTTAAATAAGAACAGAAGAAAACAAACTGCCTAAATTTATCAACTAAAAAGTTTGTCAAAACCCCGCAACTAAAAAAGCACACCATCCGGTAATTTTTTATGTTTCCCCGGCGAGAACTGTGTGTTTTCCAACTGAAAAATATAAATCTCCGGCTGAAAAACGTATGTTTCCAGACCGGAAACTATAAAAGCCATGAAGACATTTCATAAAAAATTCCAGAACTCCATGCTAATATCAAAGCATAAAGGTCGGGACAAGCCCTTAAGGCTCATCCCGACCTTTCCAATAACACTATTTCAGCGCATTTAGCCAAGCCGGAACACTTCCTAAACGATGTTCCAATTGTGCTTCATAAAGCGACTGAGGCTCTACCGGTATGCCATGGCTTTCATCCAGTTTCACCTGGTCTTGTACAAATTTGACAGGGTCACCGTGGAATCCCACGATTACCGGTGGCAGAATTTTCCAATATTTCCACCCCGTACGCCACCAGTCAAACTCCCCGTTTTCAGGAAGCGTACCGCTTCCATTCAGTTTTGTATTTGTGGAACACATATTCCATATTGTAAGGTCATTCAGGTGATTCGGTACCTGGTCAGCATCCCCACCTTGTCTGGATTGTACAAAACCACCTGTACAATTATCAATCAGTGTAGCCCGGGGCTGAGTAGCATGCGACTCAAAACAAGCATCATTCCCCCAAGTCACTCTCCAGATAACAGCTCCCATACTAGGTTTTGACACTCCACAAGCATGATATTGTCCGGTATTACTCTGGAACGTAGGATACTCATCCGCCAACGGACCATCCGTACAATCACGTACCGCACCGATAAACACCCGGCTGGATCCTTGGGAACGAATAGCTGCATGTCCACGGTTTCCCGTAATATTAATCTTATAGGCAGAAAAATTCGCACTTGAAATAATTGAGGCCGCCTCACTCACACTCTCAAAATTAACCCGTCTCATCCACGAATTTACCAGTCTCATAAAAGCAATCGGTTTATAAGCCCCGTCGTCAATCCAGCTGCGGTGATGCTTGAAATCATTTACAGCATGTCCCACAAACGTCAAATCTTCTACGCCCACGTTCTCATAACAAGAATACTTGCGCAATTTCCATTTCCATTGCGTATCTACCTCATGCATAATGGGTTCCTTAAAGGTAACTTCATCACCGCTAATGCCCACTATCTGATGATAATCCTCTACCTGTACTCCTTCTGTAGAAATATTTGTCATAGTCGACTCCCAAGCATACGGAAGCAATTCCTGTTTCACCAGTTCCGGGCTATTGTCATGCAAATACAAACATACCCACTCACCAACTTTAAAATTCGATGCTCCGGCCACCTTTACCTTAAAGGTTCCTTTTCCTGCGTTTCCCGTCACTTCATACTCTGCTCCCAGCCATGAGTTATGCTTAATATTAATCATTACCGGAGAGGAATACATCACTTTCTCATTCGTCGGCAGGTTCGGGGTATCCATTTTAATGAACGTCTTGTCAGGTCCGTCACCTTTTATTACAAAGTTTCCGCCATAGATAATAATAGACGAGCTCGTATTATTCCCTTTTTCGTCGCACGCAGGGTTCTCAACGTCTTGCGTCAGCGTATTATCCTCATCATTATGCAGTACATATTCTCCAGCAGGGAAATAGAATACCACTCTTGCATTGGCATTTGAATACGATTTGCTTTCATCGTCAATGCGTACTAGTCTTTTTTCTTTCAGCAACGCTAAAAATGCCTCCCGCGCAGTCAAATCGGGATGGGCATTCATGTATTCTCTTACATTAACCGTTTCATATCCCAAAGCAAATCCATCAGGAGCCTCAACCTCTCCATGTTTATAGCCTGCATACGAAAAATCCAACAATACATTGTCGGTCGAACCAGTCACAAACTTGTTCCACGCATCCGTTGTATTCTTACCCTGTACTTTCGCAGTAATCACTTTCTCTCCACAGCGCAAAGAGATTGCCAACGTTCCATTTTCTTCATTTACCGAACATTTCGCAAAAGGAGAAAAAGCGATAGCCGTTTCCTTTTCTACATCCCATACCTGACGAGTTCCTATTTGTATCCACTGAGAACCATTATAAGATACTTCCCAGAATTTCTTTTCTCCTACCCGAAATCGAGGAGTAAAAATGGCTTTGCCAGCGGAACTAAGCGCAGCTGCAAGCTGTCCGTCTACAGTTGTCAGGTTTGCCGTTTTTCCATCCAGTTCATACACCCAGAAGCCATCAGCGTCAATGCCCACCAAAGGAACTGAATTCTTTTTTACTTGTTCATCCTCGGCATACACAGTAAGCACATGCCCGTTATCCAGTTCCACCAAATAACGTCCGTTACTTTCTTTCGTATAAGCCAATATTTTTACTTTTCCTTCTGCTATCTGTTGCATGTCTGCAATGTCACGATTCATTTGTGCCAATACATTCCCTGCAACTGGAGCATCTCCTCCTTCATCAGTTCCCTCATTTTTGTCTGGATTCTCGTCTTTGCAAGCGTATAAACCACACAAAGACATTATCATAAAAAAATACAATAGTCGTTTTACAACAAACTCAAAACGAAGCACTTTCATTCAAATTTTCTTTTTAAAGTTTATTAAATCTAATTCCAGTCATATATACTTATAAAACTACCCCGTAATAGCATAACTCTACTACGGGGTAATATTTTTTAATTCAAATTATTTCAGCGCATTCAACCACGCAGGAACATATCCCAAACGTTTCTGCAACTGAGCTTCATACAATGACGTGGGAGTTACCTCCACACCTGTGCTCTCTTCATACGTTAACTGTCCTTCTTCTTTTGAGAAAGTTACCGCATTTCCATGTGTACCAACCACTATAGGTGGATAAATTTTCCACCAGATATTTCCTGCATCCCACCATTTAAAGTCAGAAGAGAAATTATCGCCTTTTTCATCTGTTGTACCCGTCACATACAAATTCCACAAGGTCAAATCTGACAAATGATTCGGTGCTTCATTTTCGGCTCCACCTGCATGATACCGTACCAGTCCTCCACGGCAATTATCAAAAAGAGTAGCACGAGGCTGAGTAGCATGCGACTCAAAGCAAGCATCCTGCCCCCAGTTACAATTCCAAACTACGGTTCCCATACTCGGTTTTGACACACCGCAGCCATGCCACTGCCCATGCCCACGAGAATCAGAGCTCTCATCACAGACCTTGCCAATAAACACACGACTAGAGCCTTGTGCACGCACTGCTGAGTGACCGCGATTACCCGTAATCGAGATATTATAAGCAGAGCAGTTAGCAGATTCACCAAAAGTAATTGCCTCGCTCACGCTTTCAAAACTTACATTGCGCACCCATGAATTCACCACACGGTTCAACTGCAAAGGCACATATCCACTGTCGTACAACCATGCTTTCGACTCATCCTGTCCTTCCCCATGATGATAATAAGGAGTAATGGCCTTGCCGACAAAAGTCAGGTCTTCCACTCCAACGTTTTCAAAATATTTATAATCACGAATCACCCATCCACCATCGTAATCATTATAAGCCACATTCACTTCATGCATAATCGGTTCATAGAAAGTTACCATATTACCATCAATTGATTTAATTTGGTGAAATTCCATGACATTTACTCCTTTTCCATCTTCATTAGCCTTTGTAAGATCAGCTCCAACAAGCCCCGGCTGTTGCGCAATTGACCATGAAGTCGTCATTTGGTTATACATAGGACCGACCTCTTCTTTTAGAAGTTCATTGTTTCCGCTGCGCAAACGCAACTGCACCCATTTGCCAACCGATAAAGCAGCAGCAGATGCCACTTTCACACTAAAGCTTCCCTTAGCAGCATTTTCTGTTACCTGCGCTAAAATTTTAGAATTACCAACATTTGTCGGACTATTAGTATGCTTAATGGTCAACAACGGAGCTGTAGTAGATTCACTAGTGCCAATCGGGTTATTCATCAGCAAACAAATTTTTCCAATCCCATCTCCTTTTATTACGAAATTTCCTCCGTAAATTTCAGGGAACTTAGCTGTATTTCCTTCTGGCTGCAAATCATAATTACCGGCAGGGAAATAAATCACAATCTTCGCACTAGCATTTGTCGCAGAAGTACTAGATACACGCACCAGTTTGTTTTCATCCAATATTTTAATCAAAGCATCACGTGCCGACAAATTATCTTTCACCATACGTTCCCTCACGTTTATCACCTTGTACCCCCACGCAAAGCCATCAGCAGGAGCACTTTCTCCGTGATTGTATCCGGCATATGAATAATCCAGCAACACATTATCTTCACTCTTCATCAAAAACTTCTTCCATGCCTGGGCGGAAGAAGAAACTGCGGCATCTATTGAAAGAACCATATCGCCCCCAGATAAAGCCAACGACAAGGTTCCATCCTCATTTTCCGTTACGGATTTAAACAAAGAATAACTTGCCACCGTTTTTCCTTCGAGTGAAGGTGCCGGAGTATCCGATAATTTTTTCCAATGTACACCATTCAAAGACATCTGCCAACAGCCGTCTTCTCCTAATGCTAATTGAGGAGTAAATGTACCCTTGCCTAAACTCTTACATGCAGGGACAGGATTACCGGAAAGGTCTGTCAATGTCTGTTTTTCACCACCCAACATATATTCCCAATATCCTTCTGCATTAATCGCAAACAATGGAATATCTGTATCAACTTCTGTCTGTAAAGCCGCGTTTACAATCTTTCCGTCACTTAATTTTAATGTATAATTATGCTGTTCATCGGAAATATAATCTACCACTTCTACTTTACCATCGACCATCAATTGAATGGCTGCAATGTCTGAATTATACTGCGCTAATTTTTCTGCCAGCTCAGCGGGTTGCTCCGGTATTTCTATCGGGGTAGAAGGATTTACAGTTTCCTCATCCGAACATGCTGTGATTGCAAACAAGCAACCACAAAACACTATTTTTTTCCAAAATTGTAGGTTCATAGTATTATCTATTTGAGACATATCAGCCACCCGGTAATACTATATCGGATGGCTGATAACTGTATTTCAATGTTTTATTATTCTATGGTCGCACCGTAACCTTGATATTCTGGTTTCAAGACATACGTACCATTTACCGCATCCACAGTCACAAAAGGAGACTCCGTCAACTTCTGAATCTTTTCCGCATTTTCCAAAGGAGGAGTCTCTCCTTGCCACAAGTTCAAATAATAACTACCTGCAATATAGCCAATATTATCAGCTACTTCTCCATCTGTAGCTTGCAATGGATCTGAAGAATTTCCTCTTTTGCGGAACACCGTCACATTATTAGTATTATTATCTGCATAAATAATATTATTCTTCACAATCATCGTAGAAATATCCCCATTTACAATACCATTTCCTACATAATGCATATTAAGGAATGTGGTATTACGCAATACCAATGATCCAATACCTGCCTTCGTGGCATTAGCATTATTCACTCCAAATAATTTAAATGTTGATGCATTGTTCCCATAGAAAATAGTATTATCAACAGACATTGAATTGAAAGTTACAAAATTACTATTTCCAACACTTATTATATTATACTCTGTCAACTTATCTATTTTTACTTTAGATTTATGGAGGGTGAAGCTATTTATAGCAACAGTTGACGATGCATAATAAAATGCATTTTGAGTAGCAGTAGACGGTACTTCAAGATTACACCCATCAAACGCTACATACGGAGCATTATTAGTATTTATTGTCAAGAAACGATAGGTTGCACTCGCATCCAATTTTAAAGCTACATTCTTACAAATAAGACTTGTTCCATTCAATGTAATTGTGTTCGTACATGTCACAACTGGTTTTTCTCCTGTAGGAGAATCATTAATCAGAATCTTGTTCTTATTTTGGGAATTCTTATATGTTACGTTCAATCCAGCATTAATAAAATAAAGTCCATCTGTAGTAATTTCTGCACCATCAGTAGTAATAGAAGTTACAGTCAAATCTACTTCATCTCCATTAATAACGACTTTATTATCCGCACTTCCCTTCTTTATTTTCACATCATTGATTACAATTTCACCTCCCTCATTAAATTCCTGATACCAGCTCGTTATCACTTTCTTGGAGCGTACCTTAATCTGGTCAATCGCCCAATACAAACCTTTGTTCACCTGCAAAGTAATGATACCTTCTGCTCCATCCTGATTGGGAGGAGTGATAGCCAATGTCTGATTTCCTATTGCAGCAGTTACTGTCCAACCTTCCGGTGCATTTACCAAAACTGCATCTCCTTGTAAATTAACATTCGTAGATGCTCCTGTTGTCGGTACAATCCAATACCCACCTTCCATAGCAGGATCCGTAATAGCACATGACAAACCCGAAACGATAGGAATTGCATATTTTGTATCACTACCCGTTAAGGTGATTTCAAACTTATCTCCTGCGGTATTAGGAGCAGCTGAAGCAATAAGACCTGCCACAGAAGAATTACCTGTAGCAGACGCATACACACGAGTACCTTGTTGATTCTTTACCTCTTGCCAAGTCTGTTTATCATCGTAGCTCACTTCCCAATAGTATTTGCCTTCCGACTCCATAGCCAGACGGAACTGAGGAGTAACCCCAGGTTCTCCATCCGCTGCCACAGCACGATGTTCCGTTTCCACACCACCGATTACCCAAAAACCATTGCTGGAAATACTCACTTCTTGATACGCATCCGTAGCTCCGACTTCACCTTGTGTCAGTTTAATTGTGCCACCATCACTCAGAACCAAAGAATAGCTCCCGTCTTCATTCTTCGTATAACTCTGAATCGTTTTGTTTCCATCCAAAGCAACACGTATCATATTCATACCTTCATTCAGTCGGTCTACCTTTGCTTCCATGGCAGTCACACGATCTTTTAAGGTATCAATGTCTCTTTCCAGATCATCGGTCTTACATGCTCCCAATGACAAGGCCACTAGGGCAACACCTATATATTTATAGATTTTCATAATGTACATATTATTTTGTTAACCTATCGTTATCTTTAATTCTCAGCAGTTACCGTTACAGTTACCGAAACCAGTTTACAATATCCTTCTTCTGAAAAAACTTTCAAATTCAGAGTATAATTTTGAGCAGCCAGAGTAGCCGGAGCTGTCACCTTCAATTCCGTATCTGAGACCGAAACCTGCAATGGAGTAGATTCAATCGTAATGTCTTTTACATTAATCTGCTGAATAGTTACCGTTGCAGACTGCCCTGCCTTCACTGATATACTATTTCCATTCGTTAAGACCAAATCGAAAGAAGCTTCTGCTCCTACCGGAACAGTTACAGACTCTCCAGTAGCGGCTACTACAAATACCATAGATTTTCCGTCATCACCAGGTGTAACAGACTGAAAAATACTCGGCAACATCATATCTGGAGTAGCAATAGAAGTCGTACCTCCTATGCGTTCCCATGTAACTCCTTCATCCGTTGAAATAACCCAGAAGCCTTCCGCATCTACACTTATCTGAGGAGTAACGCCGTCCTTGCCATCTATCGGCAATGCCGTAATCGGACTCCCCGTAGCATCTGTCAACACAACATCTGTACCGTTCTGAGTATAATGCCACATACCATCTTCACCTATATACATTTGAGGAATTTCATCATCTGGCTTTCCACTATAAATCGTTACAGCAGTTCCGTCACTCAGTGTAAGTACATAATTCCCGGTTTTCTCATCATAATTATAGTCCTTAATATAAATTTGACCGAGAACCATATCCTGATAAGCTGCAATCTGCTTATTATAAGCGTCTATCTGCGTATCCAAAGCATCCAAACGCGCATTCAAGTCATTAATGTCATTACGGATTTCATCACGATCGTCACAGGATGAAAACGCAACAAAAGACAGACATGTAATAAATAAATATAGTATTTTTTT
>NZ_DBEXBB010000107.1:0-7984 GCF_048170425.1 Phocaeicola sp.
TGAATATAAAATAAAAATCAGCGAAACAAGTTACTTGGATTATAGTATGGGGCAACCAGCCTGGACGGAACATGAGTTGCTTGAGGTAATCTCCAAAGAGAAAAAAGCCTCGGAGGGATTACCGAAACACTTTATTCCGGAAGCATTTTATAAAGACAAATTTCTGCCTGAATACAGATATGCGGTAGAGGCTGATAACAAAGAGGTGATTGAAGAGGATTTGAAGAATAACTCGATTCTGCCATTAGACTATCACTATTTCTATTATGGCAACAGTGAAGGACCGAAATGGCTCGCAATAAAAGATGACACTAATGTATTAGGACCTGGTCTGATAAAAAGAACCAATAAAACTCAGGAAGAATTTCCCGAAGTGTATAATATGTTACCATCCGAAGGACAAGTAGATGGTTTTATGGAATGGGCATTCCTGGATGAAGGAGGGAATGAAACAGGCTATCCTTCATTTGATGTATTTTTAGGATATTCTGCAAGATCAAGAGAAGCAGGAGTAACATCAAATCTTTTCTATCTATACAAGGACCTGACAACACATTATAAGAGCAAATACCCGGAAGCAGGCGTAAAAGCGGTTGTAGTTTCTTATGCCATTGAAATAAACTGACATGAGAATCAAGGCTTTACTTCCACCTTCACTTCCTGAATGTTCCGAAGCTCATCGCTGAAGTTTACGCCAATCTTGTAGACCGTACGGCTGTCTTTGGCAAAAGGTGCGGCATAGTCTTTCTCCCGAATCTGGGCCAGGGCCTCGTCTGCACTGCCGTTCAGCTTGAATTCCATAATGTACACGTAGTCCTGCGTCTGGAGCACCAGGTCAATCCGACCGCGACTAGTATGGTATTCCACCTGCACATAGAAGCCCATCAGCTTGAAGATGATGTAAAGTATGTTCTGGTAATGCACCTCACGGTCGCGCGCCAGCTCGTAAGGGATGTCGGCAAACATGGTCTTTAACCGTTCGAAGAAATCGTCCACCTTACCGGCCATCACTTCCTCTACGAAGCACTGAATCTGGTAGGGCGACCTGCTTACGCTCACCGATGCATAGTTGGGCAGCAGGAACTTGAAGAAGCCCTGTTCCACCTCGCGGTTGGGGAACCCCAGCGTGTAGTTCTCGAACATCTTGTTGTAGCCCTTAATGGTGAGGTAGCCGCTCTGGTAGATAACCGGAATCGGGTCGGTTGAGGCCGTATCAATACTGTCCAGCACCGGCTGGCTGGTGACGATGTGTTCCAGTTCTTCTATCGGATAGTGGTGGAGCTTGAGCAGTTCGACGAGGTAAGTCGGTGTGCCTGTTTCAAACCAGTAGCTGCCGAACTTTTTCTTCGCAAACGTATTGAGCAGACTGAATGGATTGTACATACCCACGGCATTTTCCGTGAAATGATAGCCATCGTAATTAGATTTCAGCTCTGCACAAGTCTCTTCATAAGTCAGGCCTGTAGCTGTAGCCAGCGCATGAATGTCTTCCTCAAAATACGTATGGATTTCCTTCTCGCTGATGCCGCAGATTTCCACGTAGCGGTCGTCCATGGAGATGTCCATCAGGTTATTCAAATCACTGAACACGCTGACCTTACCGAACTTGGTCACTCCCGTAAGCAGGGCAAAGCGGATGCAACCGTCCATGGATTTCAATGCTCCGTAGAAGGCTTTCAGGGTGCTGCGGTATTCGTTCTGCAAGGCTTCATTGCCGATGGCCTGGAGCATGGGCTTGTCATATTCGTCGATGAGAATCACCACACGGCGGCCTGTCTGCTCGCAGGCACGGCGGATGATGCCCTGAAAACGCCGGGCTACGCCGATTTCACTGGAAGATGCTCCATAAAGCGCTTCCCAGTTCTGCACGTTTTCCTCCAACACGTTGGTCAGCGATTCCGGCGTATCGTATTTCTGTGTATTCAAATCCAGGTGCAGTACCGGATATTCTGTCCAGTCCTTCTCCAGTTTCTCCAGTGCCAGTCCCTTGAAAAGCTCTTTCTTTCCTTGTGCGTAGGCTTCAAGGGTCGACAATAGCAGGCTTTTTCCGAAGCGTCGCGGACGGCTCAGAAAATAGTAACTTCCTGTATTGAACAACTGATAAATCAAGGCGGTCTTATCGACGTATTCATAACCACCCAATATCACTTTTTCAAAGTTCTGTACTCCTACCGGATATAGCTTGCTCATAACCTCTGGATTTTGATTCTACTGCGAATGTAGTAATTTTCAGCGAACATTCAAACAGGCCAGAAACAGGAAACGGAAAAGTTGGCCGGAAATTTTCAGTTTATTCTGCTACTTTCTTCACCACCAGCGTATGGCTATTGGCATCTCTCCATTCTGCCAGGAGGGCATACAGTTCCTTGTAATTCGATGGAGTCTGCAACTGGCGGCTGATGCGCAGGCTACGGGTCACTTTCATGCCTTCTTTCGTGGGCTGGTAACTGAATACTACTTTTCCGCAGGCATTGCTGATTTCCTTGTTGGCGCGAGGAGTTGCTTTCATTCCTTCCGGCAGGCAGACAATGGTCTCTAACGTGCAGTTCATAGTTCTCGGCAGAAGGATATTCTCGGGAATGGTTGTATTGGCAGCATACGCATAGAGCGTGCGGGCCGGTGTCGGGTCGTTCAGTGTCACGATTTCCCATCCTTCGGCAGGCTGCTGCAACTTCTTTTCGTCCACCTTCAGGGTGTCGGTCTGCTGCATTTCCTTGGCTCCTAAATAAGCTTCCATTGTCAGTGGTTTTCCATCCAGATTGGCCACCGTCAGGAAGGGTTGCAGATTGGCTTCTTCGGTGCCTGTCAGGGCGACCTTCTCGGGCATCAGCTTGCTTTGGGCTACCAGCGATACGATGGTAGACAGTCCTTGGTTTTCAGCTTTTGACGGACGCAAGGCACACACGGCTACTTCCGCTTCCAGTCCGGCTGCCTGCTGCAAGGTGACATCCAGGTTCACCAGTTCTGCCTGGGTACCGTAAACTGAACGGATGACTTCCGATGCCGGACGGAGACGGTAGCCGGCATCCTGCAGTGATACGCCGCAACGTCCCAATTGATACAGTTCGGTCATGTAGCGGGCGATGGCGTTGCGGACTGCCTGCGGATTGTCTTGGATGCCTCGGGTCAGTTCGGCTACCTTTGCTTCAATAACGGAGCGGCTTCCGGGCTGGAATTGTGCTTTCAGGCTTTTCAGGGCTTCATCGTACTGCGACCAGGTAGAAGCTATGAAGACAGGCATCATGCCGCTGGCTACCGCTTGTGCTTGCCCCATATTTCCTCTTGCGGAAGGATAGGCGTATGGACGGGGTTTCACTTCCTTCAGTGTCCAGGTGAAGGACTTCATTCCGTCTCTTTGGGCAATGGATGGCTGGGCAGATGCGTTCAACAGTTCATAGCGCACTGATTTGCCAGCCGGCACGTTCAGGCGGAAGGTGAATTCCTTGATGGGAGAAAGTTCCTTGACCGGACAGCAGACATCGAGTTCCGGCAGGTAACCGGCTTTGCTCACAATAGAGTAATCCAGCACGATGGTGGCACCTAATTCAAGTCCGGTGTGCACCACGACCATTTCCTTCAGCTGGTTATAGGCCGGTGCGTTGGCAGCTGCGGCAGGCAATACCTCTACGAAGGCATTGGCGGGTGTCTGAACCACGGTGCCATCTTTCTGACGGGTGTAAGACGCGTGAATCTCCAGCTTCTGAAAATCGGGGTTATACACGATAAATGTTTCTCCGTACAGGCCGTTCATGGCGGCATGGGTGAACAGGGTGAGTTCCTTTTGCACCCGCATCTCCTGGCAGCCGTCGGCACGCAGGGTGTACGTTTTTGAAAGTTTGCGGAATTCTGCTTCCGATGCGGCGCTGGACGGCAGCACTGCCAGCAAAAG
The DNA here is from genome assembly GCF_048170425.1 of Phocaeicola sp. Classification (GTDB taxonomy): domain Bacteria; phylum Bacteroidota; class Bacteroidia; order Bacteroidales; family Bacteroidaceae; genus Phocaeicola. The sequence continues at coordinate 3,890 of NZ_DBEXBB010000107.1, forward strand.
TATTCCTATGATTCCTATGTAGATTGATAATGTTTTCATTACGCTTCGTTTCTTGTTAAAATTCTCGTATGAGTGGTTATTTCTTTACCACAATATATTCTCCATATTCCTTGGCAGTGTTTACCGCATTCCGGAAACTGTCCCAGTCGGATGCTTCGTAGACCCGTTTCTTCAGGCGCAAGGATGTTTTCACCTGCAACTGGTTGCCGTTTTGTCTCATGTATCCGGTGAATCCGGCTCCAGAGCCGTCCATCTGGTCCTGCTTTTCCTTTCCTTGCCATTCGTATCCGGCAGGAAGTTTCAGGTTTTCTTCCATTTCTACCAGACGGGAGCAACCGTCCTTGAAACCGTAGGCCCGTTTCTCCAGGCTGGTATCTATCCGCAGGTAGGAGAGGACTTGCGTGTAAAGGTTATTCAGCACAAAGGGTTTGAAAACCATTTCTCCCTGGTCGCCTTTCAGCGCATATTCCGGAATCTCGTAGCGGAACGTAATCCGGATGGGGGCACGCTGGTAGTCTTTGGGTGTCCGTCCGTAGTCCACGCTTTTCAATCGGGCTTTGGGCGATACGTTCAGCAACTGGCGTTCCATGGTATGTGCCCATTCGCTCTGGAATCCGGTGGTGAAGATGCGGCGGATGTTGTTGTCGCTCTGTCCCTCGGCTTCGATGGTGAAGGTGCCTTTCAGCGTGCCTTTTTCATCGAGGGTGTTTTGTGCCTTGATGCGTACGTAATGGTTTTCCGGGTCGGAGATGGGAGTCAGGCACAGGTCGGTGCCTTCCGGTGTGCCCGGCAGGTAATTCTGCTGCTGTTCGGCACTGCTCCACAGTTCCCGGCAGAAAGGTACCCACGTGGGGTCGAGCGGCATCATCGTGCCGTCACTGAGTTTCACCACGGCCACGCAATGATTGAAATGGTCGGCCGGAATGGTCTCCACCCGGCTGCCTGCCATGGTCATGGCCGGAAAGGCTTCGAATCCTGCCATCCGCAGGAACGCAATCAGTGTGCCGGCAATGTCCTTGCACACGCCGCAGCGGTCTGTGTAGTTCATTTTCAGGTTGTGCAGGGTGAATCCTTCTCCCTTTCCCATGGAGATACCTGCATAACGGATGTTGTCGGCTACCCAGTGGGTGAGTACCGCCACTTTCTCCAGTTCGGTCTTTTTACCCCGAATGAGTTCGTCTACTTTCTTCTGGGCTTCTGGAATGGCGGTGAAGCTTCCGTAGTCTTCGTTGACTCCGTAGAACCAGCGTGACTTCTCTTTCCAGTCGGCGGAGGTAGACATCATCAGCTTTGGTGCGGCGTCATAGAAATCGACCATGTTCGGTTCCCGACGGAATGGTAGGATGGCATCTTTGGCGAAGGTGTAGACTTTCCGTCCGTCTTCGTAACGCATGGAAGAAGCGCAGTCGCCTTGGTAGAACTGGAATTGCATTTCTTTTTCGGCCGGCAGACTGACGCGGTACACTTTGCGCAGGGTGGGGTCGGCCGACCAGAAGGGCACGATGTCGTAGAACTGTCCGCGCATGGGTGGGATGAAGCGGGAATCGTCTCCTGCCTGGGGTGAATCACCCAGCAAGGCGTATGTAAATCCTTTCTTGTCGATTTCATAGTCGATGATGTCGCCTGGTTGCAGTGTGCCCAGTTCCAGCATAATCTGGCGGGCTCCCCAGTAGATGGCTCTGGCCGGAGCGGCATAGTCGCAGGCCTTGGTCACATCGACCGATGTATATGTTCCGTCGGCATGGTAGATGGTTACTCGCTTGAAGGTGGCTGCTGCCGTCAGCGGGTCGTAATCGTACTTCAGTACTCGTTGCTGCAAGGCTCCGGCAGACGTCTGTATCCGTATGGCCCGGCAGACCGCAAACGAACCCTGTCCGGTGGGCTCCACCATCACACTTGTACTGTCCAGTAAATTCACGCAAGGATAATCGGCATACTGCTTATCCAAAGAAACTGCCCCGCCGTTTCTCCACGACTGGGCATGTGCAGCCGTCCCTCCTCCTATCAGGAGGGCAGCACTCACAAAAAATAGTTTTGTCTTTTTCATATTTTTCTGATAGACTGCCTGATAATAAATAACGGTTTTAAAGGTAGGTATTCTTGTGTAGCTGACCTAACGATTGAGAGATTTATTTTTCTAGAACCTTTGTCATAGATTTAGCAATGGCGAAGGTTATTATATGGTATCAGGCTCTGAATCCGATGCGACGGATGGGCTGCGGTTCCAGTTTCACCACCTGTTTGCCGTGGAGGCGATTGCCTGCCTTCAGGACATCTTCCTTAGTGATGGTACGGAACAGGAAGGTATTGTCGGGAATGGAAGGCTGCGACATGATACGCTGGGCCATGCACTTGATGACACCCTGCTCTATCAGGTTGTGCAGCCAGCGTCCGTTGCCGAAATACTCGTCGCGCTGGGCAGTGGCTTCCGCAATCAGGGTGTACAGTTCCTTGTCCGCTTCGGGAGTCAGCTGGAAATTGCGTTTCTGCAAGAGACGGTGTGCCATTTCCATCAGCTCGTCCGCATTGTAATCGTCAAAGTAGAACTGGAGAGGGAAACGCTCCTGTAAGCCGGGATTGGTACGGAGCATCTGCTGCATCTTGTCCTCGTAGCCGGCCAGGATGATAATCATGTCGGGATTGGGTTCCGAGAGCACGGTGAGCAGGGCGTGAATCACCTCTTTCCCGAAATCTTTCGTTTCTTGCTTCGTGGTAATCAGGGTGTAGGCTTCGTCGATGAAGAGTACGCCTCCCCGGGCCTCCTCAATGGCTTGCCTGATGTGCTTTTCTGTCTCACCGATGTATTCGCCTACCAGTTTTGTGCGGCATGTCTCTATGGTATGTCCGCTGGAAAGCAGTCCCATCTGGTGATACAGCTGTCCGATGAGTTTGGCTACCGTTGTCTTTCCTGTACCGGGATTGCCTAAGAACAGCATGTGGTGGCGGTTGTCCAGTTCCGTGTCGAGTCCTAATTCCATACGCCGTTTCATGAAGGCGGCCAGCATCCGGGCCTCCCGCAAGTCTTCCTTCAGGCGGGTCAGTCCCACCATCTCCTGCAAAGCTTGTTCGGCATCCGATGGTGTATTGTCTTCGGGCAGTGGATTATCCTCGGTATGTGGGAGCGGCTTTTCTTCGTCAAATGGTAAGGGAAGATTATCTGCCGGAAAGTCTTTATCCGGGTTGTCGTTTTCTGCCTTGTCGGGTGTATAGATGGTGTTCTCTTCCGTGAAGATGCGGCTCATCGCTGTGCTGCATCTGCGCAACTGATAGGTACTGTCCATCGTACCGTAGAAGATGAAGATAGGACCGGAAGAAACTTTCTGTTCCATCAGGTTTCCTAACAGGTCAAGCAGATTGGATTCCTGCCGGGAGTACTCCTTGTAGGGTACCTCCACCAGTACCACTTTCCGGGTGTCCATCTTCTCTTGCAGGACTTTCCATTGCAGGGAACCCTCCAGCAATTCCTGTAGGGAGAAATGGCAGCAAAGAGCGGTCTGCTTTTCACAGAAATGGAGGGCCAGCAGGCGGGCGGCATATTTACGGGCCTGATTGCCTGAAACGAGCAGGTGAGGCACGGCAAGCTGATGGCTGTCGAGCGCATACAATGTTTCGAGGAACTGCTGGATGAGGTTCGAATCACATTGTTCCTGGTGCATCCAGGAGAACAAGGGTAGGAAACAGAAGGTCTCGGTAAAGTATTTTTCTTCGGGGCGGGTCTGGAAGTCTTCCACTTCGGTCTTGTCCCAGCATTCGTAGCTGGAATAGAGCTCCAGGAGCGTCCATCCCACCGGGCGTCCGTTGCGGTAGATGTAGATACGGTAGAGTCCGGCTTCCCATTCTTCTTCAGAGAGTATGTCGAACCGTACTTTTCGGGGTCTTTTCCCTTTCAGTGAACGAGTGTCACAGCCCAGCAGGCGGTATTCGCTGGAATACACCCGGATAGAAAGTTCCTGGGCATCGGTAAAACCATCGGGATGAGAGATTTCCACGGCGAGGTGGTTATTGGCATATTCGGGAGCACAAAGATTTTCAATAAAGGTGCGTGTAGCACGTAACATGACATTTTTCATATACAACAAACGAATTTTAAAATGA
>NZ_DBEXBB010000108.1:0-9594 GCF_048170425.1 Phocaeicola sp.
TGATGGTTGCCTATTATAAAGCATATTCTATCAATATTTTTGTTATAGCCTACCTTTTTTAATATTTCTTTCGCTACTGCTGGTCCTTCCTTTTCTTGATAGACACCATCAATAGAACCGTATTTTTTTTGTGCTTCAACCGCACCAATATCATGTAGTATAGCAATAATACTAATGAATTCTTTTTCTTCCTCTCCGATATTTTCTCCTTTCATTATATCTTCTGCATTTTTCAAAACTTTGAGAGTATGCTCTATGCCAAAAGGAATTTATTTGAATACTTCTTTCATCTCTATAATAATTTTTTCTTTAAACATAAATTACCTCTATTTATACCTTATAGGTGTTTTAGTTCTATCTATCCACTTTTTTGTTCGCCGATACAATCAGCATCATGGGACGGCGCATTTCATCCTGCATCCCCGGAATATCCATCATGTTTTCCGGCGGCTGCGGCTCCACAATCTGATTTATTATAAAACCATTTGAAAGCAGTGTATTTAGATATGTGGTCAGTGTTCTATGATATTTTGTAACCTTTTCTCCCAAAAACACAGCTGTCCGTTTGCCCTCATAATAATAATTATCCACCGGAAAATGCAGTATTTCTCCTTTTTCGTTATAATGCCAGTCTTGTGTTCCATAGGCAGTAAAAACAGGATGTTCAACCGTAAAAACTAGCTTACCACCAGACTTCAGTATTCTATATATCTTTTTTACTAAAATCTCATAATCTGCTACATAGTGAAACGCAAGTGAACTTAATATTACATCAAAACTCTCCTCTGGGAATTCCACATCTTCTATAGCACAGCATTTATATTCAACCTGTGGAAAATGTGTTTTTTCTTTGGCTACCTCGAGCATTTTATGAGAAATATCAACACCTACAACAGAAGAAGCACCGTGTTCCATCGCATAAATACAGTGCCATCCATAGCCGCATCCTAAATCAAGCACACGCTTATCTTTAAAATCCGGCAGCAGCTTTCTCAATGTTTCCCATTCTCCTGCACCGGCTAGTCCCTGCTGTGAGCGACTCATTTGACTGTATTTTTGAAAAAATATATTATCATCATATTTGTTTTCTTTCATCTGTATTCCCCTCGTTTAAAAAGTTATTTATCTCCGTTGCAAGTTTTTTCACTTATTTATAAAGCTTCTCGGTCATATCGTAGCATTCAAAAAGTGAAAGACCGAGTACTTCAAAAATATGATTAACCCTTTCGGCATATTTTTCAGGTTTATATTCAAAAGTTTCAAGCAGTTTTATAGCTTTCTTTTCGTTAATGCAATAAGCATTATTGCATGCAAATAGTACTTGATTTAAGCATGAAATAATACGAAAAACATGGCCTGCAATATAATATTTATCCTCTGCTCCCGCATTTGCTTTTACAAACATTAAAGAGAACTCTGCTTCAAATATAAAAAAGTTTATCAAGCTCTTCTTTAGAGCACCAGGGTAAATTTCTGCCTGATTTTTTAATTCGCATAAGCTTTCATTCTTAGCATATTGTATCTTGCTGATCGCCAATTCTCCACGATACATAGCACTTATATAACCATGGGGATGCCCAGTCTGATAATTGGCAGTAACAATTCCTTGCTCCGTATCTTTGATTATTTGTTCCACCCGTTTTATATCACGTAAAATCAAGTCAACATGATACCCGTTTATAACTAACCATCCGCCGCCATTAACCCAATCACCCCACGCTCCGGGAGGTACAACAAGGTCGTTTCTATTCTCATCATCCAATTCTGTAGCAATTTGATTAATCGCTGTCAGGTCAAATGATTCTGAATTGTAATAGATTCCGATATCTATATCAGAATCCTCTGTATGGGTGCCTCTTGCACGTGAGCCCCCTAATACAATGCCTTCTATGCAAGGCAAAGAAGATAATTTCTCTGTTACTATTTGAATTACATTATCTACCATACGAACACACTCCTTTTATCGATTAAAGACAAAATACTTTCTTTCCGTAGTTCTTCGGGAAGTAATCCTTCCCGATCTGCCAAACATACTGGTCGATTTGCTTCAAGCTAAATTTATCCAAGCCATAGAAGGCACGGAAATCAATCAGTATATAAGTCTGAGCTGCTTCTTTCATAACCTCATTTGCAAATACAACCTTAATCCCGGGTCGTTCAAAGCCTACATCCATGCCACCGGCTCCGGTAAACCAATTGCTCTTCTATGTCCCTTTCGTCCGCGCGTTCTTTGGCTCCTGCCAAGTCAAAGATATACGGGTCTTTCAACAGGTAGTTGGCAAGGTCGCTTTGAGGTGCAGGAAGCGTGGCTGTGAAATTATTAACCTTGTTGTTGCTGATTTGTCTGCTATATAAGTTGGTCTCAATTTGTATTTTAAGAGCATTGCTGCTCCAGCCCATTTCCACGGACTGTTTCATGTACCAATAGCTTACACCCAATGGAAGCGAACCGTTAAGCATAATCACATGGCTTGCCCAATTGGTTCTTGCAACAGGTGATGCCAAGAATAAATCTTCTATATCCTCTATTTATATTTTATAGATGGTTGCTACTGTTTTTGCTACATTCTGAAATTGCGCAGGAATCTCCTGCGTAATTTCTAAAGATTGATTATCAGCTGATTGTATTTGCGCAGTAAGCTCCTGCGTAAATTGCCCGCTGTTGAGTTTAAGGACTTCATTAGTAATGTTTTGAATATTAGGGACTGACAGTATTGAATCTGCTTCAATAAAGCTACGAAGTACATTTAACGGATATAAACGGGCAAACTGGCACATATAAGTAAGATTACGCTCCGAATATCCTTTCTTTTCAGGATAGTTGAACCGGATTGCCTGTGCCAACTTCTTGATAATTTTACCACCCCAGCCATGCAGGTTTTGCTGGTACAGTATATAATTGCCCATTTTCCAGTAATGGAACAACATCTGGGCATTGGCAGCTGTAATGAGACGGACTTGCGCCTGTTCTATTTCCGAACCGACAGCATGGACAAAAGCGTCAAAATTCCTTTTATCTATATTATGATTATTGTTACTTTCCATATTAATAAATCTTGTTCTGACAAAGATAACTTTAATAATGATAATCTATGAAACTGATTGATACTTTTATAGTTGGTTAAACTTGTTCATTGCATTAGCCTTAATATCATCGGCTATGTCAATGTAGGGCTTCATGGCTTTATAATCACTGTGTCCTGTCCATTTCATTACAACCTGTGCCGGAATACCTAGAGCCAGCGCATTACAGATGAATGTTCTTCTTCCTGCATGAGTGCTGAGCAATGCGTATTTCGGGGTAACTTCATCTATGCGCTCATTCCCTTTATAGTAAGTTTCACGTATAGGTTCGTTAATTTCTGCCAGTTCTCCCAGTTCTTTCAGATAATCATTCATCTTCTGATTGCTGATGACTGGCAGTGCCATGTGATTTTCAAAATGGATGTCCTTGTATTTTTCAAGTATGGCTTTACTGTACTTGTTCAGTTCAATACTCAGACTATCTGCCGTTTTAACGGTGGTGACTTCTATATGGTCGGACTTGACATCACTTCTCTTTAGGTTGCGAACATCTGAATAACGCAGACTGGTAAAGCAACAGAACAGGAAAACATCCCGGACACGTTCCAGATACTGTTTGTCTTTGGGTATCTGATAGTCTTTAAGTCTGTTCAGTTCTTCCCATGTCAGGAAGATTACCTTCTTGGGGGTGGTTTTCAATTTCGGTTTGAACGTATCGTATGCTATATTCTGGTGATAGTCTTTCTTGAAGCTCCACCGCAGGAACCATTTGAGGAATCCCATTTGTTTACCGATGGTACTGTTCCTCATATCCTTTTTGTCGCGCAGGAAATTGACATATTCGTTCAGTCCGAATTCATTGAAATATTCAAAGGTTAAATCTTCCTTGAACTCCTTGAGGTGATTTTTAACGGCTGCAAACTTTTCGTATGTGGATTCAGTCCAGTTATTCTGGTTGCCGCATTCTTTTACAAATTCATCGAATACCTCCCAAAAACTTATCTTTACGTCTTCCTGGTCTTCACTTGTATCTTTCATCCGCAGGTTGAATGCGTCCTTTAGCTGTTGGGTAGTGGGCATGGCCTCCTGTACCTCAAATTCCTTGAACACGTTTTGAATTTCGGTATAGTATTTCAGCAGATCGGCATTGATTTCAGATGCACTTTGCTTTAGTTTGTTGGTACACCCGTTCTTCACTCGCTGCTTGTCAGCATCCCACTTGGCTACATCAATGCGGTAACCCGTTGTAAACTCAATGCGCTGACTTGCGTATATGACACGCATACGGATAGGCACGTTCTCCACGATTGGCACACCGTTCTTCTTCCGGCTTTCCAATGCAAAAATGATGTTTCGTTTGATATTCATAATTGGGTGTGTTTGAAATTCTACACCCAAATATACACCCAATATTTGGAATAGCAAAAGATATTCAGAAAGATTTAGATTTACTATGTACTCCAAATAGTGCTTGATTATTAATGATTTGCAATTTTATGATATTTCTTGAATATGTAGGTTCGAGAGCCTGTCTCTCCGCCAGGAACTGAAAAGCAGCAGTTTAAAAGCATTTCACCCCAGTTTTACCGAAAAGTAAAGCTGGGTTTTTTATTGCCTAAAATCATAAAAAGCAGACACATTCTTTGTCTTTAATCTGCCTTTCCGTATATTTACACAAACAATAAAACCTGAATCCACATGAAAAATAAAATGGCCCTACTGGCATTGGCCGCCACGGCATGGTTGGCCACCACCGCAAACACACCTGTCACCAGAAGTGTAGAAAACCCCTTCATTGAGTCTGCCAACACCATGACACTCGACATTTCGAAAGTGGAACTGAGCGACACGGCCACGGTGCTCTATACGGACGCCTATTTCCGCCCGCACTACTGGATTAAAATCAGTTCCGAATCTTACCTGCAAGCAGAGGGCAAGAAATATGCCTTGAAAGGTACACAAGGCATTGAAGCCGATTCTCTTTTCTGGATGCCAGAAACAGGAGAAGCCTCCTTCCGGCTGAGTTTTGAGCCCCTCCCCCGCGATACACGCTCGTTCGACTTCATCGAATCCGATTGCGACGACTGTTTCAAACTGTTCGGTATCGACCTGACGGGAAAAACGGAAGCCACCGTGCCGTCTGACATCCCGGCCGAAGCCATCCGTATGACCGAAAACGTGCCGTCTTCCCTACCTGCTCCCTTGTTCAAAATGGGTGAAACCGCAGTACACGTCCATCTTTCAGGTTACCGGAAGGAGTTGGCAAAGGAAGTGAATCTCTATGTCAATACCTTGCTGAACGGCCAGCAATCTTTCACCGCTCCCATCAACCCCAACACGGGAGAGGCTGAATTCAAGTTCTGGCAGTATGGTTCCGCACAGGCTTTTGTTCTTGCAGGAATAGGAGTAAACCGGTTCTGGCTGGCTCCAGGCGAAGAAATAGACTTGTATGTTGACATGCACCAAAGCGGACAGATGCTTATGGACCGCCGGACGCAGAAAAAGCAACTTCCTCCTTTCAAAAGTACACCGGAATGTTATGTCACAGGCACATACGCTGGCTTGAGCTCTCCCGCATTGTATCCGGATAAACCTTACAGCATGAATCTCTATTCAAAGGAATTTGCAGACTACAAAATGACAGCCGCCGAATATACCCGGCATGTCGTCCAACTCTACCAGTCACTGTCCGACAGTATCGCACAAAGCGACCTGCCATCTGTAGGAAAAGAACTGACCCTGCTAAAATTAAAACAGGAAGCTGTGGAAGCCATAACCCAAGGCGATGCCCTCCGTACATATAATTACCGGATGGTACACAACCAGTGGGACCGCAACAAACCGCTGGACATAAAGATTGACTCGCTGACAGCCGGAAACCGTGTCGCATTGTGCAAGCTCTTCCCTGTCGCCGACGAGCAACTGCTGATGGGAGAAAATATCATGTCCTATGCCTACAGCATCTCCAATCCACTCATCACCTGGCCCGAAGAAGCCGGACTGAAAGGTACCTTTGCCGAAGACCTGCAACGGGTCTTTCCCTTAGTACAGAAAGCCGCGAATGTCTCACTGACCGAGACCGACCGGAAAACACTTGAAAGCGTACACAACCCGTTCTACCGGGATGCGATTCTGAAAATGCAGGAAAACACACAAATCGCTCTCAAGGCGGTAGAAGGAAAGGCAATTATCGAAAAGACACCCGAAGTAACCCCGGACAAGCTCTTCGAGGCCCTCATCGCGCCCTACAAGGGAAAAGTCATCCTGGTGGATTTCTGGAACACCTGGTGCGGACCTTGCCGCATGTCTATCCGTGCCAACGAACCGCTGAAGGAACAGGAACTGAAGAGCGACAACCTGGTATGGATTTACCTTGCCAACGAAACGTCTCCCCTTGTCACTTATAAACAGGCGATTCCAAACATCAAGGGGAAACATTTCCGCCTGAACGACGAGCAATGGAAGTATCTTTGCGAACAGTTCAAGATTGACGGTATTCCTTCGTATGTACTAGTGGACAAGTCCGGACACTATCAACTCCGCAACGACTTCCGCGACCATGAAGTCATGAAAAAGACCTTGAAGGAAATGATTGAATAACCTCAAGTTCACCAGGTGAGTTTTCCAAAGAACATGAGAAAACGAAAGGGAAACATGCCATAAATAACAGAAAAGCCAACTAATTCACAATACTTTGTATATGGATTAGTTGGCTAATTTTATAGAATCTACTGAATTCCCCTAATTTAAAATAAGGCTGTGCGAGTAAGCAGAAAGCGAAGGGAGGCTCATTCCCTTCCTTTTGCATTGAACCGGAACCCCAGCCCTAGCATCAGGTTGTTGGGGTCTTTAAAGTCATGCAACTGATATCCCACATGCAAGAAAAGATTCTTGGTGATATCGGTTTTCAAAGCCAGTATCTGATAGAACGAATCGGTGTCGGCCCCTTTGCAGATGACATTCCGGCCAACGCCCAGATTGATGGAAAATATCGGCATCACGACCTCTGCCCGCACGGAAAGCCCTACGGCAAACTGTTCGCGGAAAGGGGGACGATAAAACTTGATGGTCGCGGCATCGGGTTGCCCCACACTATTGGCTATGTAATTGGAAATATTGGCGCTTTCATCGTACTGTGCATCGACCGACACACCGGCTCTGAAGTAACGGCTGAAGTTGTACATTGGCGTAAAATTCAGTCCGAGGATACCAAACGAACCAGGCACCAGCACAGGGTCTCCGCCTTCCGGAAACACCCCTTTCTTTCGGGTGGCTCCGTACACGATAAGGTCGTAACTGACGTAGGGTTTGAAAGGCGGACGCCGAACAAGGCCTGAAGAGGCATCTGCCAGCGCAGCACGCGATCCTCCTCCGAAATAACGTGTAAGGCCGATAGTGGCTCCCAGCGTATTCACTCCCGAATTGGGATAACCGGTATTCCCGTTTGAAAAGTGCGTTGCACCGATTCCTGCCCGCAGGTTCGTCTGCGCATCCAGCTGCCAGTTCAACAGGAAACTCAGGTGAATATAGGCATTCATTCTGGAACCTACCACCCTGTTGTAGGGATTCGACTCTGCATCAAATTTTTTCCACCCGAAAGAGGCTCCGAAATTCCATTCATAGTCCAACGACAACCGGGGAGTAAAACTGGCTATGCGCGAGGTCTGAAAGGCATATACAGACCAGGGATTCCCCAGTTCGGAAGAATGGAAAAACGTGTTATACCCCACCCCGATTCCTTGTACGGCATGAGGATACATTCGGCCGAAATAAGAGTCAGGCGCAAACTTGAACCCATACTTCAAATGAACCGACAGATTTTTCCGGATGGGAGCAAACGTGGCATTGTTTCCGGCAAAGAACTCATGCGTAGGGAAAATATAAGCCGGCTTGACATCAATGCCTGCCATGTGAATCATTTTTCGGGAAAGGCTGTCCTTGCCATCGGCATAGAGAGAAAGTGCACGGAAAAATACAAGTGCACACATGCACAGTCTGACTGCAAGTCTATTTATCTTCATCAGTAATTGCAATAGGAATGATTAAATAATTAAACGGTTTCTTGCTGGAAAGCGTACCGGAGATTACCAGCTTCTTTCCGGTCAGCGAGTTGGAAAGATAGGCCTTATAAGGTACGTTATACTGCTCTATTCCATTATACACTTCCAGACGTACGTGCTTGCCAGCCTCTACCGTTTTCGATACCTTCAACTCCTTGTCGAGCCCCGCATCCAGCCGTTGTTCATGATGACGGAAAGAGATTTTCGTGCCATACAATCCCGGTGTGCCGTTCACGATATCCGGAATCTCCACCTGGGAAGCAGCATCGCCCAGCAACTTCCGTAAATCGTTTTCATCTCCTCCCCAGCCGCCATACTGCATGTAAAACTCCACGATACGGGCTGAATTTTTATAAGGATAAAAATACAATGTGACGGGGCTACTGGCATTCAGGGTATTCACTTCCATCTGTTCCACGGGTTCCAGCATGTAATCGGAGGAAGAGAACTGACTCCAGTCGTATGCCACACTGTCTATCTGATATTTACGGGTAGGAGAAAAAGACACGCGAATCACCTTCTCTTCATAACGGTTGCCCACCCTGACAAACGTTTCAAACGGCTGGTCATAGAGATTCTCGCCGGAAATAAAATGTAACTCATTACCGTTTCTTTTTTCTATACGAAAATCCAGAAACGTATTCTTACAATACACAATGCCGGTTTCTCCTTCCTCAAAAGGAAGATATTTGGAGTTTTTTCCTTCCAGATCTGTGGCAGACACATCCACCCCTTCTCTCATATTCTCTATACCCAGAATATCCCAGTTGTCTGCCTCAAAGCAAACAGTTACTTCTTTTTCTGTTTCGGATAAGGACACAGAAGGTTCTGACGACAGGAATCTGTCAACAAAAATATCGCTGTTGCATCCGGAAAGAAGCCACGCGACAGCAAGAATACCGCATTGCAGCATACGGAATGTGCTTTTCATCATCACATGCATTTACTTGTTCATAAGTTCGTTGACTAGCAAGCAGACGGGGAGCATTTATCCACCCTCAGCAAGCATTTTCAGGGCATAAAGTTAGAGAGTTTTTCAATATGACAAATATATCCCTGCAAAAAAGCCCGGCATTGACACATTTTTTAGCAATGACGGGCTTACAGGATGTTTCAACTTTATATAATCCGCAAATCGAAATGTTCGCGCGTTTCAAAATGAAAAGTTCATTTCACAAAACGAAGCGTATAATTTAAAGCACTCTTTATTCCATTTGAACTGGTCAATTCTAAGCTAAAAATAACAGAAAAATAACTTGCAAATATCAACAAAAATCACTATCTTTACATAGTTAAATTGAGGTCGTTTACCCTCAAATCAGTTCAGTTTTGTATTCCCCTACCCTATCAATATTCTAAAAAAATTCGGCCGGCTTCGCCGGTATTTGAATACCTTTTAAATGGAATTCGGAAACCATCCGAATCCCGTTCTTTCGTTTTAGTCGCTTCGCTCCACGCTTTGGCGCTTTGCGCTTACGCCACCTCGCGTATCGCCTTGTACGCTGCCACG
>NZ_DBEXBB010000109.1:0-8481 GCF_048170425.1 Phocaeicola sp.
ATGAACTACAAATGGAACTATCAACCTCCAACACTTCAAGAAAGAGAAGCTGCCAGAGCCCTCTCCAGAGAGATTGGCATCAGTCCTGTTTTATGTAAGCTATTACAGGAAAGGGGTATCCATTCTGCTGCAGAGGCTAAACGTTTTTTCCGCCCTCAGCTTAATAACCTTCATGACCCGTTCCTTATGAACGACATGGACGTGGCAGTGGAACGCCTTAATCTGGCCATGGGACGAAAAGAGCGTATCCTGGTGTATGGAGATTATGACGTGGACGGCACTACGGCTGTCGCCCTTGTTTTCAAATTTCTTCAACAGTTCTACTCGAACATCGATTATTATATCCCCGACCGATATAATGAAGGGTATGGCGTGTCGAAGAAGGGAGTAGACTATGCTTACTCCACCGGAGTAAAACTGGTCATCGTACTGGACTGTGGTATCAAGGCAGTAGAAGAAATCAGCTATGCCAAAGAAAAAGGTATTGATTTCATTATTTGCGACCATCATGTACCCGATGAGGTACTTCCACCGGCTGCCGCCATTCTGAATGCCAAGCGTCCGGATTCTACGTATCCATACGAACACCTGTCTGGTTGCGGAGTAGGATTCAAGTTTATGCAAGCATTTGCCCAGAACAACGGCATCGAGTTTCATCAGCTCACTCCCCTGCTCGATTTGGTAGCGGTCAGCATCGCATCCGACATTGTGCCCATTATGGGAGAAAACCGTATTTTGGCTTATCACGGATTACGTCAGCTCAATGCCAACCCCAGTATCGGTCTGAAAGCCATTATTGATGTATGCGGACTGGCTGAAAAAGAAATTACGATGAGCGACATCGTATTCAAGATAGGTCCCCGCATCAATGCTTCGGGAAGAATACAAAACGGAAAGGAAGCGGTAGACTTGCTGATTGAAAAGGATTTTGCCTCTGCATTGAAAAAGAGCAACCGCATCAACAGCTACAATGAAACGCGTAAGGACCTCGACAAGAACATGACAGAAGAGGCCAATAAAATCGTGGACAACCTGTCCGACTTGTCTGAAAGAAGGTCTATCGTGATTTTCAATGAGGACTGGCACAAGGGAGTCATCGGAATTGTTGCTTCGCGTCTGACGGAAATCTACTACCGTCCTGCCGTGGTCTTGACACGTACCGAGAATCTGGCTACGGGGTCGGCACGTTCTGTTTCCGGCTTCGATGTGTACAAAGCCATAGAACATTGCCGTGACCTGCTGGAGAATTTTGGCGGACATACCTATGCGGCTGGTTTATCCATGAAGGTGGAAAATGTGCCGGAGTTTACCAGACGGTTTGAAGAATACGTAACCAACCACATTCTTCCAGAGCAGACCAACGCCACTATCCAGATTGATGCACAGCTGGACTTCAGAGACATCACCCCGAAATTTTTCTTTGACTTGAAGAAGTTCAACCCATTTGGTCCGGAGAACCACAAGCCTGTTTTCGCAACCTTGAATGTGTATGATTATGGTACCAGCAAGGTGGTAGGAAGAGACCAGGAACACATCAAACTGGAGCTGGTGGACAACAAGTCGAACAACGTCATGAACGGTATCGCTTTCGGACAAAGTTCGCAGGTGCGTTACATCAAGACCAAACAGTCGTTCAACATCTGTTATACCATTGAGGAAAATACCCACAAGCGGGGAGAAATCCAACTACAGATAGAAGACATCAAGCCCAGTCGAAGTTAGCGGTTCATGACTGACTACCGAAAAATCCTGAAACAATACTGGGGATATGACAATTTCCGAGGCATACAGGAAGACATTATCCGCAGCATAGGCGAAGGCCGGGACACATTGGGACTCATGCCCACGGGAGGTGGTAAATCCATTACCTTTCAAGTGCCCGCCCTCGCCCAAGAAGGGTTATGCCTGGTCATTACCCCTCTGATTGCCCTGATGAAGGACCAGGTGAGAAACCTGCGCGAACGGGGCATCAAAGCAACCGCCATCTACTCCGGCATGACGCGCGAAGAGATTGTCATCGCATTGGAGAACTGTATCTTCGGCAACTACAAATTCCTTTATGTATCTCCAGAAAGACTGGATACCGAAATCTTTCAAATCAAACTCCGCAGCATGCACGTCAGCCTCATCACCGTGGATGAGTCACACTGCATTTCACAATGGGGATACGACTTCCGCCCTGCTTACCTGAAAATAGCGGATATACGTCAGCTGCTCCCGGGAGTTCCCGTCATCGCACTGACGGCCACTGCCACTCCGGAAGTGGTCAGCGACATCCAGCAACGCCTCCAGTTCCGTCAGGAAAATGTGTTCCGCATGAGCTTTGAGCGGAAGAACCTGGCCTATGTGGTACGCCATACGGAAGACAAGGAAAGTGAACTGCTCCACATCCTGCAACGCGTCGACGGGTCGGGAATTGTCTATACCCGCAACCGGAAAAAGACGAAAGAGATTTCTCTGTTCCTGAACCGAAACCACATCACAGCCACTTTTTATCATGCCGGACTCAATGATGAGACCAAAGATTCCCGACAAAAAGCTTGGCTGAAAGGAGAATTCCGTGTAATGGTAGCCACCAACGCCTTTGGTATGGGAATCGACAAACCAGACGTACGCGTGGTTATCCATGCCGACATACCCGACTCGCCCGAAGCCTACTTTCAGGAAGCCGGACGTGCAGGAAGAGACGGCATGAAAGCCTATGCCGTACTGCTGTTCTGTGCCCGCGATAAAATCACACTCAAACAGAGGGTAAATGACACATTTCCCGAGAAAAGTTATATCCGAAAGATTTACGAAGACATCAACTTCTATTACCAAATGGCCATGGGAGACGGAAGAGGCTGCACCTTCGCGTTCAACATCGATGAGTTCTGCCGTAATTTCAAGCATTTTCCCGTACAGACCGACAGTGCCTTGAAAATCCTGACTCGCGCAGGCTATCTGGAATATACCGATGAGCAGGACAATGCCTCGCGTATCATGTTTACCATCACCAAGGAAGAACTGTACCGCATCCGCGAACAAAGCGAAGACACAGAAAAACTGATTCGTATCCTACTGAGAAGCTACACCGGACTTTTCACGGACTATGCTTATATCAGTGAAGACAATCTGTCGACCCGTTCGGGACTGAGCAAACAGCAAATCTATGAAACCCTGCTCTCGCTGAGCCGGCAGCATATCCTGCATTATATTCCCGCCAAAAAGACACCTTACATTATCTATACACGCGAAAGACAAGAAACGGAACGCATTTATTTAAGTAAGGAAGTCTACGAAGACAGAAAAGAAAGCTATGTGCAGCGTATCAACGCCATGATAGAATATGCAGAAAGCGAAAACCGCTGCCGAAGCCGGATGCTGTTACGCTATTTCGGCGAAAAGAACGAGCACAATTGCGGGCAATGTGACGTATGCCTGCAACAACATCAGTCCGGCCTAAAGTCGGGAGAATTTGAAGCCATCAGTCAACAATTGCAAGCATTACTGAAAGAAAATCCGCTTTCGCTGCAAGAGATAAAGGAGAAAATGCAAGTGCCTGAAAATCACCTGATGAAAGTGGTATCCTACTTGGTTTCCGAAGAAATCATCCGGCAAGAGAACGGATACCTGAAATTCTAATCCACTCATTATAAACCTATTGTTACTTCTCAGTACTTCTTAGACAGTACTGGAGTACTTCCCCGAAAGTATTCGAGTACTTCCATGAAAGTACTGGAGTACTCCTTCGGAAGTACTGAGAATTTCCCCCTCCGCTTTCAAATGAAAGCACAGGTTTCTCTCGCACAAAATAGTCAAATATTTTACTACTTCAAAAAAAGGAGCTATATTTGTAGCCGGATAACTAAAAAATCACCTCATAAAATGAAAGAAGGGAACGAGTTCCGGGAACTCATGATACAAATTTTCCGCACTCGCATGGCCTTTCGACGTGCCATGCAACGCACCCTAAAAGATAATAATGCCGGCATCACTTTCGAAATGCTTCAAGTTTTAAGCAGTCTCTGGCATGAACAGGGTATTACCCAACAGGCCCTGGCAGAGCGTACAGCCAAGGACAAAGCCTGCCTGACCAACCTGATGAACAACCTGGAAAAGAAGGGATATGTCTACCGGAAAGAGGATACGAATGACCGACGCAACAAGCTGGTGTACCTCACTCCTGAGGGGGAAGCACTTAAAGTCCAGATTCGCCCGATTCTTAATCTGGTATACGCCAATGCAGAAGAAATATTGTCTACCGAACGAACGGCAAAGATATTATCTGAATTAAAAACGGTACAAAATGTCCTTGAAGGTTTCTAACATCATCCGAAAACTGATTTTTACAGGTAGTCTGTTGGGGGTTGTCTCTGCACACGCACAGCAGGACTCTTTATTCTTGTCGGTCGAGCAACTGTTCGAATCGGGCATCAAAAGCAGCCTGCAATTGCAGAGTGACAGCCTGAAAGAAAGAATGGCTTATGAAAGGAAATTGTATGCCAAAACCGGCCTGCTTCCTGACCTGGAAATAGGGCTGAAAGGAGGCATCATCGGTCAGCCCGTGGTTTTTCAGAACGGACTTTCCAACCCCACCTACCCTGATACTCCGGACTGGTCGCAGAATTATACGGTCGACTTTAACCAGCCGCTTTATCAGGGAGGAAAAATCCGCCGTTCCATCCAGAAGGCAGACATTGAAACCGAAATAGCCAGACTGCAGCGGATGACGAATCAGGCCGACATCAAATTGGGATTACTCAACCAGTACCTGATGCTTTTTACCTTATTCAAACAGCATCTTGTACTTACCCGTAACATCGAAGAATCCGAGCGTCGCCTGCAAGATATACGTCAAATGAAGAAAGAGGGACTTATCACCAACAATGACGTATTGCGCAGCGAAATGCAACTGACCAATGACCGACTGTCTTTGCAGGAAACGGAAAACAGCATTCACATCGTGTCGCAGCAACTAAACCTGCTATTAGGAAACGACCGTAACCCGATTATTACGCCTGACACAACACTGCTTCAGCAAGCTACTCCGCTGGACAGTTACGACGACTACCTCCTGTCAGCCTACGAGCAGGCACCAGACATGCAACTGCTACGCAAGGAAACCGAACTGGCCCAGAACCAGATAGAAATAGACCGTGCCTCACGCAGGCCGAACATCAACCTGTATGCGTCGAACACCCTGGCCCGCCCCATCACGCGCACCATGACCGACTTATACAACAATAACTGGAACATCGGACTTTCCGTGTCGTATCCGCTCTCTTCCTTATTCAAGAACGGACACAAAATCAAGGAAAGCCAGCTTCAGGTGGCCGTACAGAAAAAAGAAGAAGAGCTAAAAAAACAACAGCTGCAGATGGATATTTACAATGCCATCCTGCGCCACAAGGAAGCCTTGCAGGAAGAAGAAGCTTGGGAATTGTCGGTCCGCCAGGCACAGGAAAACTACCGCATCATGCAAAACCGTTACATGAACCAGCTGGCCATACTCACCGACCTGCTGGATGCCAATTCCGTATTGCTCAATGCCGAGCTACAATTGACCTCTTCGCGCACCAGAATCATTTACACCTACTACCAGCTGCAAAAAGCTTGCGGAAGATTATAACTTCACTAAACTATAAAGAATATGACGCTACAAGATACACACAAGAAACTCCGGAAAAGAAGACTGCAGAACATCCTGCTCAACTTTCTATGTATTCTGATTGCCGGCTCCGGACTGATATGGGTGGCCAATTACTTTTGGAAATACATCCATTATGAAATTACGAACGACGCCTTTATTGACCAGTACGTAAGTCCGCTGAACATCCGTGCCTCCGGCTACATCAAGGAAGTACGCTTCAAAGAACATCAGTATGTACATCAGGGAGATACACTGCTGATACTGGACAACCGTGAGTATCAGATAAAGGTGAAAGAGGCGGAAGCTGCCCTGCTGGACGTGAAAGGCTCTAAAGAGGTACTTCATTCCGGCATAGAGACTTCACAAACCAACATCGCCGTGCAAGACGCCAACATTGCCGAAGCGAAAGCCAAGCTATGGCAGCTGGAGCAGGACTACCGCCGTTTTGCCAGACTGCTCAAAGAGGAATCTGTACCCGAACAACAATACGAACAGGCCAAAGCGTCTTACGAAGCAGCCCAGGCCCGCTATCAGGCATTGTTAGAACAGCGAAAAGCGGCTCAGTCGCAGTTCACTGAAACGACCCGACGAACCACCAGCGCAGAAGCAGCCATCTTGAGCAAGGAAGCCAGCCTGGATTTGGCCCGTCTTAATTTGTCATATACCGTACTGACAGCTCCGTATGACGGTTATATGGGACGCCGAACCCTGGAACCCGGTCAATATGTACAGGCTGGGCAAACCATCTCGTATCTGGTTAGGAATACGGATAAATGGGTGACAGCCAATTACAAGGAAACACAGATTATCCATATTTACATCGGACAAGAAGTACGCATCAAGGTAGATGCCCTCCCTGGAAAAGTCTTTCACGGCACTGTAACGGCCATTTCGGAAGCCACCGGCTCCAAATATTCGCTGGTTCCTACCGACAATTCTGCCGGAAACTTTGTCAAAGTACAGCAACGTATCCCCGTAAGAATTGACCTGAAAGACATAACTCCAGAAGAAATGAGCAGTCTGAGAGCCGGAATGATGGTAGAAACAGAAGCCTTACGCAAATGATGACCATGAAACAACTCGACGTCCCCGTACGTCAATGGGTTCCCGACTGGCTGGGGATGATATGTATCTTCTTCATCATCCTTCCCGTAACCATGCTGAACGGCTCCTACACCGGCAGTATGCTCGAAGTATCCAGTACACTGGGAACCAATACAGAAGACATCACCATGGGATACTATGCTGCTTCGGCCGGAATGGCCATAGCCTACCCCATCGTACCCAAGGTACTTGATGCCCTTTCATCCAAGTTTCTGCTACTGACCGACCTGAGCATACAGTTCCTGCTCAGCTGGGTATGCGCCCGTTCGCAGAATATTGACCTGGTCATCATCTGCAGTTTCTTTATCGGCTTCCTGAAAGGATTTCTCATGCTTTGGTTCATCCGAAGAGCGACCAAAATTTTCAGTCCGAAAAATGTACGAAGTGAGTTCTACTCCTATTTCTACCCGTTAGTATTTGCCGGAGGACAAGTGTCCATGATCGTTACCGCCGAACTGGCCTATCACTACAACTGGCAATACATGTATTACTTCATGATGATGATGCTCATGGCATCCATTCTGATTGTCATCGTCTGCTTCCGTCACAACCGGCCGCTTAACCCCATCCGGCTTTCGGAACTGCACATTCGGGAAATGCTTGTCATCGCCACTGGATTACTGATGCTGATGTACGTCATTAACTATGGGAAAGTACTCGACTGGATGTCTTCTTTTAAAATCCGGCTCTATCTGGTCATTGCTCCCATCTTAATCGCTTTCTTCATCTGGAAACAATATCACTCCAAGCAGCCGTACGTAAACCTGGCCCCATTGTACCAACCCAAAGCCATCGTAGGTTATCTCTACATGATGCTGGTCATGTTTTTCAGTACCTCTACCACCCTGCTGACCAATTATATGACCAGCATTCTGAAGGTAGACAGTACACACACGTACCAGCTTTACATCTATCTGTTGCCGGGATATGCATTGGGAGCATTCATCTGCTTCTGGTGGTTCCGCTGGCAACGCTGGCGTTTCCGCTTTCTGATAGCCGGCGGTATGAGTTGTTTTGCAGCCTTTTTCGGAATATTGTATTTCACGGTTTCTCCTGAAAGTACGTACGAGATGCTTTTTCTTCCTGTATTCTTAAGAGGGTTAGGCATGCTGGTACTCATCATAGCCTTTGCCCTGTTCGCCGTAGAGGAGCTGAATCCCAAATTCCTGCTGGCCAATGCCTTTTTCCTGATTTGCTTCCGTTCGGTACTGGCCCCCATTCTGGCGACCTCTTTTTACAGCAATACCCTCTACCGGCTGGAACAAAAATACATGTATTCCCTGTCCGAAACAATCAGTCAGACCGATCCGCTGGCTGCCAGCCAGTTCAATCAGTCCCTCACACAGCATCTGGCACAAGGGCACGAATATACCGAAGCTACACAAATGGCTACCCAGACACTCTATGCCACCTTACAGCAGCAAAGCCTTCTGCTTTCGCTCAAGCATATATTAGGCTATCTGTTTGTCATCTCACTGGTCATAGCCATTGTTTCACGTTTTATACCGTTCCATAAGACAATTCGCGTAAAATACACCAAAGCAGGCGACGATATGGTATAAAAATAAGGAGACTGTCCGATGCAGCATCACGACAGTCTCCTTATTTAGGGATATTCAGTAAATGTCCCTAAAAGTAAGATGGCATATAAAGTCGATAGAGTATAATCACTTTATATGCCATTATTATTGCCCTTTTTCTGTGTTTTTTCATATAGTCCTATCTGTTGGACATGACGTTCCGGA
>NZ_DBEXBB010000110.1:0-2682 GCF_048170425.1 Phocaeicola sp.
AACAAATTTATACCAGTTTGCAATTATGTCTTTTTTACATTTGTATTATACGATTGAGATTTTGAATCATTATGGAAAACACAAAAATAAACCTATGAAAAAACTGATAATTTCTGCATTGCTTTTGGGAATAACAGGAGGTGGAATTTATGCTCGTGAAAAGGTGATATCTCACGGTTATCCTATAACTCCAGTACCTTTTACATCTGTGAAATTGACGGATTCATTTTGGGGACAACGTTTACAGGCAAGTCGTGAAGTTACCATCCCACTGGCTTTTAGTAAATGTGAAGAAACTGGACGTTATAAAAATTTTGAAATGGCTGCCCACCCCAGTGACAGCAATAAAGTGACGGGATATTCTTTTGATGACACTGATGTATATAAAACCATTGAAGGAGCAAGTTATCTGCTTCAGACTTATCCGGATAAACGACTAAAGAAATACATAGACAGTGTGCTGGTCATTGTTGCCGGTGCACAGGAGCCTGACGGCTATCTATATACTTCACGCACTATGAATCCGGCACATCCACATCAATGGGCTGGCAGTCGGCGTTGGGAAAAAGTGGAAGAGCTAAGTCATGAATTTTATAACTTGGGACATATGATTGAAGGGGCCATAGCTCATTATGAGGCTACGGGACAACGTAATTTTCTTGATATTGCAATTCGCTATGCAGATTGTGTCTGTAGGGAGATAGGGGAAGGACCGGGAAAACTGGTACGTGTACCCGGACATCAGATTGCGGAAATGGCTTTGGCTAAACTTTATCTTGTAACGGGTGAACAGAGATATCTTGATATGGCGAAATTCTTTCTGGATAAGCGCGGATATACTTCCCGAAGGGATGCATATAGTCAGGCGCATAAGCCAGTTGTAGAACAAGATGAAGCTGTCGGACATGCAGTGCGTGCTGCATATATGTATGCCGGCATGGCAGATGTTGCAGCACTTACAGGCGATACAGCTTATGTGCATGCTATAGACCGGATTTGGGAAAATATAGTATCAAAGAAATTATATATTACAGGAGGTATCGGAGCGACAAGCAACGGAGAGGCTTTTGGCAAGAACTATGAACTTCCTAATATGTCGGCTTATTGTGAAACTTGTGCGGCTATTGGAAATGTGTATGTCAATTACCGGCTGTTTTTATTACATGGAGATGCAAAATATTATGATGTACTTGAACGTACATTATATAATGGATTGATTTCGGGAGTTTCTCTTGATGGTGGTAAATTCTTTTATCCTAATCCACTGGAGTCTATGGGGCAACATCAACGTCAACCCTGGTTCGGATGTGCATGCTGTCCTTCCAATATCTGTCGTTTTATACCTTCTGTCCCCGGCTATATATATGCTGTGAAAGACAAGGAGGTATATGTTAATCTGTTCATGTCGAATGATGCTACACTGAATGTGGGTGGTAAGAAAGTTTCTTTCTCGCAGACAACTTCGTATCCGTGGAATGGAGATGTCCAGCTTAGGATTACTCATAACTCTGCAAAGGATTTTACACTGAAAATCCGTATTCCTGGCTGGGTACGAAATCAGGTTGTCCCAAGTAATTTGTATACATACACGGATGAGCTTGATCCTTCATATCGTGTGATGGTGAACGGTGAAGAAGTTCATGCCGATTTGCAAGATGGCTATTTTTCTATTAATCGCCAATGGAAGAAAGGAGATTCAGTGGAAGTACATTTTGATATGAATGTGCGTACAGTTACAGCCAATAATAAAGTAGAAGCCGATCGGGGACGTGTAGCTATAGAACGTGGACCTGTTGTTTATTGTGCTGAGTGGGCAGATAATGATTTTGATGTATTAAGTGTACTCTTGAATCCTCGTTCGGAGTTTAAAGTAATCGAGAGGAAAGATTTGCTTTGTGGCATTAATCAGATTCAGACACAGGCACAGTCGCTGGAATATGATAAGGCAGGACGGTTGCTGGTAAAAGACCGTATACTGACACTGATTCCTTATTATGCATGGGCGCATCGTGGAACTGGAAATATGGCAGTGTGGTTACCGGATGAAGTCAATGCAACTCGTCCGAAAGCTATTCCTACTTTGGCTTCAAAAAGTAAGATAGATGCATCACATAAAATACCGACATTATTTTCTGTTGCCGATGGACTAATACCTCAGGATGAAAATGACCGTACTATTCCTTATTACCACTGGTATCCTAAAACAGGTACTACCGAATGGATTTCTTATGAATTTCCGGAAGAAGTACAGGTTTCCACTTCAACTGTTTATTGGTTTGATGATACCCCTTGGGGCAGTTGCAGCATTCCGAAATCATGGAAGATTTATTATAAAAATACTGAAGGGAAATGGCTCCCTGTAGAGAATCTGAATGCATACAGTATCGTTAAAGGAGATGGAAGTGCTGTTAAATTTGAAACAGTGAAAACGAAAGCAATAAAATTGGAAGTCGTACTTCCCGATGAAAAAACAGCGGGTATATATGAATGGCAAGTAAAGTAAGATAAAGAGATTGATTATGTTGTTTCTCTCTGATAATTAACTTTTTATCTATATGGGTATAAAAAGTTATAAAGAGGTGATATAAACAAAATATACCCTATAGAGAAACAAAACCGTACCTCAAAGATTCTTATTTTTGGTTTACTTTGCAATGTTGATGATATAATAATACTGGAAAG
>NZ_DBEXBB010000111.1:0-6797 GCF_048170425.1 Phocaeicola sp.
AACTAAATATGCTGTCCTCCACCCAGCGCCTGATACAAGTTAATCAGACTCTGTATCTCCTTGAAACAGTTCGCGGTTTGAGAGAGCCGGGCATTTAACAACGTCTGCCGGGCAGTCAGCACTTCCAGGTAGGTCGTACTGCCGTGCTGCATCCGCAGTGACGTACTGGTGAATGCCCGTTCCAGGGCAGCCACCTGGTTTTCGTAATTATCTTTTTTCTTCTTGCTGGTCTGATAAGACACCAGCGCCTCATTCACTTCCGTTCCGGCATCCAGCAGCTTCTGCTCAAAAGCCAGAAGAGCCTCTTCCTGCTGTGCCTTGGCAATACGCCGGCGGGCTATCAATGCTCCCCTGTTAAAGAGCGGCTGCGTCAGTGAAGCCAGGGCCGAGGTGACAAACTTGCCCGGATTGGTAATCAGTCCTCCCACCGAATTGGTCCATCCGGCACTTCCACTTAAGGTTATGGACGGATAAAAGGCAGAATTGGCCTGATTGGTCACATAAAACGCTTGTTCCAGGTCACGTTCGGCCATACGCACATCCGGACGGTTGGAAAGCATCTGAAGTGGAACTCCCACAGACAGACGTGAAGTGAATTGTTGTCCGGAAAGTTTTCCTCTCGCCATCTTATGCGGTGTTTCTGCCAGCAGCAAAGACAGGCTGTTTTCCACCTGGTTAATCTGTTCTTCCAAATCCACCGCCGCATTCTCCACTTCATAATAAGTGGCCCTCATCTGTGAAACGGCCGCCTCATCGGCCTGCCCCGCATCCATCAGGGCCTGCGTAGACGCTACGGTTTCCTTCCACGTATCGGCCGTCTGACGGGAAATCTCCAGTTGCTCATCGAGCATCAACAACGTATAATATGTATTGGCGATATTGGCTATCAGACTGGAGTAGACTGCCTGCTTATAGTCTTCACTTTGCAGATAAGCGGCTTTAGCCTGACGCTTGGCATTCCGCAGTTTCCCGAAAATGTCCAGTTCCCAACTGGCTGTCACCGGAAGCGTATAGGTGTGTGAAGCCTTGCTGCCTTCCACCGTATTGACGCCTCCTTGCGGAGAAAGGGCAAAGGAAGGAAGAAAAGCCAGTCTGGCCGAAAGCAAGGAAGCCTTCGCCTCTTCCACACGCAGACCGGCTATCTGCACATCCGTATTCTGTGCCAGCCCCCTTTCAATCAGTTCCTGCAAACAAGGGTCGGTAAAAAAATCCCGCCAGTGGATGTTTCCGATACTTGCCGTATCGGAAACTGTGACCTCTTCGCCGTACAAGTTCTCGGGGACCGAGGTCTGCGGTTCATAGCTGGTATATATTCCGCAACTGCTCAACAAGAGCGTTGCGCCACATGCGATTATTTTTGATGTATTCATATTGTTCGTTTACTTTTCTGTGTTAAAGGCACTTTTCTCAATCAAGGTCTGTTCCTTCTCATATAGAATCTGCTGGTCGGGCTCCTTCTGCATAGGACCACGCAACTTTTCCTGAAGGTATTCAAACACGACAAAGAAAACCGGCACCACAAAGAGCAGGGCCAATGTACCAATCAGCATACCTCCTACTACACCCGTAGCCAGTGAACTGTTTCCGTTCGCTCCGGCACCGGATGAGAACATCAGCGGAAGCATACCGAAAATCATACACAAGACGGTCATGATAATGGGGCGGAAACGGGCCTGGGCTGCCGAGTAAGCGGAAGAGATAATACCCATACCCTTACGGCGACGTTCAATGGCATACTCTGTAATCAAAATGGCCGTTTTGGCCAGCAGACCAATCAGCATGATGGCACCGGTCTGCAAATAGATGTTGTTCTCCAACCCTGCCACACGGGCAAACAGGAAGCTTCCCATCAATCCGAAAGGTACGGACAGAATCACGGCCAGCGGTACCAGGAAACTTTCATACAAGCAGGACAGAATCAGGTAAATCAACACTACGCAGAGGGTATAGATAAACACGGTCTGTGCGCCTCCGCTGCTGGCTTCCTCACGTGCCATACCTCCGTACTCATAGCCGTAGCCGGAAGGAAGTACCTGAGCTGCTACTTCCTTAATGGCTTTCTGCACTTCACCCGTAGAATATCCCTCGGCCACGTTCACATTCACATCAATCGTATTATACAAGTTGAAACGCTTGGCAATTTCCGGACCTAAGACAGAACGCAGCGTCACAAACTGGCTGACCGGCGCCATCTCCGTTCCATTACGCACAAACATGTTGTCCAGCGCATGCTGATTCAAACGGGCATCGGGTGAAGCCTGAATCATGACACGGTATACCTTTCCATACTTATTGTAATTAGACACGTATGAACCTCCACAATAGGCTCCCACCACATCGAGTACCTCACTCGGACTGATTCCGGCACGCTTGCATTTAGCCGCATCTACATCTACCGCAATCTGAGGGAAGTTCATGGCGTATGAGCTATAGGCCATTGCCACTTCCGGACGTTCGTTAAGGGTCATAATAAATTTCTGTACGGACTCATAGAACGGCTGCATGTCGCCTCCCGTTTTGTCCTCCATATAAAGTTCCACCGCATTACCGGTTCCGTATCCCGGAATCATGGCAGGCTGGAAACAGAATACCTGCGCCTCCTTTATCTCACTGAACTGGGCATTCAAGCGCTTCATGACTGCTTCTACCGAATGTTCCTTTCCTTTTCGTTCATCCCAGTGATACAAGCGGATGATGACCGTACCGTACGACGTACCCTGCCCGGAAATCAATCCGTATCCCGTGATACGCGAATAATGCTCTATCTCCGGAGTAGCTTTCAATATATCCTGCACCTTGTCCATCACCTTATTGGTTTCAGCCAAAGAGTTACCAGGTGAGGTACTGATATTAATCATCATGGTTCCCTGGTCTTCCTGAGGCACCAGTCCGGTCTTGGTAGTCGACATCAGATATACCAGCAATACAGTGGCAACACCCAGTGAAGCCCAGACAGTCCACCGGTGATGGAAGAAGAACATCAATCCTTTCTTGTATTTGCCTAGCATCGTATTATATGACACAGTGTAAGCCGCACGGATACGACCGCTGAAGCTCTTGATGCTTTTCTCCGTGTCAGAAGCTTTCATCATCATGGCGCACAAAGCCGGACAGAGTGTCAGGGCATTCACACAGGAGAGTCCCACAGCCACCGCCATCGTAATACCAAACTGAGTGTAGAACACACCGGAAGTTCCTCCCATGAAGGTCACCGGAATAAATACAGCCATAAAGACAAAGGTACACGACACAACGGCCATCGTCACATCACTCATGGCATCTTTTGTAGCAAGATAAGACGAGCGATACCCCACATCAAATTTGGCCTGTACGGCTTCCACTACAATAATCGCATCATCCACCACGGTACCAATGGCCAGCACAAGGGCAAACAAGGTCAGGATATTGATACTGAATCCGGCTACCGACAGGAAGGCAAACGTACCAATCAGTGACACAATGATGGAAATGGAAGGAATCAAGGTGCTCTTGAAATCATGCAAGAAGAAGTAAACCACCAACACTACCAGGATAATGGCTATCACCAGGGTTTCAACCACATTGTCGATGGAAGCAAAAAGGAAATCGTTCACACTCATCATCTGAATGAACTCCGTTCCTTCCGGAAGGTCTTTTGAAATATCATCCAGCAAGTCGGAAATCTCCTGGTTTACAGCTGTAGCATTGGCACCAGCCACCTGAAAGACCATGAAAGTAACTCCCGGAACTCCATCTGCTTCACCATGGAAACTATAGGATTCACGTCCCAGCTCTACTTCCGCAATATCTTTTACCCGAAGCACGGATCCGTCTTTCTGTGAACGAATGACCATGTTCTCAAATTCTTCCACACTCTTCAGACGGCCTTTATATTTCATGGTGTACTGAAACACATTGTCCGAACTTTCACCCAATGCGCCTGTAGGTGCTTCCGTGTTCTGCTCACCCAATACGGCTGTCACATCAGAAGGAACCAGTCCGTATTGTGCCATTTTGTCGGGCTTCATCCAGATACGCATACTGTAAGTATCTCCCATCAGCTGCACATCGCCTACGCCCTGAATACGTTTTACCTGAGGAATCACATTGATGTCAAGGTAGTTAGCCAGGAAGGTTTCATCATAACGCTTGTCGGGACTGATAAGACTGTTAATCTGAAGGAAGCTGTTCTGGCGCTTCATGGTACTGACGCCAATAGCTGTTACCTCAGAAGGCAGCAGACCTTGTGCGGCAGACACACGGTTCTACACATTCACCGCCGCCATATCCGGGTCGGTACCCTGCTTGAAATATACCAGGATTTCGGCTGTACCCGCATTGGTAGCCGTAGAGGTAATGTATATCATGTTTTCTACCCCGTTGATACTTTCTTCCAGCGGCATGATTACACTGTTCATCACCGCATCGGCATTGGCACCGGTATAAGTGGCTTCCACACGCACGGTAGGCAGAGCAATGTCAGGATATTGTTCCACAGGAAGTGTATAAAGTGATATAAATCCCACTATCAGAATCAAGACCGATATGGAGAGGGCCATCACCGGCCGCTTAATGAATATATTTCCTTTCATAATCGTCTGTTATTTTACTTGCGTTCCTTCACGAATCATTCCGGCTCCATCGGCCACAATCTCATCTCCGGCTTTCAGGCCATCCAGCACAATGTATTCTTTCCCGTCATTGACCGGAGCTACTTTTATCAGAGTAGATACCGCTTTCCCGTCTACTACCTTATAGGCTAAAATCTTATCCTGCAACTGTATGGTAGCTCCCTGCGGAATCACGATACATTTCTTATAGACACTTGGAATCAGCACGTTGCCCGATGCCCCACTGTGCAACAGACGGGAAGCATTCGGAAATACCGCACGCACACCTACCGTACCCGTCTCCTTGTCAATCACGCCACTGATAGACTCTATCTTTCCTTTTTCTTCGTACACAGAGCCATCGTTCAGCTGAAGCTGAATGGCCGGCATATTTTCTACCGCCTTGTCAATCGTACCGTATTGACGTGCCAAAGCCAAAAGCTGATTTTCGGTCATCGAGAAATAGACATACATGGTGGCATTGTCTGAAACAGTAGTCAGCGGTTGCGACATATTGGAACTGACCAGTGCCCCTACCCGGTAAGGCAACATGCCAATCACCCCGTTGCTGGGGCTTTTTACTTCCGTATAAGAAAGGTCATTCCGTGCATTCACCTCCTGCGCCTCAGCCTGTGCCAGTTGTGCCTTGGCGGTCAGATACTCATTTTCAGTGGTCTGCAAGTTGAAGCTGGAAACCACCTTCTTGGCATACAGTTCCTTTGTACTTTTATACGTAAGTTCGGCGGTAGCCAGACTGGCTTTCGCCACTTCCACATTGGCAACTGCCGTTTCCAAAGCCGCCTTATAAGGAACCTGGTCAATCACAAACAAGACTTCTCCCTGCCGTACCACATCTCCTTCGGACACATTCAATTTTTCAATATACCCTGACACCTGGGGATAAATGTCAATATCCTGCCTACCTTCAATGGAAGCAGAATACGAAGTCATGATTTCCTTATCCGTATCTGCGGTAAGTGTTACAAGGTTATAGCCTTTCTGCGTGCTTTCTTTGGTTTCCGTCTTACAGGAAGTTATCTCCACTGCACAGCCAATCAGCAACATCAGCCATACGTTTAATTTTCCACTCTTTTTCGTCATATTTGTTTCTTTTTTTGTTCGCACAAAAGTAGCAAGCACGAAAAAAAGGAGAGGAACAAATTTTCGCACAGGAATGTTCAATTTTCTCCATCCCTCTGTCCAATTCATGAAATATGGAAAATAAGACATACTTGAGAGAAAATAAGACATAGCATCTTGACCAAAAATCTTCATCTTTGCAAAAAAGAATTATGGAAGAGATTATTAGACAGATTCACATGGAAATGCTTCAGTCGCATTGCGATGCCCAAAGCTATATTGACGACTACATGTTTCTGACTGAACGCCTGGAAAATGTGTTTCAGGAAAACAGGAATGTCAAACTGGAGATTTTTCTGATGCTCTATTGTGAGGAAGGAGAAGTAAAATTAGAATTAAACAATGTGCCCCGACACCTACAGGCCAATGACCTGCTGGTCAGTCTGCCCAACACGATTATAGGTCAGGTAATGGCCAGTCCCAACCATAAAGTAAAAGTATTCTGTTTTTCCAACCGCTTCATCCAGCGACTGACCCAGACCCAGAAATACAGCTGGAAGTCGGTATGTTACATACAGGAAAACCCCATCAAGCATTTTGGAGAAAACCGGGACGAAGCGTTTCACCAGTACCTGAAACTGATAGAGGGCAAGATACAGACTCCGCCCGACAAATACCAGAAAGAAATCCTGCTGCACATTGCTTCAGCTTTTTATGGCGAGATGGTGGCCGAAACCACACGCAAATCCATTGAAAAGGAAAAGCAAGGATACCACACTCCAGTCAAACAGCCCGACTTCATCTTCAAGCAATTCATGGAAGCTCTGACAGCCGACAACGGTAAACACCGCACACTGACTTATTATGCCGACCTATTCTGTTACTCGCCGAAGTATCTGTCGCGCATCGTCAAGCAAATCAGCGGAAAAAATGCATTGACGCTCATCCACGAGAATGCCATTGAACATATTATTCTTGAACTGAAGTATGCGAACAAAAGCATCAAAGAAATTGCGGTTGACTTTGAATTTCCCAATGTGTCTTTTTTTGCACAGTACGTAAAAAGGTATCTGGGAATGACCCCTACAGAATACCGGAACAAAAGCCAAGAGAATAAATAACAAAAAA
>NZ_DBEXBB010000112.1:0-2659 GCF_048170425.1 Phocaeicola sp.
TATCCAACCCTCTATGACGAGTATCTCAAATGGTATCCCAAATAAAGAACCGCCACGTGCGGAACCGCATGCGTGGTGGTGTGAGAGGTCGGAAAACGAAAGTAGGAAGAAAACTACTTCGTTTTCCTCCTACTCGATTTATAACTATCCCGTTTTACTCTACAAAAATAGCGAAAAAAGAAGGTCATGGAAAGTACTTCAAATCATTTTTAATATCAAGAAGTATAAAATCTCTTTTAGGGATACCACCAACATTTACTATACAAGTGCGTTTCATTTAAAACGCCTTTACGTTTTAGGTAAAACGCACTTGCGTTTAAAAGAAAACGCCCTTGCGTTTTGAGATGAACGCAAGGACGTTTTTTATGCCTGTTTTTCGGGCCTTGAAAAGCCTTGTTTTCAGACTTCCAGTGCACCGATGATGTCGCGTACGGAACTGTATCCGTGACGGTCCAGATAGTCGTTGATGCCCTCGGCCACTTTCACGGTGATGGCCGGATCGATGAAGTTGGCTGTACCAATCTGGATGGCAGTAGCACCTGCCAGCAGGAATTCCACGGCATCCTTCCAGTTCATGATACCCCCCAGACCTACTACCGGAATGTTTACGGCTTTAGCTACCTGCCATACCATGCGCAGGGCGATGGGTTTCACGGCAGCACCACTCATACCTCCGGTCACGGTCGACAGGATGGGACGACGCTTTTCTGCATCGATGGCCATACCCAGCAGGGTGTTGATGAGCGACACGCTGTCGGCTCCGGCACCTTCTGCGGCACGGGCAATCTCGGTGATGTCTGTCACGTTGGGCGACAGTTTTACAATCAGTGTCTTCTTGTAGACTTTACGCACGGCACTCACCACTTCGGCAGCTCCGTGAGCCGTCACACCGAAAGCCATACCTCCCTGCTTCACGTTCGGGCAGGAAATGTTCAGCTCGATGGCCGGGATGTTTTCCAGTTCGTTGATGATGGAAGCCGTCTCCGCATAGTCTTCCACCTGTGAGCCGGACACGTTTACAATCATGTTCGTACGGATGTCCTTAATCTGCGGATAGATGTGGTCCACGAAATAATGCACGCCTTTGTTCTGCAAACCCACGGCATTGAGCATACCCATGGGTGTTTCGGCCATACGCGGGTAAGGGTTTCCTTCACGATGGTGAAGCGTGGTTCCCTTCACGATGATGCCTCCGATTTTCTCCAGATCCACGAAGTCCTGAAACTCCAGTCCATATCCGAATGTACCCGATGCGGTCATGACCGGGTTCGACAAGTTCAATTTACCGATGTTTACGCTTAAATCTGCCATAATAGTTTCTTTATATTAAATACCGGACCTTCTTTACATACGCACACATGTCCCTCGTCTGTCTTTTCCACGCAGCAGAGGCAGGCTCCGACGCCGCAGGCCATGGTGTTTTCCAGTGACACCTCGCATTCGATGCCTTCTGCCTTGGCATACTTGGCCACTGCCATCATCATGGGTTTCGGGCCGCAGGTGTAAATCATGTCAAACTTTTGTGCTTTCAGGACGCTGTGCATGGTGACGTATCCCTTTTCGCCCATGCTCCCGTCTTCGGTGGTGGTGTACACGTCGCCGAGGGCTTCAAACTGTTCCAGTTGGAGCAGGTCGTTCTTCGAGCGGGCACCCAGCAGGAAGGTGGGTTTGCATCCCTGCTTCAGGAGCGCTTCACCTAAATAGAGCATGGGGGCTGTACCTACACCGCCGCCCACGAGCAGCACCTTGGTGTCAGCAGAAATCGGCATGGTGAAGCCGTTGCCCAGAGGGAGCACTACGTTTACCGTATCGCCTTTCTGTACGGTGGCCAGTTTACGGGTACCGTCGCCCACGAGCTGGACGAGGAACCATACTTCGTTTTTCTCTCTATCTACGTAGTTGATGGAAATGGGGCGACGCAGGAAGGTAGTCGGCGAACCGTCCACCCGGATTTCGGCAAACTGTCCCGGAAGCATTTCGGGCAAGGGAGCCTCTTGCGTCAGCTTGATGAGAACGTAGTTCGCATGCAGGCGAGCGTTCTCGGTGACTGTCAAATCTAAGATGTATTTCTTCATATAAAAAAGGTAAATTCGTTTCTTTCACGCAAAGATACGAATTTACCTTTTATATGCCCAACCGCGGGCAGCAGCTTTTACCGCTCAGGAGTCTTTATTTTTCGGGTTTGAACACCTCGTAGGTGCCGTTGTCGAAGAAAATACGTATTTCGGTAATCTTCGGATGTGGCTTTTCGATGTACTTAACTTCCTCTCTGATAATCTCTTTGGGGGGATAAACTACGGTGGGAACCTCGTTTTCCTTGCGAAAATCGGAGTGTGCCGGCTCTTCGGCCGGGTTTTTCGGATTCTCGAGCGGTTGTGAGAACAGGTCCATGCCTGTTATGGCAGGAGCGCTTTCTTCCATTTCGCCTTCACCGTAGAGCAGCCAGTTGATGTTGATGTACGGACATGCCTTATGGATGCGCATGACGACTTCCAGGCTGGGTTTGTTTCGCCCGCTGAAGATGTGCGACAGTGAAGAGGTGGAGATACCTATCTTTTCGGCGAATTCGGCATTCGACAAACCCTCTTTTTGCATGACTTTTAGAATCCGGTCCTTCATATACAAATGGAAATGGCTTTGTTTGTTGATTACAAAAGTA
>NZ_DBEXBB010000113.1:0-7886 GCF_048170425.1 Phocaeicola sp.
TATTTGTTTAGGATATGCTATAGGCTTCCCCCTTATTGTTCTTTGTATCATTTGCTCCAATTATATTTTCAATATTTATTCGGGGAATGAGAATTTAATGCAGATGGCTCGTCTACCGTTTATAGTAGCCCTGTTGAATTACGCTTTTGCCTTACCTGGTTATGTATATATGAATGCTGTAATCGGAACCGGTGCTACGCATATCACTTTTATATTTCAGATTGTAACCATTATAGCCTATCAGATTTATTTATGGTCAATAAGCTGTTTCAGTACTTCCCTTTCCGTATATTGGACTGCAGAATATTTATATGTGATATTACTTGGATTACTTGCTGTTATCTATCTCAAAAGCAAGAACTATTAAAAGTTTGAGTTCCATGACTTCGCGTCACCCTTTTAGAGTGATGCGAAGTCGGAAAACTATTTATCAACGTATTGTAAAATTAATGTTTTATATGATGAAGTCAGGAATTGCTTTCAGATTACATGGAATCCTTGTCGGAAAGTGTTGACAGATTGGATTTCATCTAATCCTCCTTAAGACCGTATTTCTCACCGTAAAGTCGCAACACGTCTTGAACAGTTTTTTCTCCGAATAGGTTAATCATATCTTCCAGGTCGTATTTCATCGCTTCATCATTATGAGGGGTGAGACACATGACGCGCGACTCCATGTCACAATAGTCCGGCAGTCTGAGGAACATCCCTTTCGTAGATTGTCCGCACAGCCGCCATGCCGTTATCGGCTGACGGAACGAGGTAGCTTCACAGAACATATAGGCCATATCTTTGACATTTGAGATGTCCCATTTGTCGAGTGGCTGATTAAAACTTTTCGCCTCGTTGAACATACAGTACATATTCTGCACGTTCGAGACATTCCAATCGTTCAGCGGCTGGTTGAAGCTCGACGCTTTGGAGAACATCTCGCGCATATCCTGCACGTTTGAAACATCCCAATCGTTCAGCGGCTGGTTGAAGCTCGACACTTCGCAGAACATCTCGCGCATGTTTTGCACGTTCGAGACATTCCACTTTTCAAGCGGCTGATTAAACGCCGCGGCCCTCCAGAACATCTGTTTCATATTCGTGACGGAGGAAACGTTCCATGCGCCGATAGGCTGGTTGAAGCGCTCCGCTATGTAGAACATACCGTCCATGTCGGTAACGCTTGAGACGTCCCACAACGCTATATTCTGGTTGAAACTAGAGGCGAAGCGGAACATATCGCCCATGTCGGTAACTTTTGAGACATTCCAAGAGTTTAGATTCTGATTGAAGGAGAGAGCGTAATAGAACATACACCGCATGTTCCGGACGTTTGAGACGTTCCAGCCGTCGAGCGGCTGGTTGAAGCGCTCTGCGTTGGAGAACATATAGTTCATGTCTGTTACGCTGCTCACGTCCCAGGCTTCAAGCGGCTTGTTAAATCTGTGAGCACCTTCGAACATGTGGGACATATCACGCACGTTGGAGACATCCCATCCACTTATGTCGTGGTTGAAGTAGATTGCGCCGGCAAACATATGCTTCATCGTTACGACATTTGACGTATCCCACGTCTCGATACCGGCAAAGTTACTGCGTTTAGACTTTCGAAAGAGGCCTTCCATGTCTGTTATCAGAGACGTATCTATATTGGCGAGCGGCAATTTTGCGCCCATATCCAAGAGTTCTATAAGCTCGCGTTTGGAGCGGGGCTTGTGCTTCACGTCTCCCACATTGGTGCGGACGGAACCTATCAGCTCCGGATGGGTCGTTTCAAGTTCGCGCATATATTCCGTAGTGTGTTCACTGCCGTAGCGTGAGAGTTCCGCGTACACCTCTGCCGGGTGGAGCTTGTCCAGCTTTTCTTTCAGCCTTGCGCGGCAGTTCTTCTTTGTAGCAAGGTGGAAGCAAAGTGTCAACGTCTTGACGTCGGTGAAGTTTGGAGCGTACAGGAATATGTTGCTTATGTCGCAGAATCGTGGTATCAGCCACGTATCGAGCGGCTGGCTGAAGCTGCGCGCGTTTTTGAACATCCTTTCGGCGTCTTCAACACGGCTCACGTTCCAGCGGTCGAGCGGCTGATTGAAGCTTTTCGCACCGTCGAACATGCGTAACATATACCGCACGTTCGAGACGTCCCAATCGTTCAGCGGCTGGTTGAAGCGTACCGCCCCCTCGAACATCCCTTCCATCCTTGTGACCTTCGACGTATCCCACATGCCGATATTCTGATTAAACTTGATGCAACCAGCGAAGGTCCACGCCATTTCACGGACTTCCGACGTATCCCATTTGTCGAGCGGCTGGTTAAACTTCTCGGCTTCACAGAACATACACGAAATTTTCTGGACCTTTGAGACGTCCCAATCGTTAAGCGGCTGATTAAATTTGACGCAGCCGCCGAACATCGACTCCATATTCGTTACGGACGAAACGTCCCAATCCCCTAAAGGCTGATTAAAGTCGCTGCATCCACAAAATATGCACTCCATGTTCGTTACGGCCGAAACATTCCAATTCCCTATGGGATGGTTGAAATGTTTCACTCTGTGAAACAAGCGTTCCATCGTAGTGACGTTAGATGTGTCCCACGTTTCAAGCCCGTCAAAGTTTGTGCGTGTTGAATCGCAGAACAGCCAACTCATATCCGTTATCAGAGAAGTATCGATGTCACCGAGGCAAACGGTCTCATTGTTCACTAACTCCTTCAGTTCTTTTAAACTGCCGGGTTTGTACAGTTTACTCATAATTACATTCCAAATTTTGTAAATACCAATAGAAAAGCACACCATCGGTTAACTGAATAGTGTACTCATAAAAAAGATTTCTAAAGGAAGGAAAGAAAGCCGAATTAATCAACTGAATAAATTAAATTTTGAGTTTCTTAACTCAAAAGGACTGCCCGGCTATGATTAGGAAAGACAAGGCTTTTCGGGCAACGATCCAAAAGGAAACGCAGAGGCCACGACCTTCACGGTCGCGGCCTCTTTCTCAAACAACCAATAAGAAATAAGAGATAATCCTTTAGGGGATGGATTATCTGATGAACAGCAGTTCTCTGTATTTGGGTAATGTCCACATCTGATCATCCACAATCAGTTCCAGCTTGTCAATGTGGTAACGAATCTGTTCCAGCATCGGAGCTATTTTATCATGATATTCGATAGCTTTAGCACGTTCGTCTACAATCTTGTTGGCTACTTTTCGGGCTTCTACCATGGTATCTACATGTTCCTTGATGTAAGAAGTGTGTTCTGCAATCTTACGGATGATGGCCATGTTTTCAGCAGACAGCTTTTCGGCCTCTTCTGCAGGGAAGATTTGCTTCATCTTGTATACATTGTCAATCAGTTTACTCTGGTATTCAATGGCTACCGGAACTACGTGGTTCATTACCAGGTCGCCCAAAACGCGGGCTTCAATCTGGATTTTCTTGGTATAGGTTTCCCATTTTACTTCGTTGCGTGCTTCTAGTTCCTTGCGGGTCATGACGCCGGCAGATTCGAACATGCGTACACTGTCTTCTGTCAGATACTGGTCGAAGATGACCGGGCAGCTGGTTTCGCAGTCCAGACCACGGCGTGCAGCTTCTTCTTTCCATTCGTCGCTGTATCCGTTGCCGTCGAAGCGGATGGGTTTGCTAATCTTGATGTATTTACGGATCACCTGAATGATAGCTGAAATTTTCGGTTCACCTTTCTCTATCAGTTCGTCCACTTCTTTCTTGAATTCGGTAAGCTGTTCAGCTACGGCTGTGTTCAGGGCAATCATGGCGCTGGCGCAGTTAGCTTCAGAACCTACAGCGCGGAATTCAAAGCGGTTGCCGGTGAAGGCGAACGGTGAAGTACGGTTACGGTCGGTATTGTCAATCAACAGTTCCGGAATCTGCGGAATGTCGAGTTTCATACCGTGTTTACCTCCTAAGGCAATCAGTTCGTCGGTTGAACTGTCTTCCATGTGGTCAAGCACTTTGCTCAACTGGCTGCCTAAGAAGGAAGAGATGATGGCGGGAGGTGCTTCGTTGGCTCCCAGACGGTGTGCGTTGGTTGCACTCATGATGGAAGCTTTCAGCAATCCGTTGTGGCGGTACACAGCCATCAGGGTGTTTACGATGAATGTAATGAAACGCAGGTTCTCTTCCGGAGTCTTTCCCGGAGCCATCAGCAGTGTGCCGGTATCCGTCCCGAGCGACCAGTTGTTGTGCTTACCGGAACCGTTGACACCCTTGAACGGTTTTTCGTGCAGCAGTACACGGAATCCGTGTGTGCGGGCAACTTTCCGCATCAATGACATGATGAGCATGTTATGGTCTACGGCCAGGTTACATTCTTCGAAAATCGGAGCCAATTCAAACTGGTTGGGGGCTACCTCATTATGCCGTGTCTTCACTGGAATTCCTAATTCGAGTGCCTGGATTTCAAGGTCTTTCATGAAAGCTGCCACACGGGTAGGGATAGCACCGAAGTAATGGTCTTCCAGTTGCTGGTTCTTGGAGGCTTCGTGTCCCATCAGCGTACGTCCTGTCAGCAACAGGTCCGGACGTGCGGCATACAAACCTTCGTCTACCAGGAAGTATTCCTGTTCCCATCCTAAGTAAGCCATCACTTTTTTCACATTCGGGTCGAAATAGTGGCAAACGTCTACTGCCGCTTTGTTGACTGCACGGAGGGCTTTCAGAAGCGGAGCCTTGTAGTCGAGTGATTCACCGGTATAAGCGATAAAGATGGTCGGAATGCACAAGGTGTCGTCTACTACGAACACAGGCGATGAAGGATCCCATGCGCTGTATCCACGAGCCTCGAAGGTGTTACGGATTCCGCCGTTCGGGAAAGAAGAAGCATCCGGTTCCTGCTGTACAAGGAGCTTTCCGGAGAACTCTTCCATCATGCCACCTTTCCCGTCGTGTTCTACGAATGCATCGTGTTTCTCGGCTGTTCCTTCTGTCAGTGGCTGGAACCAGTGAGTATAATGGGTAGCCCCCAGTTCGCTGGCCCATCGTTTCATACCTTCGGCTACGGCATCGGCTATCTGGCGGTCAAGAGCTGCGCCATTGTCCATGGCATCAATCAATCGTGCAAATACCGTAGAAGGCAGGTATTTAAACATTTTTTCTCTGTTGAATACATATTTACCGAAGTATTCTCCCGGTCTTTTGTCAGGGGCAGGTACTTCCATGGGTTTAGCCTGGAAGGCCTTTTCTACTACTCTGAATCTTAATGTTGACATGTGACTATAAATTTTTATTGGTTATTTAATAGTTAGTAGTGAATGTGCTATGTTTAATGGTTGTAGGCAGATTCTCCATGTTCGTAAACGTCCAATCCTTCTTCTTCGATTCTGGCAGAAACACGCAGGCCGTGAACTTTGTCGAGGACTTTGAAGATGATGTATCCCATCAATGCGGCCCATCCGCCGACGATGATTACACCAAAAATCTGTGCACCGAGGAATCCGAAGCCGCCTCCGTAGAATGTGCCGCCTTCTACGGCAAACAGACCGGTAAGAATGGTTCCGAGGCTACCGCATACACCGTGTACGGAAGAGGCACCTACAGGGTCGTCAATTTTCAGACGGTGTTCGATGAATTCTACAGCGAAAATCATGACGGTTCCGCAGATAGCTCCGATAAGAGCGGCTCCCATTGGTGATACCAGGTCGCATCCGGCTGTTACACCGACGAGTCCGGCAAGGATACCATTGAGTGTGAGAGAGAGTGACGGTTTACCATATTTAATCCAGCTTACAAGCAAGGCAAGGAATCCTCCGGTACAAGCTGCCAGGTTGGTGGTAAGGAATACGTGTGAGATGGCTGTCTGGTCACCGTATCCGGCTGCAGCAAGCTGTGAACCTGGGTTGAAACCGAACCATCCGAACCAAAGGATGAATACACCCAGACAGGCCAGTGTCAGGTTGTGACCGGGGATAGCTTTTGATTTTCCGTCCTTTCCGTATTTGCCCAAACGCGGACCAAGAATGGCGGCGCCGACTAGTGCAATCCATCCACCTACAGAGTGAACCACAGTTGAACCGGCAAAGTCATGGAATGTATAACCGAACACAGACATCATAAATGAATCCGGATCTGCGTTTGAAAGCCATCCTCCTCCCCAGGTCCAGTGACCGGAAACCGGATAGATTAATACGCTGATGGCTATTGTGTAAGCCAGATACATGGAGAATTTGGTACGTTCGGCCATGGCACCTGACACAATGGTGGCGGAAGTGGCACAGAATACGGTCTGGAAGATTAGGAAACCTTCAATAGGTAATCCGTTCTGAATGATATTGTCCATGGCATCCAGGTCAAAGAGGTGTGGAGTACCGAATACATTTCCTACACCGAACATCAGTCCGAAACCGATAAACCAGAACAGAATGGAACCTACCATAAAGTCTACCAGGTTTTTCATTAGGATGTTGGCTGTGTTCTTGCTGCGGGTAAATCCGGCTTCAACCAGAGCAAAGCCCGGCTGCATGAAAAATACCAGCATGGCAGCCAGTAACATCCATACGGTGTTAAGTCCGGTAGATAATTCCGCTATCTTGTCAGCGTTGCTAACCTCTTCAGGTACAGAGATCTGCGCTGTTGTGATCAATGGAAACAGAAGTAAGAATAAGGGTATGAGGATTTTGCGGTATGCTGCAGTGTGCACACCTTCTGTAAGTCGTTTCATAATTTTTACCTATTAAGAATTAATACCTGAGTTGATTTTCCGTGGTTATTTTTCCTGTTCCGCATTATAAAGCGAAATATCGCCACGTTCGCCTGTACGGATACGGATGGAGTCTTCTACGGGGATGATGAAAATGCGTCCGTCACCTATCTCACCGGTATAAGCGGCTTTCATGATGGCCTGTACGGTCTTTTCCACATTCTTTTCCCTCACTACGATGGAAATCAGGATTCGTTCGATGGTACTGGTATCATATACTACCCCACGATAAATACGACCTTCGCGGGTTTTTCCGACACCTCTTACTTCATAGTAGGAGAACCATTCGATGTCGGCGGCCAATAATGCCTCCTTTACTTCTTCGAATTTGGTTCTACGGATGATTGCTTCAATCTTTTTCATAATAAATTGTATTTGTATTTTGTATTGTTTGTTATCCTGTGTAATCTTTTTTGCCTCTTGAAATCACTAATTCTATTGATGCTGTATTTGTATTGTAGTATATTTTTGTCAGAAACTTATGCCAAACACAAAGTAAGCTCCTTCTGTGGCCGGATTCCAAATAGCCTGGGCAAATATAGGCAGAGAGTAGGAATCTGTGATTTTGATTTCCTTGCTGGCTCCGAGGCATATATTTGAAACTTCAAATCCACTTGCCCCATTGTTGTAGAAACTGGTTTCCCATGGGGTAGCACCTATTTCTGCCGACCAGTCCAGACCACCTAATTTGAAGGGGGCTGCGATGCTGAAGTAGGAAGAATAAGCACGGTCACCGTTTGCTCTTACGCCATCAGCTCCTGCAAAGTTTGTATACCAGTTCACGGCTAAGGGACCGAAATCGTAACCTACTTGTGCTTCGAACACGTGTGAAGTGTTGTGGGCACCATAGTGAAAATACTCAGGACCGCCGTCAAACCAATAATCAGTGACAGATACGCTGAATCCTCCCGTACTGTATCCTAAAGTAAGGTCGAATTCCTTGGTGTCTTCTTTATCCAGTCCCACAGAACCCCAGCCTGAAAGGGAGAAACCTTTGTAGGATACGGAAGCAGAGGGTTGGATGCTCACATTTCCTAAATCCTGTCCACGCCAGATGTATCCGCTTACAAGATCGGCTCCAATGTTAGCTTCTACTTTGTCTTGTGCCATTGAAATGACTGGAATGCCTATCATTAAAAGCAGTGCGATTCCGGTGAGTTGCATTCTTTTCATTGCTTTCGT
>NZ_DBEXBB010000114.1:0-15616 GCF_048170425.1 Phocaeicola sp.
TATCCAACCCTCTATGACGAGTATCTCAAATGGTATCCCAAATAAAGAACCGCCACGTGCGGAACCGCATGCGTGGTGGTGTGAGAGGTCGGAAAACGAAAGTAGGAAGAAAACTACTTCGTTTTCCTCCTACTCGATTTAAACGTCCTTGCGTTTTACTTGAAACGCAAAGGTGTTTTGGCTCAAACGCACTTGTGTTTTATTTGAAATGCACTTGCATTTTGAGATGGTTCTGTAAGCATCACTGAACCAGCATGTTTTCAACTTCCTCCAGACTTCCGTCCGTTTTCTCTGGAGTGATGTGGAGCAGGCGGGCCAGCAAGGAATAAATTGATACATTCCGGAACTTCGGCGCCTCGTATCCCTTCTTGAAATCCGGTCCCCACGCCCGGAACATCACCTGCATATCATCGTAAGTCGGGTCGAATCCATGGGCTCCCGGAAGTGTCTTGTTACCTTCTTCCACCAGCCAGCCTAAATCAGGCAGTACGATGATGTCACCCACACGCGGATTGCTTCCATAGTTCAAGTAGGCAGGAATCTCTTCTTTCTTCCATACCCGTACGTGATTCAGTCCCTGTAGTGCCTGGTACACAGAGT
This sequence comes from Phocaeicola sp., assembly GCF_048170425.1. GTDB lineage: Bacteria > Bacteroidota > Bacteroidia > Bacteroidales > Bacteroidaceae > Phocaeicola. The sequence goes on from NZ_DBEXBB010000114.1 coordinate 601, forward strand.
CGCGGTATTCTGGCTTCGTATAAATCTGAGCCGGCAGGTTACCGTCAATCAGGGTGTACCATTTTTCGTTCAGCAGGTGTTTGATAGGTACAAAGCGGTCTGCGCTGACAGTCGCCATTCCGTGGTCGGACGTTACAATCAGGTTGATGTCCTTTCCGAAAGGCAAGCTTTGAAGTCCTTCCCATAAGTATTTCATGAGGGCATCCAGCTCTTCCACGCAGCGGCGTGTTTCCTTGCTGTGCGGGCTATAAGTGTGTCCGTAGGTATCTGAATCCTCGAAATAAATCATAACCAGCTGGGGGCGTTCTTCTTCCGGCAGTTTCAGCATTCTCAGTGCCTCTGCCACACGCTCCGTCTGGGTGAGCCGGGGTTTCTGGTCGTACACGTGATAGTAGGTGGGGTGCTGTCCTTTTACGGCAATGTCGGAGCCTACCCAGTAGATGTTTCCCGTCTTGATACCCTGCTTCTGTGCGGTAATCCAGATAGGTTCTCCGCCATAATAAGACGCATCGTTGCGGGTTTTCAGGTTGTTCATCTTGTAAAGCTCCTGGCGCTGCGGGTCCCAGAACGTATTGGCTACGATACCGTGGTGGTCGGGCACCAGTCCCGTAGCAATGGTATAGTGGTTTGGGAAAGTTTTCGAAGGGAATGATGGAATCATGGTGGCCTTTACGCCTTCACGAGCCATACGGTCAAAAAACGGCGTGTTGTACATCCGCGGGTAGTCCCAGCGGAATCCGTCGAGGGATACAATGACGGTGTAGTGCTTTCCTGCCCAGATAGAGAGGCAGATGCACCACATCATACACAGCGAGATAAGTTTTTTCATAAACATGGTTCTTGTTTGAGGGTGATAAAAAGAAAGGTGTATTGCCGTTCTTTCGTGGGCAATACACCTTTTTATGTAAAGGTTAGTCTTTCATTAGAAAGTCAGTCTTACACCCACCTGGCAGTGCCAGCGTGAGCTGATGTCGCTCTTCTGGATTTCAGCTTTGTTGTAAGAGAAAGATGCGATTTTATTGCCATCTGCATCGGTAGAAAGTCCTGTCATAGTCAGCGGTGATAAGTTATAAGCTGAACTATAGCTTGCTCCCCATTTCTTGTTCAACATATTAGCGAAGTTGATGATATCGAATGTAAATTCTAGTTTCCCAACTCCTTGCACGTTGTAGATAGTTTGTGCCAAGTGCAAATCGATTTCATGCTCCCAATCGCTCAGGTTTGAGTTACGTTCAGCATATTGACCTCTATGGTTTTTGGCATAGCTATCGTTTTCAATCCATTGTTTGAATGCTTCACGACTTTCCTCTGCACTCATTGTAACATTTCCTTGTTTATCGGTAATGTTTACAAAATTCATCTTGCTGAGTTCTTCGTCTGTCGGGATATATAATAATGAGTTTCCAGACCATTTATCACCGTTGTAATCTGATTTTTCATTCATCGTTAAGCTGTAGCGACTTCCTGAGAATCCGTTGTAAATTACAGAGATAGTGGTACTTGTCCAGCCGTTCCAATATTTCGGACTGTTGTAAGAAGCCTGAACCATTACACGGTGAGGTATATCGAATTTCGAGAAACCAAGTTCATTTCCAGAGTTGGTGTCTACAGAGTAGTTGTATTTCCAGTTAGAATAAGCTACAGAACTTGTTCCATCGTTTACAGATTTTGCATGTCCGAAAGTATATGATGCAGACAAGTCTAGACCGAAGTTGAAGCGTTTTTCCAACAAAGCAGATAAAGCATATGTGTATCCCTTATTCGTATTCTTCAGATTGATAATACTATAATAGTTACCAGAGTTGAATTGGTAGTAAGGAGCTGCAGATGCTTCATTTCCTGCTACAGCATATACTTTGTTGCCACTCTGAGTCAGTGCCAGATTTTCAAAGAACACATTGTTCATGGTCTTTGAGTAGATACCTTCCAACGTCATCTTCACGTCACCCGGCAACATCTGTTCCAATGCTAAGTTGGCACGGAATACTTGCGGGTATTTGAAGTTTTTGTCTACAGTTACAATGTCTGGTTTTGCAGAAGCACCGCTTTGTGAATTGGCTGCTCCCAGCGGATCGTCTGCATATTCTCCCAGTTTTGGTGCGTCGTAAGTGTAGTTTCCATCTGCATCTTCTGGAGTGATAGTGGTTCCTTTGCTTTCCATACCAGTGTTATTGAATGCATTAGACAACCATACAAACGGTACACGTCCTGTGAAGATACCGATACCACCGCGGAGCAATGTATTATGTGAATCGTTAGTGTACCAGCGGAAACCTACACGCGGTGAGAACAAGACTTTTGCACTTGGATTCTGACCTACACGTGCGTTCAAGTTCTGTGATTCAGCAAATTGGTTGAATGCATCGTTTGTAGTCGGATTATTGAAGATGACAGGAATGTCGATACGTAATCCGTATGTCAGATTGAAGTTGTTGTTGACATCCCATTTGTCTTGTGCATAGAATCCGAACTGACCAGACTTCATAGCAGGTGCCCACTTAGTATCACCACCTGTCAGAGTTGGATCTGTATATTTATAGGTGTATTTATAAGGGCGGTCAGCAATGAAATCTTCCAATGAATTATAATACCATGAACCGTTAGAAGCCTGGATGAAGAGGTTTGTCATCTTATAGATTTCATTGTGAGTACCAAAGGTCAGTGTATGATTTCCAAGGTACCATGACAAGTTATCTTCAAAAGTGTAGATGTCCTGATCCAAGTAATTGGCTCCAGAAGAATATTCCGTACCGATGTTGGCAGTGATGTTTGTTCCGTCCGGTGCTGGAATATTGCTGATCTGTACAGTTGGCCCCTGATAAGCTACATCACGATGGTCGCGGATAAAGCTGGCAGAAGCACGAAACTCATTGTACAAATTCTGTCCCAGGTGAGAAGTCAATTCTGTTACGATTGAATTTGTTTTGTTATTCATGCGGTAACCGCTGTTTTCAAACATGTAGCTGGTTGAACCGACTCCATAGTTGTCATCGTATGAGTTGTTGTGCTGATAGCGTAATGCCAGCTTATGGTTCTGGTTGATGTTCCAGTCAATACGAGCCAGTAATCCGAATGATTTGTTATCAATATTACGTTGTGAATATCCTTCTTTGAAGCCTGTCATATCGTAGTATGCATTTGCAATTTGCTTAGCCTGTTCAGAGGTAAGATAAGAGGTTGTATATCCCGGATAAATGCTTGAAGGATAAGATTCTTTCTTTGCTTCTGCACTTACGAAGTAGAACAATTTGTCTTTTACGATGGCACCGCCCAATGTTCCACCATAAGTACGAGTGTACTGCTGAGTGAGCGGAGATTTTTCGTAATCGCGTACGGCACTGTATTTACCATACATGTTGTGGTTGTTGAAGTAAGTGTAAGCCGAACCATGAGTGGTGTTAGTACCCTGCTTGGTAATGGCATTAATACCACCTCCGGTAAATCCGCTCTGGCGTACGTCGAAAGGAGCAACGACTACCTGAATTTCCTGGATGGCATCCATGGAAATCGGGTTAGCACCAGTCTGTCCCCCGTTGGTGCCTGATGCAGACAAACCGAATACGTCGTTACTTACCGTACCGTCAATCTGGAAACTGTTGTAACGGTTGTTTGAACCGGCGAATGTGATACCTCCATTCTTTGAAGTCATGGCCATCGGCATGTTCTTCACGATGTCGTATACGTTACGGTCGACTGTCGGAGTATTTTCGATTTTCTGTGTAGAGAAGTTGTGTGCAGCTCCGGCATTCGCTTTTGCATCGGCTACTACTACGACTTCATCTAACAATTCTGAACTTGGTTTCATTTCAGCATTCAGGCTGAGTGTGTTACCCAGTTCGAGTGAAATGCCTGTAAATGCAGTCTTGTTGTAACCTACGTATGAAACTTCAATTTTGTAGGGACCACCTGTACGCATACCTTGGATGGTGTAACGTCCGTCTACGTTTGTTACTGCACCGTAGAGAGTACCTGACGGTTCGTGGATAGCTACCACTGTAGCACCGATAACCGGGGCTTTGGTTTCATCTAAAACTTTTCCGCTGATAGCAGAAGTGGTTACCTGAGCATTTGCGCCGACAGTCATAGCCGAAACGACTAATGCGGAATACAGGAATTTGGAATGATGTACCATAAATTTTTGATTAAATAAATTGTAAATCTATTTTAGCACTTTTGTTTGCTTAATTCTTTGTAGTTAAGTTCGTTGAATCTTTTTGTATTATTCCTCTTTTTCTGTTGCAAAGTTAAAAAATCTTTTTAGCGGATAATTGGTGAGTAGACGATTTAACAAACTAGGCTGTAAATAATTAACTCTTTTATTTTTCGATAGAAGTGAATTTGTTTCCTCTGTGGAATATTTGAAGCTGATTTTGTGCGACTTGCATTGTAGCAAATGTACGTAATATATTTGTAACTTATGAGTTGAAAGGAAGTGGATTAAACAAGGTTATTGTATGAATCCTGAATTTGTTTTTATTTTGCTTTGTGACAGACTATTTATGGCCTTTTGTTTTTTTGCGTATTTTTGCGGAGAAGAAAGTAAGAAATAGCATATGAAACAAAGGTTAGAAGAAAATAAAGGGATTCCGGCTTCTTTATTATGGATGTTGGCCATTATATCAGGACTCTCTGTGGCTAATTTGTATTATAATCAGCCGTTGCTGAATCGTATCAGTGAGGATTTGGGTATCTCTGAGTTTACGGCCAACCTGATACCTATGACCACCCAGATGGGGTATGCACTGGGACTGTTGTTTATCATCCCCTTGGGGGATTTGTACAAGCGAAAGAATATTATTGTTATTAATTTTTTCTTGTTGTCGATAGCAACTTGTAGCATTGCTATGTCTGTAGATGTGTCCTATATACTGCTAGCTTCGTTAGTGACAGGAGTTTGTTCAGTTATGCCGCAGATTTTTATTCCGATTGCTGCACAGTTCTCACTGCCGCAGAATAAGGCACGCAACGTGGGAATGATGGTCAGTGGTCTGCTGACGGGAATTCTGGGCTCACGGGTAATCAGTGGTTTTGTAGGCGAATATTGGGGCTGGCGTACGATGTATTATATTGCGGCAGTCATCATGTTGCTTTGTATTTTTGTGGTAGTTCGGGTTCTGCCGGATATGCCTCTTAATTTCAAAGGCACGTACAAAGGACTGATGATATCGCTTTTTACGCTGTATCGGGACAATTCCACCATCCGTTTGGTTTCTGCACGGGCCGGACTTTGTTTTGGGAGTTTTCTGGCGTTATGGGCATGCCTGGCTTTTAAGTTGAGCGGAGAGCCGTTTTATGCAGGAAATAACATCATCGGCATGCTGGGACTGTGTGGAGTGGCCGGTGCACTGACAGCTTCTTTTGTTGGGAGTCTGGTACATAAGTTTGGAGTGCGATTTTTTACTTTTGTTGGTTGTTCGCTCATTATTGCAGCTTGGATAATCATGTTTGTTTTCCAGGACTCTTATTTAGGCTTTATCATAGGAATTATTGTGATAGATATCGGAATGCAATGTGTGCAGATTGGCAACCAAACCTGTGCATTGTCGCAGGCTCCCAAGGCAACCAACCGGGTGAATACCATCTTTATGACAACTTATTTTGTGGGCGGTTCACTGGGAACCTTTCTGGCCGGTACTTTCTGGCACGCATGGGGTTGGACCGGAGTTGTCTGTGTAGGAATCGGCCTGACACTGATTTCATTGCTTGTGACGCTTTTTACTCGAAACTGATTATTCAAATGAACGAATATATATGAAAAAGAATGTGATTTATTTGAACGACTGGCTGGCTATTCATCCGTATATGACAGTTTGTTCTTCAGATACGTTTTTTGTGGAGTTGGCCAACAAACTTTATACGGCCTGTCATTTGGAGGAATTGCCTGAGATGTTTCGCAAGAATTTAAGTTTGTATGTGGCAGCTTATCTGGAAGATATAATCTCTGGACTGGGATTGTGGCAGGGATTTACTACTGCTCATACCCGTTTGTATGGCAGGTGTCTTCCATTTTATCCTACAGGAAAAGATTATATAAAGGGAGAGGTGAACCTGGAGGATATACGTTTTATCATTTGGAATACATGGCAGAAGGCTCCTTACTCACATGGGTATGTGAACCCGCTGGATACTGCAATTTTGAAGCAGGCACAGGCTTTTCTGTCATTACTGGAGGAAGCCTATGAGGTGGCTCCTGAGAATGAGTTGCTGAAGGATTATTTTGCCGGATATACAGATGAAAAAGAGGCTGACCGGAAATTGTCATGGCTTTTCGGTCACACTTACCTTACGGAACCTTCTATGTTGCCTTACATTGAACGAGTAGCGCCAGACGACCGTTTTATTATCCCTACGGGCCCTTTGGCGTTATTCCTTCACGAATGGATTGAGTTGTTGGCTGGTAAACAGACGGCGTGCTGGAAATCGGTTCCTCGTCTGTATCAGGAGGAAAAGGAAATGCCCGAAACTGTTTTGCAGAAAAATGTAGAAATTTATCGTCTCTTTACTCTATGGACTGGCGGACGGAAAATTATTTATCTCAACGGCTATGATTCATTGAAGTGCTTCCTGGTAGAGATTCTACAGTGGCCGGATGATGAGAATCATACCTTGCCGCAGATGAAGAGTTTCCGGAACTTTGTATTGATGGTGGATGAACAGAAAGGACTCTTACTGGCGAAGGACGTGTGTGAATACATCGCCGATACGGAAAATCCTTATTACAATCAGGAAGAGGCTTCGCGAAATGCATTCCGTATGTTGACGGAAGAGATGCTTTGTCCACCGGATTTGCTGCATTATTGCATTGAGAAAAACTTGTTGCCAGATGCAGAACTGCCTGAAGTAGGAGAGAAGATGCTGGTGAAATTGAATGCAGATTTTATTGCACGCCATTCACTGCTTTATTATTACCGGGGAGATTGATTTGCTGAGTATATATCATAAAAAAAGCACGAACTGAAATTCGTGCTTTTTTTATGTTATAGTGGATATAGATTAGCAAACCTTGTGTGAACCGTCGCTGATAACTACATCGTATACTTTCGGGCTACGACCGAATTTTTCTTTGAAGCGTTCTTTTGCAGTAGAAATGAATGTTTCGTACAATTCGTTTTTAACCAAGTTGATGGTACATCCACCGAATCCACCGCCCATTACGCGTGAACCAGTAACTCCACAGTCAAAAGCAATATCGTTCAGGAAGTCGAGTTCCTCGCAGCTTACTTCATACAGCTTGCTCATACCATGGTGAGTTTCATACATTTTCTGTCCCACTGTTTCGTAGTCGCCTCTTTCCAATGCGTCACATACGTCGAGCACACGCTGGATTTCTTCGATTACGTATTCAGCACGCATGTAGTCTTCTTCAGAAACTTCAGCTTTTACTTCGTTCAGCATATCCATTGTGCAGTCTCTCAGGAATTCTACAGTCGGGTGATTCTTCTTGATAGCAGTTACTACAGCTTCGCAGCTTTGACGGCGTTTGTTGTATGCAGAAGATGCCAGTTCATGTTTTACTACAGAGTCAACCAATACCAGGCGGTATCCGTCCGGTCTGAATGGGAAGTACTGGTATTCCAGTGAACGGCAGTCCAGACGAATCAGGTGACCTTCTTTGCCGAATACAGAAGCAAACTGGTCCATGATACCGCAGTTTACTCCGCAGTAATTGTGTTCTGTAGCCTGACCTACTTTAGCCAGTTCGAATTTATCAATTTTGTTGTCGCCGAACAAATCGTTCAATGCGTATGCGTATGTAGATTCCAATGCAGCAGAAGAAGACATACCTGCACCCAGAGGCACATCACCTGCAAATGCAGTATTGAAGCCTTTTACGTCAACTCCGCGTTTGATCATTTCACGGCAAACACCGAAGATATAACGTGCCCAGCTTGCTTTCGGAGCATCTTCTTCGTTCAATCCGAATTCTACGTAATCTTTCAAGTCGATAGAATAAGCGCAAACTTTATCTTTTCCGTTCGGTTTGATTTCAGCCACCATGCCTTTGTCTACAGCTCCCGGGAATACAAAACCTCCGTTGTAGTCAGTGTGCTCACCAATCAGGTTGATTCGTCCCGGAGAAGTATATACTGAGCCTGTTGTACCGTCGAAATGCTTGATAAAGCGGCTTCTTACAAATTCTATGTCCATAATGATAAAAATTAAAGGTTAATAAATTCTGGTATATAAACAAGAAAGGATGAAGAATGAGTTCATCCTTCATCCTTGTGTTTTATTATTCAGTCGGAATGTCTTTGTTTACATTCTTGCATCCAATTAACGCATAGAATAACAAGTATGCTAATGCGGCTGCAATAACGATAAAGCTGTTCAGGTAACCTGCTGAGTCGGCTACTCCACCTTGTAACAGCGGAAGCAATCCACCACCGCAAACCATTACCATGAAGATTCCGGAAGCAGCTTCTGTGTATTTACCCAGTCCTTCTACAGCTAGGTTGAAGATACCACCCCACATGATTGAAGTACAGAGTCCGCAGAGTGCCATACACATTACACTGACAGGAACAGCTTCCAGTCCGAATGACAGGCTTGCTCCGCTTTTGAATACTGGCATGTTGACTACGCTGGTCAACGGAGTTACGAAAGCAATACCAATTAAAATCAATCCGAGAATAGAAGCTACAGTCAACATGGCTTTACTACTGAACTGAGCACCAAGTGAAGCACCAATCAGACGGCCGATAAGCATCAGGAACCAGTAAGTTCCTACGATAGAACCTGCAATAGCCGGATCAATACCCAGACCACCTTCGTGAGCTTGTGCAGTCATAAACAAGTTTGCAAAGTGAGGAACACCTACTTCAATACCTACGTAAACGAAGATGGCGATGGTTCCCAGCTTGAAGTGACGGAAAGACAACGGGCTGTGTTCGCCTTTGCTCTTGTTTGCCTTAGACAAGCTTGGTTCAGGGATAGCCATGAAGAAAAGTACCAGGAACGCAATGGCGAAGATAGCCATGGCGATGTACAGTGCCGGCAAAGCCTTAGCGATAGTACGTTCTTCTACGTTGGCTCCCATCAGGTAACCTACCAATACCGGAACGATAGTAGCTGACAAAGAGTTCAGTGAACCACCAGTCTGAATAAGCTGGTTACCTTTCTTGCCGCCACCACCCAGTGTGTTCAGCATCGGGTTTACTACTGTGTTCAGCATACACATAGAGAAACCAGAAATAAAGGCTCCTGTCAAATATACAGAGAATCCGCCTTTAGAGGCCAATGCCTGAATACCTACACCAATGAATCCTACTGCAATAGCAATCAATGCTGTTTTCTTGTATCCGATTTTCTGTAAAAGAAGTCCCGAAGGAATACCCATAAATGCGTATGCAATGAAGTTCGCAGCGAATCCGAGTGTGGCTTCCAGGTTGGTAGCCCCAAATTCACTCTGTACGATAACTCCAAATGGAGCCGGCAAACCGGTTACGAAAGAAATCATAGCAAACAATGCGAACATCATTACTATGGGTAACAAATAGCTTTTTTGTTGTTGTGACATGTTGTTTAAAGGTGTTAGTTTGTTATAGGTTAATTAAAGAATTAGATTTTTATTTTTCCACTCCGAACTTATAGATAGTTACCTGATGGTAGGCATCTTCCGGTTTCAGTACGACTGACGGGAAGTGTCCTTTGTTGGGGGAGTCGGGGAAGTGTTGTGCTTCAAAGCAGATGGCACTTCTTGCCGGGAATGTAGCACCGTGGTATCCAGTGAAACCATTGTGCCAGTTGGCTGTATATACTTGTACACCCGGTTCTGTCGTATAAACTTCCAGCGAACGTCCGCTTTCCGGTTCTACGCATTTAGCCGCAAATACCAGAGCTTCCGTTTCGCGTTTGTTCAGCACGTAGCAATGGTCGTATCCGGCTCCGTTGATGAGCTGCTGGAACGGTTCATTGATACGGCTTCCCACTGTGTGCGGCGTACGGAAGTCCATCGGAGTACCTTCTACCTTCAGTATTTCTCCTGTAGGGATAGATACTTCGTCTATTGGAATATAAAAATCTGCATTGATTGTGACAATGTTATTGTCTACGGTTGGAGTTGGATTATCTAAACCTGCCAAGCTGAAAAATGCGTGATTAGTCAGGTTGATAATAGTCTTTTTGTCGCAGTTGGCTACGTAAGTGATGACCAGTTCGTTCTGTCCTGTCAGCGTATAAGTGACTGTAACGTCCAAATTACCTGGGAAACCTTCTTCCCCATCTTTAGAGAGATAGTGCAGCGTTACGCTATGTTCATCTTCCTGTTTGGCATCCCATACACGGGCATGGAAACCAGTCGGACCTCCATGCAGGGAGTTAGGACCATTATTGATGGTCAAATTATGTTCTTGTCCGTCCATCAGGAAACTGCCTTTGGCAATACGGTTGCCATAGCGTCCGATTAATGTACTCAGGAAAGGTTCGTGACTGTTGATTACGTTGTCGATACTGTCATGTCCCTGCACCACATTGGCCAGTTTACCGTTTTTGTCCGGTACCATCACAGTTAAGATTGCTCCCCCATAGTTTGTAATTGCTACTTCGGCACCTTGCAGGTTAGAAAGAATAAACAAATCTGTCTCTTTGCCGTCTACAATTTTTTGAAAATCTGCTCTTTTTAAGCCGCTTAAATTATTTTCTTTGTAAAATGTGTTGTTCATATTATTAAAATCTTTTAGTTCACACATTATTTTGTTGTGCAAATAAAAAGATTTTCTTCAATATACCCAAACATTTTCGAAGAAAGAACGTTCTTTAATTGTTTAAAGAAAGTAAATCGGCCACAATAAAACTGCTTCCTCCCACAAAAATAAAATCATCCGGCTGTGCCTGTTCCTTGGCTGCTTCGAAGGCTTCTTTCACATGGGGGTAGGCTTCTCCGTGCAAACTGAAGGTTTCGGCCAGTGTTTTCATCTGCTGGTAGGGAAGAGCTCTTTTCACGCTGGCTTGTGTGAAATAATATCGGGCATCTTTAGGCAACATAGACAATACACCGCTCACATCTTTATCGTTCACCATACCGATGACAATATGTAAGGTTGTATAAGTTTGATGTCTGAGCTGCTCGGTAATGTATTGCATACCACCCGTGTTGTGTCCGGTATCGCAGATGATCGTCGGTTTTTCACTCAATTTCTGCCAGCGTCCCATCAGACCGGTCAGCTCACAGACATGAAGGAAGCCTTCACGCACATTCTCTTCTGACAAATTATACCCTGCATGACGAAGCTGGCGGATAGCTGAGAGTAGGGTATTGGTGTTCTTTAGCTGGCATAAGCCTCCTAGTTCACCTTCCAGTTGAGGGTAGTCAGCAGTTTGGTAGACGTAATGCATCGCTTCGTTGCGGGTCGCATGGATGAGCAGGTGCTCGTCTTCGGCAAATACAATGGGAGCCCCTACGGCAGTTGCTTTAGCTTGGAAGACAGGGCGGGTTTCGGGGGTGGTTTCACCGATTACAACCGGAGTACCTTCTTTAATGATGCCTGCCTTTTCTGAAGCAATTTTTTCCAGAGTATTGCCTAAAAACTGTACATGGTCGAAACTAATGTTGGTAATGACACACAAGTCGGGCTGAATGATGTTAGTGCAGTCCAGTCTTCCTCCAAGGCCAACCTCTATAACGGCAACATCCACCTGCTGTTCAGCGAAATAAGTGAATGCCATGGCGGTGGTCAGTTCAAAGAAAGAAGGGTGGAGCGGTTCGAAGAAAGCACGATGCTTTTGTACAAAGTTGATGACAAATTCCTGGCTTACCGGAATGCCGTTTACGCGGATACGCTCACGGAAATCCACTAAGTGAGGAGAAGTATAAAGTCCGGTTTTATAGCCTGCAGCCTGTAGAATGGCAGCCAATGTATGCGAACAAGAACCTTTCCCGTTGGTTCCTGCCACGTGAATCGTATGGAATTTGCGGTGAGGATGATGGAAGTAGTCATCCAGCGCATACGTGTTGTCCAATCCCTCTTTGTAGGCATCTTTGCCCACCTGCTGAAACAGAGGGGCGCTATTATATAAGTAGGTAAGTGTTTCCTGATAATTCATGATTTCTGCTTTTTAAAAAACAGCTGCAAATATCATCATTTTTATCAGGATAACCTATCTTTTTACGATTTCATTTACCAGTAAGCCCCTTGTGGGTATTTGATTCCTTCTACCCCGATGCTGATGGAACTGCTTTCATTAAACTTGAAATTAATCATTCCTCCAATCCGGTCGGGAGCAAAATTGGGTATGGGATAGTAATAGGGTGAACGTTTCGGCATGAGCGACTTGTTGCCATAGGCATACAGACTGATACGCTCGTTGACCTTAAACGCAGCAATGCCGGTAATTCCCACATTGCGGTAATTGATGCCACCCCAGTTCAAGTTGCTGGCATACAATCCGCCTGCTACGCTGAAACGCTTGTTCAGCGGTACGGCGTACAAGAAAGCGGCATCCTGACCAAAACCCACTCCGGAAGGAGCATATTTGCTTGGACTGAATGTGACGTTCATACCAATGGAAGCATTAAATCCTTTGTGCAATTCCCAAGTGGCATAGCCATAATTGAACGGAGTAATGCCATACATGTCGAAAGGAGAGTAGAGGTAATGCTGCGGAACAGGAGCAGGAAGGGGTACACTAAGTGTATCCTTAGCCATGAGCTGTTCTGCATGCAGTGTCGTGGAAAGTGAGTCGGAAGGAAGCGACTTCGGGTTTTCTGTCTGTGCCCAAACGAGTAACGGACAGAACAATGTCAGCAGCAAGATATATTTTTTCATAACCTTCATTTTTTGTTACTCCAAAAATACAAAAAATGTCACTGCTATTTAGGTCGTTATCTCTTTTTAGTCCTGGTTTAAATTTTATTTGGATAAAGAAGACGATGTGGACCGGAGCAGAATCTGAAATGTCCTGTTCTCTTTTCAGTACTTTTTAAGGAGTACTGTAGTACTTCCACGAAAGTACTGGAATACTCTCTATGCAGTACTGGAGTACTTCTTCGGAAGTACTGGGAAAAGGCCTCTGGCCGAAATAGGAGACTTGCAGGAATCGTGTTTAAATGCAGAAAGGACTGACTCCACTTGTAGGGGAGACAGTCCTTTCTTGTATCTGAAAAGCAGTTGCTTAATCGAATAAACTTCTGAATTTCTTGAAGATTTTTTCTTTCAGGCTTGTGTTGGGCTTGAAGTTCTCTGCTTCCTGCCATTTTTCCAGTGCCTGACGTTCTTCTTTTGTTAATGTTTCCGGAATGTAGACGCTGATATTTACCAGCAAGTCACCTGTGCCAGTGTTGTATCCGTAGCTGTTGATATTTGGCAGACCTTTGCCGCGCAAGCGAAGCACTTTACCTGGCTGTGTGCCCGGCTCAATCTTGATTTTTGCCTTTCCATCGATGGTCGGAATTTCTACCGTACCTCCTAATGCAGCGGTCGGCACACTCAACAGAAGGTTGTAAATCAAGTCGCTTTCGTCGCGGATGAGTTCCGGATGCTTTTCTTCCTCAATCAATACCAGCAAGTCACCCGGTACCCCGTTGTGTTTTCCGGCATTACCTTTTCCGTTGATAGTCACCTGCATGCCTTCAGCCACGCCGGCCGGAATCTTCACGGTTACCACTTCTTCACCGTAAACCACTCCTTCACCGTTACATTCCTTACACTTGTTCTTGATGATCTTACCTTCACCGCCGCACTGCGGACATACAGATTGTGTCTGCATCATGCCGAAAATGCTCTGCTGTGTACGGGTTACGCTACCCGTTCCATGACATGTAGGACAGGTTTCTGTACCTCCGTCACCTTCTGCTCCTGTACCCTGGCAGTGGCTGCACTGCACATATTTTTTCAACTTGAATTTCTTCTCCACCCCAGTTGAAATTTCCTTCAGGTTCAGTTTCACCTTTACGCGCAAATCCGAACCACGGAATTTCCGCTGACGTGACTGGCCTCCGCCGCCAAATCCGCTGCTGAATCCGCCGAATCCTCCGTGTCCGCCGAAAATATCGCCGAACATAGAGAATATATCGTCCATAGACATGCCTTGGCCGCCAAATCCGCCAAATCCACTTCCACCTCCGGCTGCACCGTCTACACCGGCAAAACCGAACTGGTCATAGCGTGAACGCTTGTCCGGGTTGCTCAATACTTCGTAGGCCTCTGCGGCTTCCTTGAACTTCTCTTCCGCTTCCTTATCACCCGGGTTGCGGTCCGGATGATATTGAATGGCCTTCTTTCGGTAGGCCTTCTTTATTTCGTCTGCCGTGGCTGTTTTGGCAACCCCCAGCACTTCATAATAATCTCTTTTCGCCATGACTATAGGGCAACCACCACTTTTGCATGGCGGATGACTTTTTCGTTCAGTTTATATCCGGTCTGTACACAATCCAGTACTTTGCCTTTCTGTTCTTCGCTTGGAGCAGGCACCAAAGCCACAGCTTCATGGAAGTCAGTATCGAATGCTTCGCCCACAGGTTCCATCTTTTCCAAGCCTTCCTGGTGCAGGTTTTTCAAAAACTTCTGATAAATCAGTTCCACTCCCTCATAAATGGCTTTCACGTCTTCTGCCTTCTGCATGTTCTGCAGTGCACGTTCCAAGTCGTCCAGAATCGGCAGGATAGCATTGATAGCCTTTTCTCCTCCGTTTTTGATTAATTCAGCTTTTTCCTTTAAGGTACGTTTGCGGAAGTTGTCGAATTCAGCAGACAGACGCAGGTATTTGTCTTTCTGCTCGTCGATGACTTTCTGAGCTTCTTCCAGTTCTTTTCCCAACTTTTCTTCTGCGGTCAGTTCCTTTTCTTCTGAAGAGGCATTTTCCTGTGCTTCTGATGCTTCGGAAGTCGTTTGTTCATTCTCGGCAGCTTCTTGTGACTGCTTTTTCAATTCTTCTTCCACGTTCGGATTTTTATTTTCGTTGTTCATATCTTAATGGTTTTTATTTTCGTTTGAATAGTTTTCTTTTCCCTCTAACAAATTTCGTGCCTTAATGGCAGTTTTATTCAAATTGGCTGCAAAAATAATAAAAAACTGCCACA
>NZ_DBEXBB010000115.1:0-11779 GCF_048170425.1 Phocaeicola sp.
TGAATGTGCCATAAAAACTACTATGCCGAGACAAAAAAAATTATCCGAAAAAGAACAAGTACACTTTTCTTGCGCTTTCCTTCAACGTTTTAAGTGCTTTGCTCATCTGGTTCTTTACCGTATTGACAGAGATATGCAACCTCACGGCTATTTCTTCATATTTCATGCCATCCCTCTTGGCCAGCAAGAACACCTCCTTGCATTTTTCCGGTAAAGATTCTATGGCAGTCCAAATACGAGCCTCCTCATAAGACCATTCTTCACACTCTTCGTCCGACAGGATTTCCTCAAGGTCTGATGGTTGCACGTTACCGTCAATGAGTGAATCCTTCTTCAAGATGTCTATACAGCGGTTTCTTACCATGGAGTACAGATAAGATTTAAGACCACTCGCTTCAAGCCCTTTCTCTTTCCGTTTCCACAGCTCCATGAAACAGTCCTGCACCGTGTCTTCCGCATCATCTATATCTTTCAGATAATGAAGCGCAAACAGGCAGAGCGGACGATAATATTGAAGGAAATGCTCTCTGAAGATTTTTGTATTGATGTCCATGTACAAGTGTGATTGATAGATTCGCATTTTTAAGAAAACTCAGAATATCAGATTTACCACTATGAGCGGACTTGTTTTTTATTATATTTAAACACAACAGATTTACTTTATACATTCTTTAAGCATAATGATGAGATAAGAAAACCTACAACCTTCTTTCCGTCCGAAAGCATTCGCTTTGATAATTCCAGCTATTTTTCGTAACTTCGCATGTTCATCTAACAAGAAAAGATACATGTCAGAAAATGATTTTATTACCATAAAGGGTGCCCGGGTGAATAACCTGAAAAACATCGACGTACGTATCCCACGCAACAAGCTGGTAGTCATTACCGGACTGTCTGGTTCGGGAAAGTCGTCGCTGGCATTCGATACGCTGTATGCCGAAGGGCAAAGACGTTATGTGGAAAGTCTGTCTTCCTACGCCCGCCAGTTTCTCGGACGTATGAGCAAACCGGAATGTGACTTTATCAAGGGAATTCCACCTGCCATCGCCATTGAACAGAAGGTGACGAGCCGCAACCCGCGTTCTACCGTGGGTACCTCAACGGAGATTTATGAATATCTGCGCCTGCTTTTCGCACGGGTGGGTAAAACGTATTCTCCTGTAAGCGGACAACTGGTGAAGAAGGACAGTGTGGAAGACATCGTGAACTGCATGCTGTCTTACCCGAAGGGCACACGCTATACCGTACTGACACCTATCCTTCCCCGCGACGGAAGAAGTGTGGCAGAACAACTGGATATGGATATGAAGCAGGGCTTTACCCGACTGGAAGTAGACGGCGAAATGGTACGTATTGAGGATTATACCTACAATGAGAACGACAAGGTGTATCTGTTAGTAGACCGCATGAGCTGCGATGACAGCAAAGATGCCATCAGCCGACTGACGGATTCTGCCGAGACGGCCATGTACGAAGGCGACGGCACGTGTATGCTTCGTTTCTATTTGTCGGATGACACCCGCCTGCATGTATTCAGCACGAAGTTTGAAGCCGACGGCATCAAGTTTGAAGAACCGAACGACCAGATGTTTTCGTTCAACTCTCCGCTGGGAGCCTGTCCTACGTGCGAAGGATTCGGAAAGATTATCGGTATCGATGAACACCTGGTGGTACCTAATCGGGCGCTGAGCGTGTACGATGGTGCCGTGCTTTGCTGGAGGGGCGAGAAAATGGGAGAATGGCTGAACGAGTTCCTTCGGGAAGCCCCGGCTCATGATTTCCCCATCTTTGCTCCCTATTATGAACTGACACAGGAACAGAAAGATTACCTCTGGCACGGGCCAAGGGAAAAGGTCTGCATCGACTCTTTCTTCAAGATGCTGGAGGAAAACCAATATAAGATACAGTATCGCGTGATGCTGGCCCGCTACCGGGGAAAAACGACTTGCCCTACCTGTCACGGAAGCCGGCTGAAAAAGGAGGCCAGCTACGTGCGAGTGGGTGGAAAGAACATTTCGGAACTGGTGGAAATGCCGATTACCCAGTTGCAGGAGTTCTTCCGTACGCTCACACTGGATGCGCACGACACCCTCGTGGCACAACGCCTGCTGAGTGAAATCAAGAACCGTCTGACATTCCTGTCGGATGTGGGACTGGGTTACCTGACACTGAACCGGTTGAGTAACTCGCTTTCGGGAGGTGAAAGCCAGCGAATCAACCTGGCCACCTCGTTAGGAAGTAGTCTGGTAGGTTCATTGTATATTCTTGACGAACCAAGTATCGGTCTGCACAGCCGCGACACTACCCGCCTCATCAAAGTGCTACGTCAGTTACAGCAATTAGGAAATACGGTAGTGGTAGTGGAACACGACGAAGAGATTATCCGTGCAGCCGACTACATCATCGATATCGGCCCGAAAGCGGGACGACTGGGCGGACAAGTGGTGTATGAAGGTGACATGAAAGACTTACAGAAGGGAAGCGACAGCTATACCGTGAAATACCTGTTAGGAGAAGAAACCATCGACCTTCCTGCCAGCCATCGCCCGTGGAACAATTACATCGAAATCAAGGGAGCACGCGAGAACAACCTGAAAGGCATCGACGTGCGCTTCCCGCTTAACGTGATGACGGTGGTGACAGGTGTCAGCGGTTCCGGAAAGAGTACGCTGGTACGCGACATTTTCTACAAGGCCCTGAAGCGGGAATACAGTGAGTCGAGTGAACGCCCGGGCGAGTTCATTTCATTGGAAGGAGACATCCGTCAGGTGAACGACATCGAGTTTGTAGACCAGAATCCCATCGGAAAGTCTTCCCGAAGCAATCCGGTGACTTACGTCAAGGCCTACGACGAAATCCGCAAACTATTTGCCGATCAGCCGCTGGCCAAGCAGATGGGTTACAGTGCAGGCTATTTCTCGTTCAATACGGAAGGCGGACGTTGTGAAGAATGTAAGGGAGAAGGTACGGTAACGGTAGAAATGCAGTTCATGGCCGACCTGGTGTTGGAGTGTGAGTCGTGCCACGGCAAGCGCTTCAAAAACGACACACTGGAAGTGAAGTTTGAAGGAAAAAACATTTACGACATACTGGAAATGACGGTCAACCAGGCCATCGAGTTCTTTACGGAACACAACCAGAAGAAGATTGTCAAGAAGTTGCGCCCGTTACAGGATGTGGGACTGGGTTACATCAAGTTAGGACAGTCTTCGTCTACCCTTTCAGGAGGAGAAAACCAGCGCGTGAAACTGGCGTACTTCCTCAGCATCGAAAAGGCGCAGCCTACCATCTTCGTGTTCGACGAACCGACTACCGGCTTGCATTTCCATGACATCAAGAAACTATTAGAGGCTTTTGACGCCCTTATCAACCGGGGACATACGCTGGTCATCATCGAACACAACATGGATGTCATCAAATGCGCTGACCACGTGATTGACCTCGGTCCGGAAGGTGGCGACATGGGAGGAAATCTCGTGGCAGCCGGCACACCGGAGGAGGTGGCCCAATGTGCAGCTTCCTATACGGGACAATACTTGGCAGAAAAACTCAATCAGTAATCTTAACAAACAAACACATGACTCAAATCCTTGAAACCCTATACAGCCAGTTCACCGGCCATGCTCCGGAAAGCGTGGAAGCACTGCCGGGAGCCGGCTCCAACAGAAGCTACTACCGCCTGAAGGGTACTCCGACCCTTATCGGGGTATGCGGCACTTCACGTGAAGAAAACGAGGCCTTCATTTACCTGTCACGTCATTTTCAGGCACAGCATCTTCCGGTACCAGCGGTACATGCCGTTTCCGACGACGGACTCTGTTACCTGCAAGATGATTTAGGACCAGATTCTTTGTTCCAGCTTATTACACATGGAAGAGAAAACGGAGAGTTTGATGAAACGGAAAAAAACTTGCTGAAGAAAGTCATCCGGTTACTGCCCCGCGTACAGTTTGAAGGGGCACAAGGACTGGATTTCGGGAAATGCTATCCGGCTGTAGAATTCAACCACAGAAGCATTCTGTGGGACTTGAACTACTTTAAATACTGTTTTCTGAAAGCTACGGGAGTAGAGTTCAGGGAAGATTTGTTAGAAGACGATTTCGAAGCCCTTTGTCAGACATTGATGGAGAGGATAGAAACCCAACCGGTATTCATGTATCGTGACTTCCAGAGCCGTAACATCATGGTAAAAGACGGAGAGCCTTACCTGATAGATTTCCAGGGAGGACGGAAAGGACCTCTGTATTACGACGTAGCTTCTTTCCTCTGGCAAGCCAAGGCCAACTACCCGGACAGCCTGCGCCAGGAGCTGATTGACGAGTACCTGGAAGCCCTGCGCCCGTACAAACAGATAGAAAAGAAAGTGTTCCTGTCCCATCTGCGTCATGTCGTATTGTTCCGTACGCTACAAGTATTGGGGGCTTACGGCTTCCGCGGCTATTTCGAGAAAAAAGCACATTTCATTGAGAGTATTCCTTTTGCCATGGAGAATCTGCGCCAGTTATTGCAGAAGGGATTTCCGGAATATCCTTATCTCTGCGAGGTATTGCAGCGCATGACGGAACTGAAACAGTTTGCCGCTGCACGCAACCGCCGCAACCTGACGGTCACGGTGATAAGTTTCTCCTATCGGAAAGGGATTCCGGCAGACGAAAGCGGAAACGGCGGAGGATACGTGTTCGACTGCCGCGCCGTGCACAATCCCGGACGCTATGAGCAGTACAAACCGCTTACAGGACTGGACGCACCGGTCATCGATTTTTTAGAGAAGGACGGAGAGATTACAGAGTTCCTTCGCCATACCGACGCTCTGGTGGATGCCCACGTGCAGCGTTTCCTGGAACGTGGATTCTCGCACCTGATGATTTGTTTCGGATGCACCGGAGGACAACACCGCTCCGTGTACTCTGCCCAGCACACAGCAATGCACTTGCATGAAAAATTTAAAATTAATGTACACCTGATTCATCGGGAACAACAAATAGACCAATTACTGAAAGCCAAATGAAAGCCATGATATTTGCTGCTGGACTGGGTACCCGGCTCAAACCGCTGACCGACCACATGCCCAAGGCCTTAGTACCGGTGGCCGGACGTCCCATGCTGGAACATGTGATTCTCAAACTGAAAGAAGCGGGATTTACCGAACTGGTCATCAACATTCACCATTTCGGAGAACAGATTATTGATTTTCTAAAAGCTAACCAGAATTTCGGACTGACCATTCATATCAGTGACGAACGTGACAGGTTGCTCGACACAGGGGGCGGCATCAAAAAGGCGGCAACCTTCTTTACAGGAACGGAACCGTTCATAGTACACAATGTGGACATCCTGTCGAATGCCGACCTGAAAGGAGTTTATGATTTTCACTGGAAGAGTCAGAATCTGGCGACACTGCTGGTCAGCCCGCGCAAAACCTCGCGCTACCTGCTGTTCGATATGGACAGCCGCCTGCAGGGTTGGATTCACAAAGACACCCTGCAAACCAAGCCGGAAGGATTTGTATACGAACCGGGCCAATACCGTGAATATGCGTTCAGCGGCATCCATGTAATCTCACCGGAATTGTTTCACTACATGAAAGGAGAAGAATGGAACGGGAAATTCCCCATCATGGATTTTTACCTGCACACCTGCCGGCAACTCCAGCTCGGAGGGTATATAAAAGAAGACTTGCAGCTGATTGACATCGGCAAGCCGGACACGCTGGCCCGGGCCGAAGAATTCCTTAAGGACTAATACCAGGTAACAGCACTACCCGTATTGCTTCGCTGATCCCACTTCAGGGCATCAGTCAGCATACTGGAGTTCGCACGGATAGAGAAGTTATAAGAAGTAAATGGACCAAACACCAATCCGCAACTCATATTAAAGCAGTGCAAGTCGCGGGTAATGTTCAAGGTTGTCATAGACATCTCCTTAGACGTAAAGTCGTATCCGGTAGAATAGGTCATATTCCAACGGCTACCAATCTTGAAGTTACCCGACACGTTCAATGAATGCGTCAATGAATACGGATAACGCATGGTCTTGATGTTGATGTCCTTCGAACGGTCTTCGCGAATACTGTAGCTATAGCTCAAGCTGACACTCCAAGGCAATTTGAAAGCCAGGTAACCGTCTGAATCAACAGAAGCTTTCTCTGTCTTTCGCATGTTGGAATTATTATTCTGTTCTTCCGTTTCTTCATCTGTATCTTCGTCTTCATCTCCTTCTTTGCCTTTTTTATCCTTGTTCTTTTCATCCTCATCTTTCTTTCCGAAGAGTTTCTTGAAGGTATCGTTATTCAAGGTATAAGAGAATGAACCACTGTACCCCTGGAAACGTCCGAAACGTCCGTAAGACCATTCCGTACGGTCGCCCACCACTACATTACCATTCTCATCAAACTGATAAGCGTATGTCGCGAATGAGGCATTCATATTGAACGTATAGCTTTTAGTCAGTTTTAAACGAAGGTTCATACTTAAATCACTCCACTTCTTATTGGCTACATCGTACGAAAGAGAAGCCCCCAACTGGTCAATCAGACTGATTTTCTTGTAGCCGGTCGTATCCTTGTCCGACTTCATCTTCATCTCAATGTTGTTATCAATTGAGAAGCTAATGTTCTGTGACATATTCTTTCCCGGATAGCCATACACAGCTCCTTCATACGGAGAATATTCGACAGTACGCACCTCACCGTCTTCATCCGTATAAGTATAGGTGTCGTAATAGCCGTAACGTGATTTTCCGAAATCCGGCGTATAAGTATAGCTGACAGTCGGAGTGAAGACATGACGAATCTGCAGTTCCTTGCTCTTCATGAACAAAGGCTTGTACATACCATACAATTTGGTATTCATCTGCAAAGACAGGTTGTAATCATACAGACGATTGAACCCGTTGATAGTGTCTCGCTTCACATGATCACGCGAGGCAGGACTCGGATCATAGCTCTGTTTTACCTTCCGCAGATACCAGCGTTCCGTGTAATTGAACGAAGGAACAATGTTGATGTACTTGAACAAGTTGAAAGTAGCCGAAACCGGAATCTTGTGCTGCATACCGTTCTCCCACTGTGTCAAAGGCGTCTTGAACAACAGATTATCCTTTGTACTGATAGAGTTGGTAATACTTCCGGTGTACTGCAATGAAATCTTTTCGTACCAGCGTTCATCCCCTACAGCTTTTTTACGTTTGAACGGATAAATACGGTTCAATGAAATGTTTACGTCCGGCAACGTCATACTCAAAGAAGAATCACGCGTGTTCTGGGTGATATTGAATGCTCCAGAGATGTTCAATCCGATTTCCGGAAAGTTACGTGAGTAGCTCACACTGGAAGCCTTGGTATTCTGAGAGTACTGCTGCGGATTATACAAACTGCTCAAGCTGGAACGGTCGTAACTACTGGTGGCAAAGTTTACACTGGCCGAGAACGAACTGTTCGGATTGGCCTTGGCATCCTGACGGTGACTCCACTGGATACGGAAGTCCTTCGACACCGAATAATCCGGCATATTCTTTTCTCCCGTCTTGGTCACCAGATAGCTGGCATTAAACGAGCCACTGAATTTATATCGTTTAGTATAATTAGAGGCCGCAGAAAGTCCCCAAGAACCTTTGGTAAAGATTTCGCCCAACAACTTCAAATCCATCTGGTCACTGATGGCAAAATAATACCCGCCGTCACGCAAATAGAAACCACGGTTCATTTCATCACCATACGTCGGCATGATGAATCCGGAAGAATAACTGCTATTAAACGGGAAAAAACCAAAAGGTACGGCAATGGGCAAAGGCACATCCTCTACCACGAGCTGTGCAGGTCCGAATACCACATTTTTCTTCGGGCGCACCTTTGCCATGGAAAGTCTTAAGTAAAAGTGGGGATGGTCGTGATTGTCACAAGTGGTATATTTACCATGGCGCATGTAAATTTCATCATTTGCTCCTTTCTTTCCTTCTTCACTGGTGACATATCCTTCACCTTGTTGTGTGACAATATCATTAATGAACCCCTTCTTGGTCTTGAAGTTATAACGCATGATTTTAGACTCATACGGTGTTTCTCCATCTTTGAAAATCGGTGTACCGGTCTCTACTCCTGTCGTATCAGCCACACCCTTAGCAAAGACAGTACTGCTGTCCATATTCATCGTAATCACCGCAGAGGTCAGCTCAATATTCTGATAATTCACCTTACCTTCCCCATAAAGATGCGCATATCCACCTTTCGTAAAAACAATAGAATCGCTTGCCTCATAAATGACCGGCGCATCCAAAGGTTCTTTTTTCTTAGCCGTATCAGCAGTCAGAGAGTCCATTCCCAGCGAATCCAAGGCCAGTGAGTCCCGATGAAGGGAATCGGTCTTCTCTCCTCCCCGCATACGTTTTCCTCTCACCCGCTGTGCTTCGGCATAAAATGAGCAGAAAAAGCCAAAAACAAACAGAGATAGCAGTAAATATGTAGTTCTTCTAAATGATGTCATCACCGTCTTTTTACGCAATGTGCGGTGCAAAAGTAAACATTATCCGACAAATAAACGTCAACGCTTTCCTTTTTAATGTATTTTTAGTTCTACAAAAAGAGTTTACACCAGGCATCAAAGCGTACCAAGCCTTCTTCTCCATGCTTTTCAATACTCTTTCGAGCCTTCTCCACACTTTTTTCCTTATCCAGTTTGGTCTTTGAATAAAACTTATCGGCAAAGCAAATAATCTGCTCTTCCAGACTGACCGGAAGCATTTCACGGTGAGGTACCGGAAGATTACGTTCCACAATTGTCTTTAGGGTAAGTCCGGCACCGGTATGACGCTCACACACCAATGCATGACGTGGATAACCCTCACGAGCCACCAGTTCTGAACCTAAGTATCCATGACAGATATAAGGATGCGTGCCAAAACAGAATATACTATCTGCATCCGTCATAAAAATGCCAATATCATGAAGCATGGCAGCCTCTTCAATAAAAGTCAAATCTAAATTCAGTTCCGGATGCTTACGTGCCATTTCCAAGGCTTTGTCTGCCACCGAACGGCTGTGTACCAGCAAAATATGTTTCAACTCATTATCTTCCGGATAATATTTGTCAATCAATGCAAGTGGATTCATAAATAAATGTGACTATATTTGTAAAAAGTATCACAAATCTACAAAAATTCCATGAGTTACACGAAAAGAATCTTTTTGAAATATATTTTGGGTGCATGTATATGCTGTTTTACGGTCATTCAAGTACATGCTACTGTACGCAACGGAGCCGACCAGCTGGAAAAACTGCTTCCCTTGCTTGAAGGGAAACGAGTTTCTCTGGTAGTAAACCATACTTCTCTTTGTGGGAAAACCCACTTGCTGGACACCCTGGCCAGTCAAGTAAAAATCGTTCAAGTATTTGCGCCTGAACATGGATTTCGGGGAGATGCAGATGCCGGAGAACATATTCAAAACGGAAAAGATACCCGCACGGGGGTACCCATCCTTTCACTTTATGGAAAAAACAAGAAACCGCAGCCTTCACAGCTGGCAGGTACGGATGTAGTAATCTTCGACATACAAGATGTAGGAGCCCGCTTCTACACTTACATCAGCACGCTTTATTATGTGATGCAGGCTTGTGCCGAGAACCAGAAAGAGCTGATTGTGCTGGATCGCCCTAATCCATGTGATTATGTAGACGGACCTGTACGGGAAAAAGCATACAAAAGTTTTGTGGGTATGCTTCCCATCCCCTTGCTTCACGGATGTACTTTAGGCGAAATAGCCAAAATGATTAATGGAGAAGGCTGGTTGGGTAAAGGTATGCAATGTCATTTGCAAGTAATTCGAGTGGAAGGATGGAAACACGGACAGCCTTACTCTCTTCCGGTAAAGCCTTCTCCCAATTTGCCGAACGATCTTTCCATTACGCTCTATCCCTCGCTCTGCCCTTTTGAAGGAACTTCCGTAAGCGTCGGCAGAGGTACCAACTTTCCTTTCCAGGCCATCGGTTCACCGGCACTAAAGGATTTTTTCCAGTTTCAATTTACCCCACGCTCTTTAAAAGGGTTCGACAAGCATCCGCTTCATCAGAATCAGGCTTGTTTCGGCCTTGACTTGCGTACAGAGAAAGAACGGCCTCAAGGTTTTTCCCTAAAATATCTCCTTCAGTTTTATCAGCTTTATCAAAAGCGGTATCCGGATGCCGAAAAACGTTTCTTCAGTCGTTCCCAATGGTTTGATCTGCTAATGGGTACCTCACAGGTACGCAAGGACATACTTCAGAGAAAAACGGAATCCGAAATACGCCAGGCATGGGAAAAAGACTTGCAAGCTTACCGTTCCATACGTGAAAAATATTTATTGTATGAATAAAAAACAAGCGGACAGCAGGTTGCTTCTTTCAAGCCTCCTTACTGTCCGCTTCTTACTATCTTAATCTGCGCGATTATTTCTTTTTCATCTTCTGCATCATACCAGCCATCTTACTGCCAGTCACCATTTTCATCATCTTACGAGTCTGATCGAACTGCTTCAACAGACGGTTCACTTCCTGAATGCTTGTTCCACTACCCTTAGCGATACGTGTACGGCGTGTTCCATTCAGAATTTCCGGATGAGTACGCTCTTCCGGAGTCATAGAATAAATAATGGCTTCAATACTCTTGAACGCATTGTCATCAATATCAATATCCTTGATAGCCTTTCCTACTCCAGGAATCATAGAAGCCAGTTCCTTCAGGTTACCCATCTTCTTAATCTGATGAATCTGAGTCAGGAAGTCATTAAAATCGAACTGGTTTTTCTGAATCTTCTTCTGCAAGCGTTTCGCTTCTTCTTCATCGTACTGCTCCTGTGCACGTTCTACCAATGATACGATGTCACCCATACCCAGGATACGGTCGGCCATACGAGCCGGATGGAACTGATCTACGGCATCCAGTTTCTCGCCAGTACCCACGAACATAATCGGCTTGTTTACTACCGTACGGATAGACAGCGCCGCACCGCCACGTGTATCACCATCCAACTTAGTCAATACTACACCGGTGAAATCCAGACGTTCATTAAACTCACGAGCTGTATTTACCGCGTCCTGTCCGGTCATGGCATCTACGACAAACAATGTAGCATCCGGATTAATAGCCTTCTTGATGGCTTCAATCTCGTTCATCATCTGCTCGTCTACTGCCAAACGACCAGCTGTATCGACAATCACCAGGTCATACCCTTTTGCTTTCGCTTCCTGAATGGCATTCAAGGCAATCTGTACAGGATCTTTGCTGTCCAGTTCGCTATATACAGGAACTTCCACCTGCTGGCCGAGCACTTTCAACTGCTCAATTGCAGCCGGACGATACACGTCACACGCTACCAGCAAAGGTTTGCGATTCTTCTTTGACTTCATCATGCGAGCCAGCTTGCCAGAGAAGGTAGTCTTACCAGAACCCTGCAAACCTGACATCAAGATAACAGCCGGACGACCTTTCAATTCAATTTCGGCAGTATCTCCTCCCATCAAGGTAGTCAGCTCATCGTGTACGATCTTCACCATCAACTGACTGGGCTTAACAGCTGTCAATACATTCTGTCCCAGTGCCTTTTCCTTTACAGTATCTGTAAAGTTCTTTGCTACTTTATAATTCACGTCCGCATCCAGCAATGCACGACGTACATCCTTCAAGGTTTCGGCCACATTGATTTCGGTGATTTTACCTTCACCTTTCAATATCTTAAACGACCGTTCCAGTCTTTCACTTAAATTATCGAACATATATGTTGCTTTTTTATTTATTATCAAAAATTTCC
>NZ_DBEXBB010000116.1:0-6197 GCF_048170425.1 Phocaeicola sp.
TATCCAACCCTCTATGACGAGTATCTCAAATGGTATCCCAAATAAAGAACCGCCACGTGCGGAACCGCATGCGTGGTGGTGTGAGAGGTCGGAAAACGAAAGTAGGAAGAAAACTACTTCGTTTTCCTCCTACTCGATTACCTTCTCTTGTAAGTCAGAATTTTACATGGGAAAAGGTCGGGACTGTCGATGTTGGTCTTGATTTGACGATGCTGGGTAACAGACTTACAGGTACCTTTGACTGGTATCAGAGAAATACCAGTGGAATGTTGGCTCCAGGTATGCAGTTGCCTGCTGTGGTGGGTGCGGAGGCTCCTTATCAGAATACTGCAGATATGCGTACCAGAGGATGGGAAGTAGCGTTAAACTGGAGGGATATGATTGGTAATTTTGAATATAGGTTAGGATTCAATCTTTCTGATAGTAAATCAATCATTACTAAATATGATGGTAATTCTGATTGTCTGCTTAGTAGTCAGAGAACAAATATTTATACAGGAGGAACATATACGTTTTGGGATTACTATAAAGGAAAAGAGATTGGTGAGATTTGGGGGTATGAATTTGATGGCTTCTATACTGTAGCTGATTTTAAGAATACGACTACATGGGAATTAAAGGACGGTATTGCTAAACCTGATAATGCAAATCCTATGCCAGGTGACGTGAAATTCAAGAACCTGCGTGATGATGAGAAGGGTGTCAACTTGATTACCAGCGGCGATAATACCTTAAATAATCCAGGGGATAGAAAGGTAATAGGAAATGAGACACCAAGATATCTTTACGGAATCAATTTAGGAGTAGGATACAAGGGATTTGATTTGAGTATATTTATGCAAGGAACTGGCCGCAGGGATAAGTGGATTGCTAATACCTTGACGTTCCCATTATATTCAGACTTTAAATTTATTCCACTATATGATGGACTTGAGAATTATTGGCAACCGGCAGATGCTGCAAATGGAGATTATACTTGTATCACTCCTAATGCTGAATTTCCTCGTATTTACGGCAGTTATGGAAATCAAGCTTCCAATTATCGTGAATCTGACAAGTATCTATGTGATGCCTCTTATTTCAGAATAAAGAATGTAACACTTTCGTATACATTTCCTAGAACGTTGATTTCCAAATTGTTCCTGAAACAGTTGAAGGCTTTTGTGAGTGTGGAAAATTTAGCTACATTCTCTTCGTTGCCTAAAGGTATTGACCCTGAAACATTGACTTGGGACTATCCGGCATTTCGTACAGTTTCGTTCGGTATAAATGTTACATTGTAAAATCTAATATGTATAGTTTTATGAAAAAGATTATTATTCATGTCATGATATTGTCAAGTCTTTCATTTACAAGTTGTAATGATAGTTTTCTTGACAAAACGCCTGTCACAGAATTGACAGAAGAGACTGCGTTCAGTTCTTATGATAATTTCAAGGCTTTCATGTGGCCTTGTTATGAGATGTTTACGAATACGACAATTAGGACATCTATTGCTTCTGGCTCGGCATGGGGTGCCAATGGCACTTATCTTGGTGATGTGGATGCAGGTTACCTTCAGAAAAATAATGTGTCCGGTTATAATGAATTTGCCAATCAGGTGAAGGGTAGCACAGCCTCAGGAAATGGCTGGGATTTCAGTTCATTCATACGAAGAATTAATATAATGTGGTCTCATCTGGATGATTCACAGATGACACAGGCTGAAAAGGATCATTGGCGTGCTGTAGGAAACTTTTTCCATTCATTCTGGTATATGGAACTTATCGACAGATTCGGTGATGTGCCTTGGGTTGATACGGTTTTGGATGAAAGTTCACCAGAGACATACGGGCCAAGAATTAGCAGGGATATAGTGGCTCAAAATGTAATGGAAAATTTAAAATGGGCGTATGAAAATATAGGTGACTTCGATGACGGTGAGAATACCATAAACAAGAACTGTATTCTTTTTGCCATTTCAAGATTTGGTCTTCGTGAGGGCACATGGCGTAAATACCATGGGCTTTCAGGAGGGGATGATTACCTTAAAGAATGTATTGCTGCAAATGCAATTCTTATGAAAGCATATCCTACGTTGTATAAAGGAACAGATACATCTCCTGCTACTGGGTATGGTGAAATGTGGACTACAGAAGACTTAAAAGATATTCCGGGTGTCATCTTGTATAAATCGTATGTGGAAAATATCAATCCTCATGGAGCCTGTTATGTGGAGCATACTTCCTCTCATCCTATAGAAATGAACCAGTTTACTGTGGATTTATATTTGATGAAGAATGGAAAACCTATTGCAAATCCAAGTTCAGATTATCATGGGAAAGAAAAAGACATGTATTATATTTTCAGAAATCGTGATCCAAGGCTTTATCAGACGGTTATTCCTCCGTACAAAGTGAAAGAAGCGAAGGGCGATTATGCGACATGGTCGTTTACGGATAATGAGGGAGATAAGGAGTATATAGAACTTATGGGTAAAAACGAATCTTGCTCTAATCCGGGCATTGGGATGAAGAGATTACCTGGGCAGAACTGGACTGCTAAGCTTGTTCCTGAAATACCTAGACTGGGGGTTGGCGCTTATGTGATGTGCCGTTCCGGATATTATGTTTGGAAAAATTGGAATAATTGGGAAACTAATTTTAATAATGGAGATTTGAATACAGCTGATAAGCCTATTTTCAAGATTGAAGAAATTCTTTTGAATGAGGCAGAGGCACAGTATGAATTGAATGGAAGTATTGACCAGTCCACAGTAGAGGCAACTATAAACAAACTTCGCGAACGTGCAGGCGTTGACAAAATGATAGTTGCAGATATTAATGATTCTTTTGATCCTAACCGTGGAAAGTACTATCCAAAGGATAATGAAAACGGCGTGCTTGTAGATCCTGTTCTTTGGGAAATACGTAGAGAAAGAATTGTAGAACTCATGGGTGAAGGTTTTGGCTTTTATGATATTCGCAGATGGAGGATGGCTCCCTGGTTCCTTAATAGAGTAACAATCGGTACTTGGGTTAAGAAAGAAGTTGCAAATGCAGCTGGACTTACGTTATATAATCCTGAAACGGGTGAGTCGGATGGCATAAACGGTTCTCTGGCAGAGGGAAATGTGTTTTTGTTCCCGAAACCTAAAGGATGGTTGGAGAAATATTATTTGTACCAGGTTCCTACTACTGAAATTGTTCTGAATGATAAACTTGAACAGAATCCCGGTTGGTAATAATTGATATTGAACGGTAAGTCCTGGTTTGTTTAATAAACCAGGACTTGTTTTAAAAGCTTATATGATGAAAAAAGAATTGTTATTTGCAAGCTGCCTTATAGCTCTTCCTTTCTGTGTGGCAAGTGCGACATCTAAACAGAAGCCTAACATTATTTTTATTCTCTGTGATGATATGGGCTATGGAGATTTGGCATGTTATGGCCAGAAATATATAAGTACACCTAATATAGACCGTATGGCTCAAGAGGGTATGAGATTTACTCAGGCCTATGCGGGTAGCCCTGTAAGTGCTCCGTCACGCGCCACAATCATGACTGGTCAGCATTCAGGACATTCGCATGTGCGTGGCAACAAAGAGTATTGGGGAAATTCTCCGCTAATGAAATATGGTGATAATGATGAGTATACCGTAGTTGGCCAGGAACCCTATGACCCAAACCATATCATTCTTCCTGAAATAATGAAGAAGAACGGATATACTACCGGCATGTTTGGTAAGTGGGCTGGGGGATATGAGGGTTCTTGTTCTACTCCGGATAAGCGTGGTGTTGATGAATATTATGGGTTTATCTGTCAGTTTCAAGCACATCTTTATTATCCCAATTTCTTGAATCGGTATAGTAAATCGAAAGGAGATACTACTACCATACGTATCACGATGGAAAAGAATATTAAGTATCCAATGTATGGTGAGAACTACAAGAAGCGTCCTCAGTATTCTGCGGATATGATTCATCAGGAAGCCTTGAAGTGGATAGACTCTCAGGATGGTAGTCGGCCTTTTTATGGATTCTTTACCTACACACTTCCTCATGCTGAGCTTGTTCAGCCTAATGATTCTATTTTAAAACAATATAAAGAGAAGTTTTTTCATGATAAAACTTGGGGTGGATCTGAGGGTAGCAGATACAACCCTTCGGTGCATACTCATGCAGAATTTGCCGGTATGATTACTCGTTTGGACACCTATGTGGGTGAAATACTTACAAAACTGAAAGAAAAGGGGCTGGATGAAAATACAATGGTAATATTTAGTAGTGACAATGGTCCTCATGAAGAGGGAGGAGCTGACCCGGATTTCTTTGGTCGTGATGGCAAATTGCGTGGCTTGAAACGCCAATGTTATGAGGGTGGCATACGGATTCCGTTTATTGTGCGTTGGCCGGGAAAAGTGGAAGCTGGTACCGTAAATGATCATCAGCTTGCTTTCTATGATATTATGCCTACCTTTTGCGAACTTATCGGTGATAAGAAGTTTCCTAAAAAATACATAAACAAAAAGCTTGAAGGTGATTGTTTTGATGGCATCTCTTTTGTCTCTACGCTGTTAGGTGATGATGAAAACCAGAAAAAACATGATTATCTTTATTGGGAGTTTCATGAAACAGACCAGATAGCAGTACGAATGGGAATTTGGAAACTTGTGGTCAAGGAAGGTGTTCCGTATCTGTATAATTTGGCTGATGATATTCATGAAGATAATGATATTTCTGTCAATCACCCTGAAATAGTAAAACAGATGATAGAGATAATAAAGAAAGAACATAAGAAAAGTGATATATTCAAAATAACTTTACCCCTATGAGAAATAAGTATTTTATAGCCTTTTCATCTTTGATACTCCCATATTCCGTATATTCTCAGGATAAGGGGCTGAATGTTGTGTTTATCATGGCTGATGATCTTGGTTTGAATGATACTGGATATACTGGGAGTGATTTTTATGAGACCCCTCATATTGATAAACTGTCTAAAGAGGGAATGGTATTTACGAATGCATACTCTTCTGCGGCAAATTCGGCTCCAAGCCGAGCTTGCTTTATGAGCGGGATGTATACTCCACGGCATGGAATATTTACTGTAAGTCCTCCGGATAGGGGAGACAGAACCAAACGTAAACTGATTCCTATTCCCAATATCGAGGACTTGAGGAGAGATATACCTACAATGGGAGAACTGTTTAAAAGAAACGGTTATAGATGCGGGCATGTAGGAAAATGGCATTTGGGTGATGAGGAGGATGGTACAGGACCGTTGTCAAGAGGTTTTGATGTGAATGTGGCTGGAGGAAGGGCCGGAACACCATATTCTTATTATTATCCTTATTGCAATGGCAAGGGGATGTGTCACATAGGTTTGGAGAAAGGCAGACAAGGAGAGTATCTTACAGACAGACTGACTGATGAGGCCGTAAATTTCATAAAGGAATCTGCACAGGGAGAAAAACCATTCTTCCTTTATCTAGCACATCATGCCGTGCATACGCCTATAACAGCTCCTAAGGATATCGTGGATAAATACGAGAAGAAAGTGAAAGGTAAATATCACACAAATTCAGTGTATGCCGCAATGATTGAAACACTGGATAATAGTGTGGGAAAGATATGCGGTATAATAGATTCATTAGGTATAAGTGATAATACTATAATTGTTTTTAATTCTGACAATGGTGGTTCTGAACCTATAACGGATAATTATACAGTCAGAGGAGGGAAGGGTATGCCGTATGAAGGTGGAAATAGGGTACCTTTGATAATTAAATGGCCGCAAGTAACCAAGGCCGGTAGTATTTCGGATTGTCCGGTCAACAATGTAGATTTCTTCTCGACTTTCCAAATGTATCTGGAGGGAAAGGTTGGTACTGAACTTGATGGAGTGGATATTTATCCGTTATTGAGTAATGAAAAGTCTTATATTGAGAGGGATTTGTTCTGGCATTTTCCAGCCTATTTGGAATCGTATACAGACAATGGAAAAGGTTTTAGGGCAAGACCTTATACTTCTATACGATCAGGCAAATGGAAACTGATTTATTATTACGAAAATAAGAACGTGGAATTGTTTGATTTGGTTAAGGACCCGATGGAGGAACATGATTTATCTTGTGAAAATAAAGAAACCGTTTCGGCTTTGCAGAAAAAGATTTTTGATTGGATAAAAGAAGTAAATGCTCCTGTGCCAGCAGAATTGA
>NZ_DBEXBB010000117.1:0-14949 GCF_048170425.1 Phocaeicola sp.
TTCAGTTTTCTGTAATGATTGTTCCTCTGTTTGTGTGGAGATTAACGGTCAATGTCAGGGATGACAAAGTCGAGTGTACCTCCAATGGCAATTAAGTCGGCAATTTTAGCTCCACGGCAAACGGTGTCCATTGCGTGAACCAATGGAAGTCCGGTAGAACGATAGTGCAGACGGTAAGGAACTTTATCACCATGGCTCTCCAATATCACATCAAACTCACCACGACTGGTTTCTACTGATGAAGTGAATACACCCTCCGGCAACTTGATGATGGGTTTGGTCTTGGCACGGAATTCTCCTTCCGGAATATTGTCAATCAGTTGCTCGATGATATGGCAAGACTCCATGATTTCGTCCATACGTACCATATAGCGGGCAAAGGAATCACCTTCCGTGTACACAATCTCCTTAAAGTCCACCTTGTCGTAGAGTGCGTACGGATGATGCTTACGCACGTCGTTGGCCCATCCGGAAGCACGTCCGGTACCTCCTGTACATCCCAGTGAGATGGCATCTTCCTTTGACAAAACTCCTACACCTTTCAGACGGGTATCGGCAATGACGTTTGAAGTAAAGATGTCATGATAGTCCTGAATTACACTGCGCAGGTGTTTGATAAAGTCTTTCACCTTCTGCTGGAAGGTAGGATGAATGTCAGCCTGTACACCTCCAATCATGTTGTAGTTCTGAATCAGACGGCCTCCGGTAGTTTCTTCAAAAATATCCAGAATCATCTCACGTTCACGGAAACCATAGAAGAAAGGAGTCAGTCCACCCATATCCATGACCAGACAGGAGTAGAACAGCAAGTGTGAGTCGATACGCTGCAACTCGTCCATGATGGTACGGATGTACTGGGCACGTTCCGGTACTTCTATTCCGGCAGCTTTTTCAATACACATACACAACGCATGGCGATTCTGGTGAGCACTCAGGTAGTCCAGACGGTCGGTCAAAGCTAATGTCTGCGGGTAGGTGAGGCTTTCGTTCATTTTTTCGATGCCTCGGTGGATATATCCCAGTATCGGGTCAATCTTGCGGATGTTCTCCCCGTCGAGCGAGGTACGCATGCGCAATACACCGTGCGTGGAAGGGTGCTGCGGACCGATGTTTACCACAAAATCATCTTCTCCGAATACCACGTTCCTGCGGCCTTCGAGCGTGCCGTCGGGACGGAGAAAGTATTCATCCGTCATATCGGCATTCTCCTCGTTGTCCATCCGGAGCGGATTGGAGTTCATGTCATAATCCTTCCGCAGGGGATAGCCCACCCAGTCCTCACGCAGGAAGATACGGCGCATATCCGGATGGTTCAGGAAGCAGATACCGAAGAAGTCGTACACTTCACGTTCTTTAATCAGAGCGGTTTTCCACAAGTCGCTTACAGTGGGGAGCAATGCCCTGTCACGGTCTGTTGTTACCGCCTTGAGTGTGATTCTTTCGCCCGTGCGGGTAGATTCCAGCAGGTAAAGCGCCCCTAAGCCTTCTTCACCCCAGTCCATTCCCACGATGTCGCGCAAGAAATCCATGGGATTTTCTTTGTCATTCAGTAATGTCTCCGCTATCTGGTGCAGCTTCCCGGCCGGGACTTTTACGACAGTCTCTCCTGTCTGACTGATTTCGGCTTCAGAAATAATGCCTGTTATTTTTTCAATTTCCATTTGCATTTTCTTTTTACGTAGGGTTTATTCCTCTTTTTCTTTACGGTTTACTTCTCCTAAGAAGCGCTCCACCTTGATTTTACGCTGGAGCTGCATCATGCCATAGAAGAAAGCTTCCGGTCGGGGAGGACATCCCGGAATGTACACGTCTACCGGAATAATCTTGTCAATACCGTTTACTACGTGGTAAGATTTGATGAAAGGACCTCCGGAGATAGTACATCCACCTACTGCCACTACGTATTTAGGTTCTGCCATCTGGTCATACAGACGTTTCAATACCGGAGCCATTTTGTGTGTGATGGTTCCCAACACCATGATCATGTCGGCCTGCCGGGGAGAGTTCCGGGTTACCTCAAACCCGAAGCGGGCCATGTCATAACGGGCTGCTCCTAATGCCATAAATTCGATGGCACAACAGCTGGTTCCGAAAGTCAGGCTCCAGAGCGAATTGCTTCGTCCCCAGTTAATCAGTTCGTCCACCGTTCCCAGTACGATTCCGGCCCCGTCCATGTTCAGTCGGCGCACCATTTCTTCCAGATAATCATTGTTCTTGAAGTCCTCATACTCCATAGAACGAATAGAGGTAGCTTTTTTTACTTCCATTCAAGCGCTCCTTTCCGCCAGGCGTATGCCAGGCCCAAAATTAAAACTACCAGGAAGAAACCTACACTGACCAGCGCATATACTCCTGCCCGGCCGGCCACTACAGCCCAGGGGAAGAGAAACACCGTTTCAATGTCGAACATCAGGAACAGGATGGCAAACAGGTAGTAACCTGCCTTGAACTGCACCCATGACTGTCCGCGCGTAGGAATACCGCATTCGTACGGTTCTCCCTTCTGCGGATTGAATGACCGTGGAGCAAGCAGTTTTGCGATGGTCATTGCTGCCACCACAAGGACGATAGCAGTCAGAATAACGACGATAATAAATGTAAAAAACATATATCCAAGAATTTTTGATGATACATATAGATAGCCAATCGTTTCCGTTACACCGCAAGCCTCTGTCTGCCGTGTATCGGAACAATCTGTTTTTCAGTTGCTCTCAGATAGTATTAAATAAGGATTTTCCGTAGGGTATACAGATAATAGAACTTATCCAGCTGTGTATAAGGATGTGTGGAATATACGGAGCCGGCCGTCCCTGACTGCGCGGGCGGTCTGG
This sequence comes from Phocaeicola sp., assembly GCF_048170425.1. Taxonomy (GTDB): domain Bacteria; phylum Bacteroidota; class Bacteroidia; order Bacteroidales; family Bacteroidaceae; genus Phocaeicola. Next base: position 2,832 of record NZ_DBEXBB010000117.1, read on the forward strand.
AAATGAAGTCTTGTCCGGACGGGAATACCGGCAGGAAGAACTTGCCGTCCAGGATCTTCTGGTTTTGTATGAACAGAATTTTCTGCGGAATATCCGCCAGCCTGTGGGCCGTCAGAAAGTCAAGCGTTTTCGAAGGAATATTGTCCGGATGCTGGTAGATGAAATCAGCCGATTGGGTTTCCTCTGCTGTATTGTCCTCATTGGGCACGGTGGAATAAAGCGCAAGGAATTTTGCTCCTACGAGTACGCTCATAAGAGTAAACAGGGATATGCAGGCAAAAATCTTCCACTTATTCATGCTAATACCTTCAAAAAACGTTGCAAATGTAGCCATTTATTTTGATTCATGAGTCTGTATTTTCATTAATTTTTCTTGTCAGACAGTTTGCTTTATTTTTAAAAAGGATAACCAATGGCAAAATGTATCCCCATTCCATCCTTGAATTTAGGAATATTATAGTACCCGCTTTGGGCGGTATCATATGGCACATGAAGAGCAAAACCGAAATCCAATCTCAAAATAAGAAATGACAGGTCATAGCGTAATCCTACTCCAGTACCTAATGCAATGCTGTCGAAGAAATGTCGTAGATTGAATTCTGCACCAGGGCGTGCTTCATCTTTGCGCATCAGCCATACATTGCCGGCATCTAAAAATGCCGCTCCATTTAAGTTCCCCCCCATGATGTTGGAAAGAATACGAAAACGGTATTCCAAATTGGCTTCTAACTTAATGTCTCCTGTTTCGTCTACGTATGAATAGCCCGAGTTGTTGGCCGGATGAAATCGTCCGGGACCGATGGAACGTACGGTAAAGGCACGTATACTGTTGGCACCTCCCACATAGAACTGTTCGCTATAAGGTGCAATTGTCTTGTTACCGTATGCCCATATCACTCCTCCCATCAGTCGGGTTGCTAACTGCTGCTTTTCGCTGATGTGGTAGGTATATCTTATCTCTGAAGAGTATTTCAAAAACTGAGCAAACGGATTTCCCAGTAGTTCTTTTTCTTTTTTACTGAACTTTTGCCCAAAAGCTGCATAGATGACGGAGGTTACATTCCCAGCAGAGGTAAGTGAGTTTTCCCACCATATACGGTTCTTTGTCTTCCGGTAACTGTTGTCATAGGTAACGGTGTACGTCAATGACGGAATAAACTGGTCATCCAAACTATGGAACAACATCGGGTTTGCACTGGCAATAGAGTCAAAACGTGCAGTGCGGTGCTGCAAAGTGTTGAAGGCCAGATGAAGTGGGGTTACAGTGTGTTTGATGCTACGTTTGGGCTGAAAACTGTAGGATACAGTACCTCCGAATGATAACATCTTGAAATAACGGGCACGGTTTACTTGCTCTGCATAAATTTTGAAGTTGGTTTCCGACGGGAAACGGAAGGGGTCTACACGATTTTTAATCCATGGTAGAACCAATCGTGGAAAATTCAAAGAGAGAGCGGCCCCCAATTCATAAGAGTTCATCACAGAACTTTCTCCATCTACGGTAGAGCTGGTTTGCCATTCATATGAACCTTTTAGTTCCAGGTTCAATGAAGCGCCCATCCTTTTGAAATTCTTTTTCGCAAGATTGAATTTTGCTCCAGGTCCGGTTTGTTTGGTACTCTTGGTAGTAACGTTTAGTTCCAGTTCACTATCATAAGGCAGGTCAAACATGGCATTGACTGTGATATCCAAGGTGTCTTTCCCCGGACGAGGAGTATATTTAAAATCGTTGAATTTAAACACTCCAAGTCGGGATAATGCTTGTTGAGTATAGTTTTGACGTTCCTGAGAATACATTTCTCCACTTTTGTAAAGAAAGCGTCTGCGGAGTACCCCATATCGTATACCTGGTTTTTTCCCTGCATAGTTGATGGTGAAGTTATGGAAGTTTAATGAATCGTTGGGCTGTTCTCCATTATGTCCTACCAGATTGATGTTCGTTTTTCCAATATAGTAGGTACGCAATCCTTCTTCCGGGATATTATGTTTTTGTACAATTCGTAGGTTGACATAACCGGGACGAATCAATGTGTCGGCCATGAAGGTAATAAAATCAGAACGGTAGAAATAATATCCGTTGTTACGGAATAGTTCTACCAGACGATTTCTTTCCTCGTCCAATTTATTGACAGTAAAGGCTTCTTCTTTAATCAACAGACGTTCATTATATGTAGCACGAATTAAACTGTCTTCTTTGGTAGAAAAGCCAACATAATTGATGGAATCTAGTTTATAACGTTTCCCTGTATAAATGGTATAATTTAATTTGGCTTTTTTAGGATTCTTGGCTGTATCTACCTTTACGGTTACATTTCCTTGAAAGAAACCATTTTCACGCAATACATTGCTTGCTACCTTTGTGCGGGTATCGGGATTGACAGTAGATACATACACCGGGTCTGCAGCCAGTTTCTTGAAAATCCATTTCCCTATACCTTTTTCATATCGCTCAAATCGGTTGTATACCCATAGTCCTAAAGGAAAGGGAATACGATACTTAGGGCTACCGAGAAATGAATTGTTCGGTGCCACGCTTAATGCCCCTTGAACCTCTTCCAGTGTTGCCTCTCCGTTATCTTCTTCGTTATATCCTACAACTTTAGGAGTTGGCATACCGATATAAAGCAACTCGTCTTCTGGAAGATGCTTGGTTGTGGAACATCCGCTTATGATAAATAACAGAAGTCCTGTCAGTAACAGTTTATTTGTTCTTTTCTGTTTCATTTTTCTCATCTTCTTCTTTTTTTTCGACATCAGGCAACTGCTTTTTCTTTTTCCTGAAAATAAACAGTTCGCCCACTTTACTTACTTTCTTACGTAATACGATACCGGCTCCGGTTTCAATGACTTCACCATCGAGGATACTTTCGTAATTTTTGTCATGGAAAAGCTTTACATATCGGGTACCACTGTTGTCTAGACGATATTCCAGTGAGATGTTATCAATAAAAGATTCATCTTGTTGTACATTGTTGCCAGTAGACACTTTTCCACCAATCACTACTCGGATACGATTGTTCCAGAACCTCTTGGCAAACTGGAAGTTGTAATCTGTAGACGATTGTCCGGTTTCTTCTCCGTTATTGGTTTCTATACCGAAATTTACATCGATAGTTTTGAGTGCGCTTCCTGCCACTTTAGAAATTTGGTCTTGCAGGAAGGAGTTCATGACACTGCTTCCACCTCCTCCCAATGTACTTCCTTCTGTCAGATACATACCTGTTACCAGCATGGTTACAGCTACCTTATTCTTTTCTTCAGCCGACATGGAAGCTAATTCATTTTGCATGGTGCCGTCATCCGGTGCATCGATGATAAATGTAAATCCGAGGTTTTCCAGCGTATTGGTAATGTTTACACCCACATCGAAGTTGACCATGCGTGAAGCTTGTCCTTCTTGTGTTACAGAAGAACGTACTCTTTCCGTGGCTTTTATACTCATGAGGGGATTCATTGCATTTCCACTCCATTGTATGTAACTTCCACTTTGAATATGGAATGTCTTTAACTGGATAATTGGAAGCTGATATTTCATTTCACCACTTAGAAGAGAATATCTTCCGTTTAGAATAATATTTCCTTCCGGAGTATATTGGAAAGATAAGTCACCACCTCCTTCAAAATACATGTAGTTGCTTCCTTTTTCATCCATATTGACACGGCACTGCACTCCTTCGTCTATGTGTAAGGTCATTAGCATATCGATACCTCCTAATGAAAGTGCAGGGAGGGCTCTTCTTTGTATAGAAGTCGTATCGCTGAAGTTGGTAAAGGTTACAGTCTCCCCCAAACGGTCTTCTACAGTGAGTGGAGAATCCTGCAGGATATAGGTAAAGTTGCTTGTACCTAGGATATTCATATTACCGCGTATATTCATATTATCCGGCGTGCCTTTTAAAGTGGAGTGGAAATCCACATATAGCTTTCCATATACGAGTGACCGTTTGGTTTGTTTGGCATTCAGCAACTCAAAATTGTTGGCATCCATTTTCAGATTCATCTTCATCTGGCTGAAATCTGCCATGTCTACATCTCCGTCGATGGTGAATGGAGTTTTTCCCTTCGTGAATATTTTGAAACGGTTGAATGTCAGCTTGCTGTCCTTGATTTCTACAGGTCTGTCATCAAAACGCAGATTCATGGATGCTTGCGGAATGTATATATTCACACTGTCCAGATTGATTTGTCCATTCATGAGTGGTTGGGAGGCATTGCCAGACATGTGCATGGTACCGTCAATATCTCCACTTAGCATGGCCATTTTGCCAGGAATAAAAGAGTTGGCTATTTCCAACGGGAAATGATGTAATGCCATCCGTGCATCAATTCGATTCTCTTTTTGTTCTTTCTTTTCTGCTGGGAAGTACGAGCCTTCTATGCTGATAATTTCGTTGTCATTCTGCATGATGAGGCCGTTGATATGTTGCTCTCCGCTTTGTTTAGGAAGATAAACTGCACTCAAAGCCCAATTCCCTAATGCTATTCCATTATAGCTAAGCTTATTGATGTTATTTTCAAGTGAAATTTGATCCATGCCTTCCTCTGTCTGTACATAATGTGCTTCAGAGTTGATGATACCTTCTATATCAGGCATATATGGAATGACTCGTTTGAATTCTCCAATATTTATTTGGTTTAGAGACAAAGTCAGATCTTGTCGTGCCGTAGAGTCAGGGGTAGAATAAAAGCTGAGTCCTGTCCGCAATTCATCATAGATGGATAAATTAGCCATAATACGGCCGTCATCTCTCAGGTAGATGTAATTATCTGGATTAACCGTAAATTTGCGGTAAACCAGAATCGGATCAAATGGGGTAATGTGGAGACTGATTCCACCTTTTTGCAGACCAGCCACCATACCTATATTTACACCACATTCCTTTTTACCGTTCAGGTATTCAATGGTTGCATTTGCTTTGTCAGCTCCAATATCTCCATTCAGCATAATATCGAATGCCTCCTGGAACGGTTTGTCATTGGCAATCACTCCGCTACTGAATAAAATTTTCTCCGGTTGCTGAGTTGCATTAAAATAAATTGTATCAAAAGCCAGACTATCAGTCCTTAATCCATAAAGATTCATAGATGCATTCAATCCTTCTGTAGGGGAGGTGCGTATATTCACATTCATGCGGTCGAAATTTATCTTTTTGATGGCCAGTGTATTGGAAATAGGGTTGTCCTTCCCTGCAAAGATTCTGAACTGGGTTTCTGGCCACAGCTCACGAAGAGCTACCTGATCAATTGATTTTTGCTTCCATTGTGTACTCAGTGCATCCGTCAGTTTGGTTATCTGATTGCCTAACTCATCAATACCTCCTCGGCTTCTGAATAAAAAAGTAAGGTCGCCCGCATTCGCATAACTTCTGATAGAATCGCGTGCAGTACTGAATCCGAAATGTATGTCTTTCGTCTTAAACGTCTTTTTTTCAGTAATTAAATTTATGTCTTTTACAGATAAACGAACACCATGGCTCTTTTTCATGTCCGTTTTCAACTGAATATCTATATTTTCAGTAGTCTTTAACGGAGAGTTGAGCAATCCCATTCCGTATAAATCCAGGTTCTTCACTTGAATCAACATATCTGCAGCAATTGCAGAAGGGTGTAAAGATGCATCTAACTGGGATGAAATGTTCATCAGGTTGTCATTTACATCCAGATTAAGATTCGCTTTAGATTCTTTCAGGGTTGCATTAAGTTGTACGCCTGAAAAGATACGAGTTCCCCATTGAAGGTGATTGAGACCAGCATGGGCTGTCAGGGTCGTTCGTTTGGAAAAAATGTCGGTTCCTGCTCCTTCAAGTTGCATACCAGCAGAGAGATAAAACAACGAATCAGCTGGCAGGAAATCATGCAGGTTAAGTTCATTGATTTGTATATCTGCCTTATAAGCCTCTTTAAAAAGGTTGTATTCGGCATTTAGTTGTACTTTTCCCTCATGCTGGCTTAATGTTGTTTCAGTAAATAAATCGTTACCTTTCATACCGGCCTTTCCATGAATATTCATTCCTGACGGAATAACTACTCCGCCGGTCAGACTACTCAGAAAATCCATTTTGTAGAAATCTGAATTCAAGTTGATGATTCCCTCTCTGGAAAGACTGTCGAGCACATTCTTTACCGTTCCGTCCATTTCCATCCGGAAACAGTCGGGAATTTTAACCTGGCAAGTGGTCAGTTTCAGGTCACTCAGACTTCCATCTACCCCGATACGAACTTGCAATGGAGCGGCAGGAAAGGATTGAATAAATTCTTGCGGCATATCTGGTATTAGCTTGAATAAGTCTGCTTTGCCGATTTCTGCCATGAATTGCCCGTTTAATACGCCGTCCTGATTTTGTTCGGTGACCGACCAGTCTATTGTAGCCTTGAGAGCCAGAAATGAATTTGCTGTTTTGATTTGCAGCGAGGGCACTCGTATGGCTTTCTCATCAGCCTGTAGTTGTCCCTCGGTCGATTTGATTTCCAGTCCCGAACGTTCTTTCAGCTCGAACTGATGCAGTAATGCCCGGATGTTATTCCCCTGATAGTATAAAGAATCCATCTGCAAATTGATGTCGGTCACTACAATATGTGACGGATCCAACCCCTTCTCAATAGGAGGTGTATTCCCTGAGTTATAATATAATCCACTCTGTAGGAGCTTGAATTCTTTAGCAGAATATGCCGCTTTATGCAAGTCAACCAGTCCGCCTCTTAAAGAGGCACTCCCGACTTTAAGTCCTAAATTCATGGTATCAAGCGGCATATCCATTTGAAAGTCCACATTGGCCAAATCAATCTTTTCTAATTTAAATTTCCAGAATGTAGGTGTACTTTGAGTGGTATCTTGTGCGGTTGTATCTGCCAGACATAGCTTCAGATTGGCATCTTTTAGTGTGAGCTCGTTGAGTACAGCTGTTTCCGGCGTTAAGTCAACTCCATGTGATTTCAAGAAAAGTTCTCCCAGGTTTCCCTGCAAGGACATTCCTTCAATCAGGTCAGCCGTATTGACCGAAGCGTTTTTCAGTTCCACTCCATCAATCTCTATCTGTTTCTTTACCAGAGGGAGTAATTGTATTTTTACGGTCAGTTTTTCTACATTCAGGAGTGTATCCTGAGGATTGGTAACCGTTGTTTTGTGTACAACCAGATTTAATGGAAAAGAAAGTGAAATCCGTTGTATATGAATGTTCATTCCGGTAGCTTGAGATGCATAAGAAGTCGCTTTGTCCACGATAATATTCTGGACAGCAGGTATATAGATTAATATACACAATACTATAAAAAGGATAAATGGGCTTGCTAGTACAATTCCACCCCATTTTATATATTTTTTCATATACAATTGGATCATTAGTTATGCGAATATATAAAAAAGAACCAAAAGGTGATACATTTTGTTTATGACAATGAGTTGAAATCACATTATTTGTTTACCTTTGCGTAGTTACTAATTTTAATACAATTCTATGAAACCAACTTTATTTGTACTGGCTGCCGGTATGGGGAGTCGTTACGGTGGCTTAAAACAGCTTGATGGACTAGGTCCTAACGGTGAAACAATCATGGATTATTCAATTTTTGATGCTATCCGTGGTGGTTTCGGGAAACTGGTTTTCGTAATCCGTCGTGATTTTGAAAAAGATTTCCGTGAAAAGATTGTAAGCAAATATGAGAATCATATTCCTGTAGAAGTTGTGTTCCAGGATTTGAACGATCTGCCTGCGGGCTTTACTTGTCCGGAAGGTCGTGTAAAACCTTGGGGAACTAATCATGCAGTGTTGATGGGTAAGAATGTAATTAAAGAACCATTTGCCGTAATCAATGCAGACGACTTTTATGGACGTGACAGTTTTGCCGTTTTAGGTAAATATTTGTCAGAGCTGCCAGAAGGCGCAAAGAATGACTATAGCATGGTCGGTTTCCGTGTAGGAAACACTTTGTCTGAAAGTGGAACCGTTGCTCGTGGTGTATGTGCAACTGACGAAAATTCTCATCTGACTACAGTAGTTGAACGTACTGAGATTATGCGTGTGGACGGTGTGGTTTCTTATAAGGATGAAGAAGGTAAGTGGGTTGGTATCGAAGATAATACTCCGGTTTCAATGAACATGTGGGGATTCACTCCTGATTATTTCCAATATTCAGAAGAGTATTTCGCTGAATTCCTAAAAGAAAATATCGGTAACTTGAAATGTGAATACTTCATTCCGTTGATGGTGAACAAACTAATCAATGAAGGAACTGCTACAGTAAAAGTTCTGGATACTACTTCTAAGTGGTTCGGTGTGACATACGCTGCTGACCGCCAGAGTGTAGTGGACAAGATTCAGGCTTTGGTAGATGCTGGTGAGTATCCTGCTAAATTGTTCTGATTAGAAAACAGATTATAATACTTAATGTAAGGAAGACCGGGATTGCAGAAATGTGATTCCGGTTTTTTCGTGTTGCGTGTTATATGATGTATTAGAATTGTGAGTAAGTTATGGTATGTTTATGAATAAAAGTTTGTCGATGGAAACTAAAAAAACTACCCAAGAATGCGCAGAATACGTAAACTTGGGTAGTTCTATTTCTTCCTAAAAAGATGGAAGGGAAGGTTTATTTACCGCCGTTTATCCATGTCTTTTCAGAGTAGATATAATATCCATCTCCATAAACGCTGCTAATATTAGGATTACTCAATACACTACTGTTTCCGTATGGTAGACGCTCCGGGAAACGATTGATACCTCCCTGAGTATTATAAGGATTTGTCAAGACAATATAACTTTCACCCATTGCTTTTACACGACGTAAATCATTATAAGTTTCCACTTGTTCATCTACGCTCTGAGCTATATATTTCTGTTCGAAGACCTTTTTAAGCGTTGGTGTTCCTAATGAGCTGGCATAAGCATTGGCATCTGCATCATCATCAAACCAACCCATAATTTCACTTACAGAAGCTGCAACAGCTTTCTGGAATTCGGTTGTGGCGTCTTCATTAAGACGTAATTTAACTTCTGAAAGAATAAAATATAATTCAGAAACGCTGAACATGTGAATAGGCTGTGAACCTAAATCATACCATGCGGGATAAGCAAGACTTCCGTCAGCAACCTGTGCAGCTTCCTCATCACCGGGCTGATATGACTCCCCGGTTTCGTAAGTGTAATAAGCCAGACGAGGATCATCTGACCCCATCAGGCCTGCTACAGTCTTAGAAGAAGCAATATAAGCTCGGCTCCACAAATAGGCACTCCAGGGATTATCACAAGTCACTCCATTGAATTCTTTAATCAAGAAACCTTTAAAATTCAATTCTACTGCCTTTTCTGCTGCTTTCTTTACTTCCGTCAATAAAGCTGTTTTATCTTCCGTAACAGCTAATTGATGCAATAAATAACGAGCTTTCAAGGCATAAGCTGTAGCCATCCATTGTTCATTATCATTTCCAAAAGCAATGTCCTGATTTCCGGCAGACTTTAAATCTTTACCTTTTTCAAGATTCTTGATAGCATCTTCAAGAGTATTTAATATACCAGTATAAACATCTTTCTGTGCATCCAGTTTGGGCTGAAGGTTTTCTTGGCCCTGTAATGCTTCACTGTATGGAATGTCTCCATGCATATCGGTCAGTACACCATAGTTTAATGCCTCCAAAATTTGGGCCATACCCAATAAGTCATATTTCTCGGCATTACCTTGAGTTCCAGTCGTGATTTTTTCAATCATTTGACGAATATTCATAAGATTTCCATAGGTTGCATTCCATACATTATTAAAAGTTGTAGATGCTGCCCATTCTGCAGAGTTACGTAACTCTGCTCTCATTAACTGGTTATTTCCAACTCCAATTTCTTGTTCGGTAAGAGAGGAAAGATAAAAAGCATAATCTCCTGATACTGTACTAAAACCTGTAGCCATAATTGCATCTGTCAGCTGAAGTGCTGCTGACACATTTTCAGGAGAAGGATGTTGGTTATCCTTATTGATGTCATCCATTATATCCTCGGTACAAGATGTCAGTCCGAGAAATGCAACAGATAAAACGGATAATATATATTTCTTCATATTTGAATCGTATTTATTTTAGAATTTAATAGTAAGTCCACCACCAAAGCTTGAAGTATTAGGAACAGAGAAGCGTTCAAAATATCCACTCATGTTATTGTTACCCTGTGATGATTCCGGGTCAAAATTCGGCAGATTAGCCCAGATTAAGATATTACGAGCAAATCCATATACAGAAATGTCGAAAATTCCCATCTTTGGTAATTGGTATGTCAGTGTTACATCACGCAATTTTACGAAGCTAGTATCATAAATACCAGATTCAGAAATGTTGTAATATTCCTGATAATAAGCTTGTTTGCTAACTTCAATCGTGTTCTTTTCTCCTGTAGCTTCATCAATACCTTCTACTACCATTGTCCCTTCGTGATAAGGAAGAGATTCTTTAGTCGCACCAAAATAGTTCAATGTCATGTTTGTACCATGATACATTTTTCCACCCTGCTGCCAGCTCCATGTAGTGGCCAAAGACAGACGTTTGTAGCGTCCGCCAAAAGTGATACCAGTTGTGAAATCCGGTGAACAGTTTCCTAAGTTCTGGCTGTCTCCTGTAGCTTGAGGTAACCCATTTAGCAACAGCATGTTTCCTTCACTGTCACGTTTGAATGCAGTACCATAGATATTAGGGTAAGTGCATCCAGCCTGTGCTCTAACCTGTGGTTCAACAAATCCACCCAACATAATAGATTCTACACCCGGTGCAAGTTCAATAACCTTGTTAAGAATTCTGGTAAAATTGATACCCAGATTTAACTCATAATCTTTATTTTGCAGGATAGCTGCATTGATAGAGAATTCATGTGCATGGGTACGCATCTTTCCGGCATTTGTCATCATATATTGATAACCTATAGCACCATCGGTCGGTACAGAGAATATCTGATCTTTAACATTCTGTAAACTATAGGTATATTCCATTTTGATTCTGCTGTTGAATAAATGCAAATCAATACCGGCTTCATAGTTTACTGTATTTTGCGGCTTAAGATTCTCATCATATACTACATAATATGGTACGTATGATGAAACGCCACTTGGAAGTGGATAAGATACCGGAGTATAGGCCAAGAAACCTCCTCCGTAAGAAGGTGTATAGTAGAAGTTGTTGTAATAAGTACCAGCTTGACCTACCTGTGCAAATGAGCCTCTTAATTTACCATAGTTGATTACACTGTTGCCTTCCAAGAATGGTAATTTGGTGAATTCCCATCCCAAAGAAACTGAAGGATAGAAGAAACTACGGCTTCCTCTAGGCATAGTAGATACGTAGTCATTACGTCCTGTAACGGTTAAATACAATTGGTCTTTCCAGGATGCAGACACACTTCCGAAGAAACCTACTGTACGTTCTCTTCTTGTATATTCATTAGCACTGGCCAGGTTAGTGGCATTCCCAATGGTCGGAAATCCAGGGAAATTAAAGTTACTTGCATAATAGTCCCAAGTACGAATGTTTTCGTCATTAAATTCATTACCTAAGATGATGTTCAATCCCCATTCATCTTCATTACCAAATCGACCGTCGAAATTAATGGTAAACAAGTTGTTGAAAACATTGTGTTGTGAGCCATAATTTTCAATTTCGCCACCGAGTAAGGCACTTGTTGTACCCATTTCTTTTACATCTGCATAATTAGATGTCCAGATATCCAAACCTGCTTGTTCACGGAACTTCAAAGTAAATCCATCACCCCAATTTAGTTTGGGCTGGTATTCAAGATAAGCGTTACCAAAAACACGGTTTGTGTGTTGCAAGTATTCATTGTGATCAGCCCACCAATATGGGTTCACAAATGAGGTAGAACGGAAAAGTACCTGATCTGTGATATCTCCAGGCACGTGTGTAGGGATTCCTTTCAGGTCATATTCTGCAGGAGCGGAATATACGACGTTCATTATACCATCATTAGCACCAGGAGCTGATGTGATTTTGGTTGATGAATAGTTTGCAGAAAATCCTGTATTCCATTCTTCATTGATTTTCCAGTCAACCAAACCTCTGGCTCCCCAACGGTTCATACCTGTGGATGGGATAATACCATTTTGATAAGAGTTGTTTAACCCAAATGAATAATTT
>NZ_DBEXBB010000118.1:0-6107 GCF_048170425.1 Phocaeicola sp.
GAAAATAGTCTTTCCACGCTATCATCAGTTGGATGTAGTAGAGAAACTGGTAAAAGAGACGTATGATATCAATCTGCCAGAACGGGATTGCGCAGCAGAAGAGATACAATATGATATAGCCGCTAATGAGGAAATGGGATATTCCTTCAATCATCCTCCCAAACGTCATGGCAACAATTTCCTGATTCAGCATTCGGCAGGTTCTGGAAAATCAAATTCTATTGCTTGGCTAACCTATCGTCTTGCTTCTTTGCAGAGCGCAATGCAGCAAAATGTATTTAACGGAGTATTTGTTATTACGGACAGGCGGGTACTGAACAAACAATTGCAAGATACGATTCTTGGATTTGAGCATATTAACGGACAAATTGAAACAATTACGAATACTGATAGTTCTCAAAAGCTAGCCGATGTAATAAACGACGGAAATGCTCGTATTATTATTACTACCCTACATCGTTTCCCTTATATCTATGATGATTTAATCAGCCGTCAAGGGAAAAAATATGCCGTCATAATAGACGAGGCTCATTCCTCACAGTCTGGAAAAAGCGCAGAAAAACTGAAGGCTGCATTGGCTGATACAGACGAAGCGTTAAAAGAATATGCCGAACAGGAAGAAATTGAAATGGAGGAGTTAGAAAAGAAAGAAGATGCTTTCCTGAATAAATTATTGGTACAAGGACAGCACAGCAATCTTTTCTTTTATGCTTTTACGGCCACTCCTAAACCGAAAACGTTACAGACATTTGGCGAATTAATTGAAAAAGGGGAAAATCCGGAAGATGACAAATATGGAGCATATCATACCTATTCCATGCTTCAGGCTATCGAAGAAGGTTTTATCAAAAATGTATTGCAATATTATACCACATGTAATACAACCTATGAAATAGCTAAGCGCATAGAAACGGATCCGTTTTATGAAGAAACTCCTGCCACACGAGCTATTAAGGCTTATCACGATAACCATCAGCATGTGATAGAGCAGAAGACAGCTATCATCGTAGAAAAATTTAGAGAGGTAACTCTGAATGCTATGCAAGGAAAAGCAAAAGCAATGGTAGTATGCTCTTCTCGTGCCCATGCGGTAAGATACTTCCTGCAAATAAAAAAATACTGTGAGGAGAATCACATTATGGGAGTAAATCCGATGGTGGCTTTCTCTGGTGTGGTGTCGTATGAAGGTATTGAATATACCGAAACAAAATTAAACTCTACAGACAAACGAAATATTTCAGAAGCCAAATTGCCACTTTATTTTGCCTCTGATTTGTATAATATGCTGGTGGTTGCAGATAAATACCAGACGGGGTTTGACGAACCTATGTTGCATACTATGTTTGTGGATAAAAAACTGAAAAACGTGAAAGCAGTACAAACTTTATCACGGTTGAACAGAGCGCATAAAGATAAAAAAGATACGTATGTATTAGATTTCTGTAATTCATCAGATGACATCAAAGAAGCTTTTAAACCTTTTTATAAGGGTACGGAACTGATAAATCCCGTGGATGTAAACTATGTGTATACTTTCAGACAAGATATACAGATGTACCAGCTATGGACTGAAGGCGACGAGCAAAAGTTCTTTGACCTGCTACAGGACATCAGCAAGCAGAAGGACCGTCTGGGAGTTTTGTCGAATGCTTTCAAGAGTACCATTTCCCGATATGAGGAGCTTGATGAAGAAAAACGCTTTGAGGTAAGATCGAAAATCAAGAATTTTGTCCGTTTCTATTCCTATATGGCTCAGATAGCAAGAACTTTTGATAAGGACTTGTATAAGGCTTATGTGTATGCCGACTATCTGTACAGACTTCTGCCTAAGAATCCCAAAGAGAGGATTGACCTGAACAAACAGATTATGCTGGTAAACTCAAAGATATCGGAGGGAGAAACGGTTTCCATTCAGATGGAGGGAACAGTGAAGCCTCTTAAAGGTGAGAACCCGAAAGCCGTAAAGCCAAAGAATGATAATAAAGACTTGCTCAGCCGTATCATTGACAAAGTCAACATCATGTATCAGGGTCAGTTCTCCGAAGCTGACAGGGTGATAGTGGAATCTATTTATGACAAAATGGTTTCGACGGCAAAAAGGAAACTGACCAAACAGGCTAACAATACGGATGAAAAACAGTTTGAGGAAAGTATATTCCCTCAAATATTCGATGAGGTTGCCAGAGGCTGTTATGTAGAGCAGATGGATTCTTTTGCCAAACTTTTTGAGAACAGCGATTTTTACAGAAATGTCATGACACAGATGGCCAGGGTGATGTATGAGAACTACAAAAAGAAGGAAGATGAACTACCGTTTGTCCCTGCATTGTTCAAAGAAAAATTCTTGACAGATTTGAAAGTTGAGTTTTCAGACCTTGCTTCGTATTTGCCGGATTTATCTCTTGCAGCTGACTGCTTTATAAAGACATTAAAAGCGAAGTCTGTGGCTACAATAGATGGAGCCAACGAACTTTTATTGGACTCGTTTAACCGGATTTACTGTCTGGAGAATATGAAACTGGTAGACAAACGCAGGCTTTTCAATACAATCGTCACCAAATATGAGGTCTTCCTGAAGAAGATATATTACTTGTTGTATCAGAAAGAAATGGTCAATACTAAGCATGAAAGCAGTATGCCTACCTTTATAGACTGTATTTTGTCTTTCGGTTGCCTGAGAGGATTAAAGTATAATCAAGACGAAAGATATCAGAAGTTCTATACATATCTGGAGCTTGTCAAACAGTGGAGAAACAACGAATCGCATACAGCTCCAGATGCTTCTATGCAGGAGCTGAACTCTGCCATTCATGTGGTATCGACTATGTATCTATGGATTATCCTGCATCATGTGGAGGAGTTGAATCGAGTAATCAATGAATAAGTTCCGAAACCGCCATTTCGGAAATGGCGGTTTCGGAACTTATAGAAAACACTTTCCACAATTCGGGTATAAACATCTGTAAATGGTATACATTCTCCACATATTAATCGGTTAACTTTGCTATTGAAAAAGAAGACAAACCAATAACTCATACCATTATGAAAATACAAATGATCCTTGCGCTTGCCGCATGGGTAATAAACAGTACAACGATTATGGCACAGGAAACGATTAAACAGACAGCTGGACGCGACCAGCTAGGTGAATTTGCTCCTAAATTCGCGGAACTCAATGACGATGTACTTTTCGGTGAAGTATGGAGCCGTACCGACAAACTCGGTCTGCGCGACCGGAGTCTGGTCACCATCACTTCACTTATCAGTCAGGGTATTACCGACAGTTCGCTGACTTATCACTTGCAGACTGCCAGACAGAACGGCATCACCCGTACGGAAATCTCGGAAATCATTACGCACATCGCCTTTTATGCCGGATGGCCGAAGGCATGGGCCGCTTTCCGTCAGGCCAAGGAAGTATGGGCGGAAGATGTGACCGGCGAAGAGGCAAAGGCAGCTTTCCAGCGTGAAATGATTTTCCCTATCGGAGAACCGAACACGGCATATGCAAAGTATTTCATCGGGAACAGCTACCTGGCTACGGTTTCGAAGGAGCAGGTACCCGTGGCTAATGTAACCTTTGAGCCGGGATGCCGCAACAACTGGCACATTCACCGGGCGACTAAAGGCGGTGGACAGATGCTGATTGGAGTGGCTGGCCGTGGCTGGTATCAGGAAGAAGGTAAGCCTGCCGTGCAGATTCTGCCGGGTACGGTGATTCATATTCCTGCCGGCGTGAAACACTGGCACGGGGCAGCAGCCGACAGCTGGTTTGCACACCTGGCATTCGAAGTAGAAGGAGAAAACACTTCGAACGAATGGCTGGAACCGGTTTCAGACGAAGAATATAGCAAACTGGAATAATCTATTACTGGTCATATATCAATGATGAAACAATCTGCAAGTTTTCGATTCTTTGTCACCGGAAGCTTGCAGATTGTGTTATAAGGCTTTTAACTTCTAATCCTGTCATCAAATGCAGAAAGGGCAGCTTTGGCTCCTTCACCCATGGAGATGATGATTTGTTTGTAGGAGACATCCGACACATCGCCTGCCGCATATACCCCCTTTACGGCGGTACGGCAATTTCGGTCGGTCAGAATTTCTCCGATACGGTTTACCTGCACAATGTCCTTGAACAGGCTGCTATTGGCCGAAAGACCGATTTGTATGAAAACTCCGTCAAGTGGGAGCGTTGTTTCCTGATTGCTTTTCCGGTCTTTTACTTTTAGAGCATTCATTTTGTCTCCGTCTCCCTGCACCTCAAGCGTCTGCGTGTGAAGCATAACCTTGACATTGGGGAGTGATGCCAGTTTGTTGCGGAGTACTTCGTCGGCTTTCAGCTCCTCCATAAATTCAATGACGGTTACTTCCGCACAGATTCCGGCAAGGTCTATGGCCGCCTCTACTCCGGAGTTTCCTCCACCGATGACCGCCACTTTCTTTCCTTTATAAAACGGTCCGTCGCAATGCGGACAGAAAGCAACACCTTTGCCTGTGTATTCAGTTTCTCCCGGTACGTTCAGTTTTCTCCATGAAGCGCCTGTAGCAATAATCAGTGCGGGAGCCCGGAATTCTTCTCCTCCTTTTGCATGAAGTACCTTTTCGTTTCCTTCCACGCGACACGATTCAATCCGGCGGTTGTCAAAGATACGGATGTTATAACTTTCCAAATGCTTCCGCAAGTCACCTGCCAGGGCTTTCCCGGTTGTGTAGGGAACGGAGATGAGGTTTTCGATTCCCACCGTTTCGTTGACCTGTCCTCCAATCCGTCCGGCTACGACGCCTACCTTCAGCCCTTTACGTGCCGAATAGATAGCGGCAGCCACACCCGCCGGTCCTCCGCCTGCCACCAGCACGTCGAAGTGATGCGCAAGGCCATCAGAAGCAGAGTCGACTTCTTGTCCTATGTGTGTTTCCAGTTTCTCCAGCAATTCGCCGAAGTCTCCCCGTCCGATATGCAGAACCTTTTGACCGATAAATACCGCAGGCACCGCCTGTATGTGAAGTCTTTCAGTCTTTTGCGGAAATAAAGCTCCGTCAATTGCCGTATGCTGTATGCCGGGATGTAAGATAGCCATCAGGTTCAGGGCTTGCACCACATCGGGGCAGTTGGTACAACTAAGCGACATGTAGGTGGTGAGCTGCGCGGGGCCTTTCAGACGTTTCAATCGTTGCAACGTGCCTTCATCAGGAAGATTCTTGCCTTTTCCGTCGGCGTTGAGTATGGCCAGCACCAGTGAACTGAATTCGTGGCCTCCCGGTACTGCCTTGAAGCAAATACCCAAATCTTCTTCATTCTTCAACAAGCGGAACTCCAGCGACTCGCCTTCTTCCGTGCGGCAGGTGATTTTGTCCGAACATGAAGCTGTATCTTCCAGCAGATGCAGCAAGTCCGTACGCGACTCATGCTCTGTACGGACTTTTATATCGAAAACATAATCGGCCTGCAGCTCCTTGAAAAGAGTGGTAAGTTGCTCTTTCAATGATGCATCCAACATAAATGTCCCCCTCCTTTTTTAGATTTTGCCTACAAGGTCAATGCTGGGCTTGAGTGTCTCTTCTCCTTTCTTCCATTTGGCCGGACAAACCTCTCCATCGTGTGCGGCTACGAATTGCGCGGCTTCCACCTTGCGGAGCAGTTCATCTGCATTGCGTCCGATGCTGTTGTCCTGTATTTCCACCAGCTTAATCAAACCTTCCGGATTGACAACGAATGTGCCGCGATAAGCCATGCCGTCTTCTTCTATCATCACACCGAATGCGCGCGACAAGGCTCCGGTAGGATCGGCCAGCATGGGGTATTGGATTTTCCGTATGCTTTCCGATGCGTCATGCCATGCCTTGTGCACGAAATGAGAGTCTGTACTTACGGAATAGACCTCTACTCCCATTGCTTTGAATTGTTCGTATTTTTCAGCCATGTCAACCAGTTCCGTGGGACATACAAAGGTGAAATCGGCTGGATAAAAGAAGAAAATAGCCCATTTGCCTTTCAGGTCTTCATTGCTTACGGTTACAAATTTTCCATTGTGAAATGCTTGTACTTTAAACTCGGGTACTCTTGAATTGATAATTGTTGTCATAACAGATTTATTTTTTATAAT
>NZ_DBEXBB010000119.1:0-3135 GCF_048170425.1 Phocaeicola sp.
GATATTTTAAAAGAATGTATAGCTTCATACAAGAAGTAAATAGAAAAAATTAATTTTATAACTAGGGTATTAGTCATGTTAGAAAAAAATGCAAAGATTTTTGTAGCGGGGCATCGTGGTTTAGTAGGTTCCGCCATCTGGAACAACCTGCAACAAAGAGGTTACACAAACTTAGTAGGACGCTCACACAAAGAACTGGATTTGCTGGACGGAACCGCCGTAAAGAAATTTTTCGATGAAGAACGACCTGAAGCGGTGGTACTGGCTGCTGCCCACGTGGGTGGCATCATGGCAAACCTGCAATACCGGGCAGACTTTATCTATCAGAATCTGCAAATCCAGCAGAACGTAATCGGTGAGAGTTTCCGTCACGGAGTAAAGAAGCTGCTCTTCTTGGGAAGCACCTGCATCTACCCGCGTGAAGCTCCGCAGCCCATGAAGGAAGAAGTGCTGCTGACCTCTCCGCTGGAATACACCAACGAGCCGTATGCCATAGCCAAAATAGCCGGGCTGAAGATGTGTGAAAGCTTCAACCTGCAATACGGAACCAATTACATAGCCGTGATGCCTACCAACCTATATGGACCGAACGACAACTTCCACCTGGAAAACAGCCATGTACTGCCTGCCATGATTCGCAAAGTCTACCTTGCCAAATGCCTCAACGAAGGGGACTGGGATGCTGTGCGCAAAGACATCGACCTGCGTCCGGTGAAAGGGGTAAACGGCAGCTATAGCAACGAGGAGATTCTGGCAGAGCTTGCCAACTTCGGAATAACCCCGGAAGCGGTCACCTTGTGGGGAACCGGCAAACCGTTGCGTGAATTCCTATGGAGCGAAGAAATGGCAGATGCCAGTGTACATGTACTGCTGAATGTAGACTTTAAAGACACATATGCTCCGGACAGTAAAGAAATACGCAACTGCCACATCAATGTGGGCACCGGAAAGGAACTCAGCATAAAGGAAGTGGCTGAAAAGATTATAGCCGAAATAGGATTCAAAGGTGAGCTGCGATGGGATGCCTCGAAACCGGACGGCACACTGCGCAAACTGACGGATGTGACCAAACTGCATAACCTGGGATGGCATCATAAAATAGAAATAGACGAAGGAATACACCGTTTGTACGAATGGTATTTGAAAGGTATCTGCATCAACCACCAGACCAACTAAATTACATTTTTCACATTCCTCTTGTATATTACACACATAATCTTTACATTTGCCGCAGTTCTCGGACATATTGCATCGTTCCGTTCAAAAATACCTTTCCATGTGACGGGCGACAGCGTAGCGTACTCTGCGGAAAATTATACTCCTTTTTACATGTTGAAGTTAAAGACGATTTCGCTTCTGGAACACAGAAGTGAGCTTGACGCATTGCCCGAAGGCAAACTGCTGATTAACACCATCAATGCGCACTCGTATAACACAGCATTGAAAGATCCTGCCTTTGCAGAAGCTTTGCTGAGGGGAGACGCATTGATTCCAGACGGAGCAAGCATTGTACTGGCATTCAAACTCCTGAGACATGAGAAGATAGAGCGCACAGCGGGATGGGACTTGTTTCTGTACGAAATGAATAAACTGAACCGGAAAGGAGGAACCTGCTTCTTTCTGGGAAGTAGCGAAGACACCTTGAGGAAAATAAAGGTAAAAGCCGTCCGGTTATATCCCAATATCCGGATAGAGACTTATTCCCCACCCTACAAGCCGGAATTCACCCAAGAAGACAATCAAGCCATGATAGCCGCCGTAAACCAGGCACAGCCGGATTTGCTCTGGGTGGGCATGACCGCTCCCAAACAAGAGAAATGGACTTATGCACACCTAAAAGAACTGGAGGTAAACGGTCCCATCGGTACTATTGGCGCTGTGTTCGACTTCTTTGCTGAAAACGTGCAACGTGCTCCCGTATGGTGGCAGGAACACGGGTTGGAATGGCTGTACCGGCTGATAAAGGAACCCAAAAGAATGTGGAGAAGATATATCATCGGGAACTGCTTATTCTTATGGAATATCACAAAAGAGAAATTTACATCATAACATAAATAAAAACTGATTTTAAAACCCGAATCATGGATAAGAAAATAGCATTGATTTCAGGCATCACCGGTCAGGACGGTTCATTCCTGGCCGAGTTCCTAATTGAAAAAGGATATGAAGTACACGGCATTCTGCGTCGTTCGTCATCGTTCAACACCGGACGCATAGAGCATCTTTATCTGGATGAATGGGTGCGTGACATGAAGAAGAACCGTCTCGTAAACCTGCACTACGGGGACATGACGGACAGCAGCTCGCTTATCCGCATCATACAGCAGGTACAGCCGGACGAAATCTACAATCTGGCGGCACAAAGCCATGTGAAAGTATCATTCGATGTGCCGGAGTATACTGCGGAAGCAGATGCCGTAGGCACCCTGCGTATGCTGGAAGCAGTACGTATCCTGGGACTGGAGAAAAAAACGAAAATCTATCAGGCTTCGACTTCCGAACTGTTCGGTCTGGTGCAGGAGGTACCACAGAAGGAGACAACCCCGTTCTACCCACGCAGTCCATATGGTGTGGCCAAGCAATACGGCTTCTGGATTACGAAGAATTACCGGGAAAGCTACGGTATGTTCGCTGTAAACGGCATTCTCTTCAACCACGAAAGCGAACGGCGCGGAGAAACCTTCGTGACACGCAAAATTACACTGGCAGCTGCACGTATAGCCCAAGGGTATCAAGACAAGTTATATCTGGGTAACTTGAATTCGCTGCGCGACTGGGGATATGCCAAAGATTACGTGGAGTGCATGTGGCTGATTCTGCAGCACGACACTCCGGAGGATTTTGTCATTGCTACCGGAGAATATCATACCGTACGTGATTTCACTACACTTGCCTTCAAGGAAACCGGTGTGGAACTACGTTGGGAAGGAGAAGGCGTGAATGAAAAGGGCATTGATACCAAAACCGGTAAAGTGCTGGTGGAAGTGGATCCCAAATACTTCCGTCCTGCCGAAGTGGAACAACTGCTGGGTGACCCGACCAAAGCCAAGACACTGCTGGGTTGGAATCCACGCAAGACTTCTTTTGAAGAACTGGTGAAAATCATGGTGACACATGACATGGCATTTGTGAAGA
>NZ_DBEXBB010000120.1:0-2614 GCF_048170425.1 Phocaeicola sp.
ATTCCTACATTTGCGCGATACATTATTCTTTGAAACAACTAAAAAACGAAGAAATATGACAAAAATAACCAAAGAAGCAGCCTTGCTTTATCATTCACAAGGTAAACCGGGGAAAATCGAAGTAGTCCCTACTAAACCCTATCAAACTCAACGGGATTTATCACTAGCTTATTCACCTGGAGTAGCAGAACCATGTTTGGAAATCCAGAAGAATCCGGATACAGCATACGACTATACAGACAAAGGTAATCTGGTAGCCGTTATTTCTAATGGAACAGCCGTATTGGGACTGGGAGATATAGGTGCCATGAGCGGAAAACCTGTAATGGAAGGAAAAGGACTACTATTTAAAATATATGCAGGTATCGACGTATTCGATATTGAAGTAAACGAAAAAGACCCGGACAAATTCATAGAAGCTGTCAAAGCCATTGCTCCTACCTTCGGAGGTATCAATCTGGAAGACATTAAAGCGCCAGAGTGTTTCAAGATAGAACAAAGACTAAAAGAAGAACTGGACATTCCGGTAATGCACGATGACCAGCACGGTACTGCCATCATCTCCAGTGCAGGATTGCTGAATGCGCTGGAAGTAGCCGGAAAAAAAATAGAAGAAGTAAAAATCGTAGTCAACGGTGCCGGCGCATCTGCCGTATCTTGTACTAAATTGTATGTAGCACTCGGAGCCCGTCTGGAAAACATTGTCATGCTCGACAGTAAAGGAGTGATTTCTAAAGAACGTACTGACCTGAACGAACAGAAAAAATTCTTTGCAACCGACCGTACCGACATTCACACATTGGCAGAAGCCATCAAGGGAGCCGACGTATTCCTCGGCCTTTCCAAGGGTAATGTACTGAGTCAGGACATGGTACGCAGCATGGCTTCTCACCCCATCGTATTTGCCCTGGCTAACCCGACTCCGGAAATTTCATACGAAGACGCCATGGCTTCCCGCCCGGATGTACTGATGTCAACCGGACGTTCTGACTATCCAAACCAGATAAACAATGTCATCGGCTTCCCTTATATCTTCCGCGGCGCACTTGATACTCGTGCCACTGCCATTAACGAAGAAATGAAGCTGGCTGCCGTACATGCCATTGCAGACTTGGCAAAGAAACCTGTACCCGATGTAGTTAATGAAGCCTACCATGTAAACAACCTGACCTTCGGACCTGAATACTTTATTCCGAAACCTGTTGACCCGCGTTTAATTACCGAAGTATCCATGGCTGTGGCTAAAGCCGCTATGGAATCAGGTGTAGCTCGCAAGCAAATTACCGACTGGGATGAATACAAGAATCACCTGAGAGAGTTGATGGGACAGGAAAACAAGCTGACTCGCCAGTTGTACGAAACAGCCCGCCGCAATCCGCAGCGCGTGGTATTTGCAGAAGGCATTCACCCCAACATGTTGAAAGCAGCGGTAGAAGCCAAGGCTGAAGGCATCTGCCATCCGATTCTGCTGGGTAATGAAGAACGAATCGAAAAGCTGGCCAAAGAACTCGACCTCAGTTTGGAAGGCATCGAAATTGTCAACCTTCGCCACGACCGTGAGTCTGAACGTCGCGAACGTTACGCACGCATCCTTTGCGAAAAACGTGCCCGCGAAGGAGCCAATTTCCAGGAAGCAAACGACAAGATGTTCGAACGTAACTACTTTGGTATGATGATGGTGGAAACTGGCGAAGCAGATGCTTTCGTTACCGGATTGTACACCAAATACTCCAATACTATCAAGGTTGCGAAGGAAGTTATCGGTATCCAGCCAGAATACAAGCATTTTGGTACCATGCATATCCTGAACTCAAAGAAAGGAACTTATTTCATTACCGATACATTAATCAACCGGCATCCGGACACAGATACCTTGATAGATATCGCCAAACTATCAGCAAAAGCCGTACGCTTCTTCAACCAGGAACCGGTTATGGCCATGCTGTCTTACTCTAACTTCGGTTCTGATACAGAAGGAAGCCCAGCCAAAGTACACGAAGCTGTCAACCAGCTCCATCAGGAATATCCAGATCTGGCCATCGATGGGGAAATGCAAGTGAAGTTCGCCTTAAATAATGCACTTCGCGATGAAAAGTATCCTTTTACCCGTTTGAAAGGCAAAGAAGTTAACACTTTGGTATTCCCTAACTTAAGTTCAGCTAATGCTACCTATCAGCTCATCCAGAGTATGAGTGAGACTGAAGTTATCGGCCCGATTCAGATGGGATTGAACAAACCGATTCACTTCACCGACATTGAAAGCTCCGTACGCGATATTGTCAATATCACAGCTATCGCCTGCATTGATGCCATTGTCGACAAAAAGAAAAAAGCACAATAAACATTACTGATTTATTCCACTCTACACGGAGGAGCAGCCGCAAGTCCCCAATTACAGCCTTGCCACCGTTCCTCCGTGTATTATTTTTCTAAAAGCCATGAGAAAACCACTCAACCACACACAATGTATCGTACTTACTTTATGTTGGGCCGCCCTTTGCTTTTTAGTACTTACTTCTACTCCTAAAATTGACGGTCCGCTTGTCATCATGATTCTCATATCAGGGGCTTTGGTATTTATCCCCGTTATCAAATCACTAAAAAACAGAAACAA
>NZ_DBEXBB010000121.1:0-8808 GCF_048170425.1 Phocaeicola sp.
CTTTTCTTTCATGTTTTTGTTCCAGTTTTTGTAAGTAATCTGTGGTATGTGTAAGCGTTTCTTCTTCATCCCATTTTCTTTGCCGTGCATATTCTCTAATCATAAACTCAAATAAATCTCTTCGGTGCGTAATGGTACTTAGATTTTTGAGACATACTTCTTTGGGGGGGCATGTATCAAAAAAGAGAGAACGGTTAATATCGATTACCTGAAACTGATAATGCGCTTCTTTTTCCGATTTCCGAAACAGGAAGTTACCGAAATTCAAATCTCCATGTACAATACCTTTCTGGTGCATGGAAACGATTAGTGACACTAAGTCTGTAGCAAGTGTTTTGTCGTAATCTTCTTTAGGTACCAGGAAAGGGAAGGCCGGAGGGTCTGGACATGCTGTACAAATAAAATATCCGGTAGTGAACAGCCCGTGTTCATATGTTTCAAGAAAAGCAATCTCGTGAGGAGTTTCTATCCCGCGTTTTCTGAAGATTACGGCATAGCGAAAGGCCCTTTCTGCTTTGGTACTGCGAAAGAATGTATATGCAATCTGTTGAAAGAAGTTAACTCGTTTGAATCGTTTGGCAACGACTGGTGTGCCTTGAATAATGAAACGGCGTACTAAGTTTCTGCCTGAATAGACAATTTCTCCTTGTTCCTCGTCGAACATACGTGGAATATCAAAGAGTTCTTTTGCCATGTATTTATAATCTGGAGAAATTTCTATTTTCATATTGTTTTTTCTTCTGTAAGTGAGCGATACAAGTTCATCAATTCTTCGGCTTGTCTTTGTTCTGAAAAACGGGTAACGTATTTCAAGCCTTGTTCTATCATGTGCTGTTTCTTCTCCGGGTGATTCAGCAAACTACAGATTGCTTTTGTCATGCCTTCTTTATCGTCTGGATGTACGTAGAGAGAATCTGGCCCGCCTGCTTCTTCCAGGCAAGAGCCGGTGGCAGCAATGACGGGTATAGCAGAATGAAGAGCTTCAATAATGGGAATTCCAAAGCCTTCAAACCGGGAAGGGTAGACAAAAATTTCTGCCTGTTGGTAAATAGCTGGTAGATACTGGAAGGTTACATCATGAAGAAGATGCACACGTTGTTCCAGCCGATAGCTTTTGATAAACGCATCAATCTGGTTGGTATAGTTAGTACGTTTTCCCACTAAAACCAGGTGAATATCTTCTGGTATTCCAGGCATGGCCTTTACAGCTAATAATGCGTTTTTTCTTTCTTCTATACTCCCGACACAGAGAATGTATTTTGCAGGAAGATGATATTTTTCTCTTGCCTCTTGCTTAAGCTGCTCTGTTGCCGGATGGGTAAATGCTTCATCACATCCTTGATAAATAACGTGAATCTTACCTGTATCAATACCGAAATAGTGTACAATATCCCGTTTGGTACATTGACTGATGGCAATTATGGCATTTGCATCCTGGCATGCCTTTCTGAATTTATACGTATAAATGAAGCGGTCAATAGGTGGATAACATTGTGGATAGCGCAGAAAAATCAAATCGTGGATGGTTACTACGCTTCGGGTGTGAGCAGCTTTCCGGATATTGAGCGGAAGCTCATTGCTAAGACCATGAAAAACAGTGATATGGTCTTTCTTTAGGTTACTGGTCATACCGATGGAGCGCCAGATAGAACGGCATTTTTTCCATAATCCTTTGGGAGAGATGCAGGAAAGTGAAGGACACACACCAAGCAAGTGGTTGAATCGAGGATTGGAACGGATATGCGGAACGTAAAGGAAGTATTCGTTTTCTGGATAGAAACGATAAAGAATCTCAATCAGGTAACGGCTGTAGTTCCCTAATCCGGTAAAATTTTGTACGGCTCGTTTGGCATCAAATCCTATCCTCATATTAAATATATAATGGTTACGAAGTTTACAAAGGTAGGTTTTCTTCTCTATTTTACCAATTGAATGTGAAAATCATTTGTTTTTGCAGGTAAAAAAGATGAAGACTACGTTTCTTTTAATGCTTTTCAAAAGCTTTTGGTATACTAAATTCTCAAAAGATTATGTAATTCATTCTTTTTGTGTAGTTTTGCGAAAAGCATGAGTATAAATTAAAATAATTGTTTGGGCTGTAATGAAAGAGTATGATTATTTGATTGTAGGAGCCGGACTGTTTGGAGCAGTTTTTGCTCGTGAAGCAACCCGGGCAGGGAAAAGCTGTCTGGTAATAGACAGACGTTCCCATAAAGGCGGGAATTTATATTGTGAGGATGTAGATGGAATTCACGTGCATAAGTATGGTGCTCATATTTTTCATACAGACAATAAAAATGTATGGGACTATGTAAATGCATTGGTTCCATTTAATCATTTTATTAATTCACCGTTGGCACGTTTCCGTGATCGATTGTTTAATTTGCCGTTTAACATGAATACCTTTTATCAGCTGTGGGGAGTAGTGACCCCTGCGGAAGCCAAAGAAAAGATAAAAGAACAATGTGCGGCATACAGTCATATCGTGACTCCGGCTAATTTGGAAGAACAGGCTTTGAAATTGTGTGGAAAAGATGTATACGAATGCCTGATAAAGGGATACACAGAGAAGCAATGGGGACGTTCTGCCAAAGAGTTGCCAGCGTTTATAATTCGCCGGGTTCCTTTCCGCTTTGTATATGATAATAATTACTTTAATGACCGTTATCAAGGAATTCCTGAAGGTGGATATAATAAATTAATCGATGCTTTGCTTGAAGGCATTGAGGTTCGATTAAATACTGATTTCTTTACTGAACGTACTCGCTGGGAAGGAGTGGCAGACCGTATTTTGTTTACTGGGTGTATTGATGAATATTTTGACTATCAATGCGGGCATCTGGAATATCGTAGCCTGCGATTTGAAGAAAAAATACTGGAAATAGAAGATTTTCAGGGGAATGCAGTGGTAAATTATACAGCTCGAGAGATTCCTTATACCCGTGTGATTGAGCATAAGCATTTTGAATACGGAAAGCAACCGCATACGGTCATTACCTATGAGTATCCGGATATGTATGAACCAGGTAAAGAACCTTATTATCCGGTAAATGACGAGCAAAATGGAGCTATGTATCTCAGGTATCAGGAACTGGCCTTACAGTGTAAGAATGTGATATTTGGCGGCCGATTGGGGCAATATACTTATGCTGATATGGATGACACGGTAGCTTCGGCATTGGAATTATGGGAAAAAGAATGTAATCGATAAATGTATGAGAAATTGTTATTTGTCACGCAATTATAAAGGAGTAGACGGAGCCGGGAACAAGGCAAAGACTGATATAGAGCAGATTATGGAGTCAAATGGTTTTGTAAACGTCGGTTTACGTCAGACGCGTTATACAAATTCCATACTTGCTTTTCTGGCCACATTAGCAGGTGTGTTGAAACTTCCTTTTTCTTTGAAAAAAGGTGATAGACTCGTAGTGCAATATCCACTTAAAAAGTATTTTACACTGGTGTGCCAGATAGCTCATTGGAAAGGTGCTAAGGTAATTGTTGTCATTCATGATTTGGGTAGCTTTCGTCGTAAAAAGCTGACGGTAGCGCAGGAGATTCATCGGTTAGGGCATGCTGATTATATAATAGCCCATAATACTCGAATGAAACAATGGTTGTTGGATAACGGATGCAAGGTTCCTTTAGGGGTACTTGAGATTTTTGATTATCTTTCAGAAACCACAGCTTCTTCTCATTCGGCTCCTTCACAACCTTACGGAGTAGTATATGCAGGAGCCTTGAATCCTCGGAAGAATACTTTCTTATATGAAGTGGGTAATTATGTTCATTCCTATAAGTTTAATTTATATGGTAATGGATTTGATGTGGAAAAAGCGCAAGGAAAAGAATTTTTCACTTGTAAGGGATTTGTTCGATCTGATGAGTTGATTGCCACGGCAGAAGGAGACTTTGGCCTGGTTTGGGATGGTTTTTCTGTAGATGCTTGTACCGGTAATTTTGGAGAATATTTGAAATACAATAATCCACATAAGACATCTTTATATATTCGCTGTGAATTACCTGTGATTATTTGGGACCAGGCTGCCCTTTCTGATTTTGTACGTTCTAACGGTATCGGGATTTGTATATCTTCGCTGGCCGAATTGGATACAATATTATCTTCATTAACTCCTGCGCAATATGCAAAGATGAAGCAGAATACCGTAGAAATAAGCAGAAGATTAAGTCAGGGGTATTATATAACAAAGGCATTGTCTGAAGTAGCATTTTAAAGAATGGCAAAAGAAACAATACATATAGCTTGTAACATTGATACTTCTTATGTGAAGTATTGTATGGTTATGCTGACATCTTTGTTTGAGAATAATCGGAATGTTAGTTTCCATATACATGTGATTGCTGGAGAATTGTCTGTAGAGGCCCGCAGCTTGCTCTGCGATTGGGTAGAAAAGCATTACTCTCAGACATTGACGATTTACGAGGCGGGCGAAGATTTACTGAAGGGATGTGTGATTTATGGTGATAGTCATATCTCTTTGGCTACCTATTATCGGATTTTTTTAGAAACTATTTTACCACAGAATCTGCAAAAAGTCATTTATTTAGATTGTGACTTGGTTGTAAATGGTTCCATGCTGGATTTTTGGAATACTGATATTAAAGAGGTTGCTGTGGGGTGCATAGAAGATATGTGGAGTGGAAAACCTGACAATTATACGCGTTTGCATTACGATGCCTCTTTTTCCTATTTTAATGCCGGTGTATTGTTGGTGAATTTGGATTATTGGAGGAAGATAGGATTTCAGCAAAAAGCCGTAAAGTATATTTCCCAGCATGTAAATGAATTGATTTTCAATGATCAGGATGTTTTAAACGCTTTACTTTATGATTGTAAGTCGTTTTTACCGTTCCGCTATAATGTACAAGATGGCTTCTTGCGTCGCAAACGTCGCATTCGTCCGGAGTCAATTGCAGCGTTGGACCAAGAATTGCTCCGTCCTGTTATTATACATTATACGGGAGGAAAGAAACCCTGGCAATATAAATCTCAGCATCCTTATAAGGGTCTTTATTTCCACTACCTGGATTTAACTCCGTGGAAAGGCGAGCGTCCTGTAGTGCCTTTTTCATATAAGTTAAAAAGAGCGTTTGATAGATTATTGTATTTTATGAGGTTGGCTAAACCTAAATATAGAAAATGTATAGAATTATGTCTAAGGAACTCATAACTATAGTGACGGTTTGTTTTAATGCAGAACAGACTATTGCTAAAACTATGCAAAGTGTTCTGAATCAGACTTACCGTCCGTTGGAATATATATTGATAGATGGAAAGTCGACAGACAACACGTTGGATATCATTTATGAACTGCAACCTTTGTTTCAGAAAAGAGGAATTTCTATGCGAATCGTATCTGAAAAAGATAAAGGTATTTTTGATGCAATGAATAAAGGGGTCGGTTTTGCCTTGGGACGTTGGGTGAACTTCATGAATGCCGGTGATGTTTTTTGCAATGAAGATGTAATCACTCGTTTGTTCTCCTTTGACATCGATTCGGATACCAAACTTGTATACGGAGACACATTAAGGAAAAAAGTATACGGGATTGTGCCAGCAAAAGGGAATATTCCGGAGACCATATTACAGTTAATGCCTGCTTGTCATCAATCGATGTTTGCAGATACGGAAGAGATGAGAAATCATCCATTTGATTTATCCTATCGGCTGGCTGCTGATTATCATTTTGTATATAATTTATATAAGCGAGGGAAAAAGTTACAATATTTCCCAATGGATATTGCATTATTTGATGCAACAGAAGGGGCGACTTCAACAAATAAATTAGATGTAAAGCGTGAATGTGCTCGTATTCGTGGGGTGGAACATACATTGAAATGGCGTTTGTATTTTCTAAATAAGATGTTTTCATATTTTGTGAAGAGAATGGTAGATGGTCTTATTCCAAATACTTATTTGATGAAAATTAAGCAGAAAAATAGAGAACGATTACAGAATAGATAAGGCTATGCAAGGAAAATATCTCATAAGAATCTTGAAGAATTTGTTTCACATCAATAAAGATAGATACGTATATAAAGATAAAAAAAATCGGAAGTGGGCTTATATTTCTTATATTCCGCGAGTGTATTATAAAAAAAGGAATTCTTCTTGGTTTGATAAGCACCAGAATCGACGTGAAGCTTTGGTTATTGGAGAGGTTTTTAAACGTTTGGGCTATAATTATGTCATGGCTACTTATGATAGACCGATAGAATGTAATCATGAGGCATATGATGTCATATTCGGTGAAGGTCCGTGCTTTTCTATTATGGCAAAGCGTAATCCTTCTGCCTTGAAGATATATTATGCCACTACGGCATATCCTGAGTATCAGAACAGAATGGTAAAGGAACGAACGGATGCTTTTAACCAAAAGCACCATACACAACTGTTATATTCTCGTATGTCTCCTTCTGTATTGTACGATTTGCCTATAGATGCAATATTACAGATTGGCTCATCGGTTACTATACAAACTTATCCGATGGAATGGAGGGATAAAATTTCTTTAATTAATCAGTCATCCAATATTTTACATCATGTGAATATTAAAGAAAAAATGTCATTGTATGATAGGACACATTTTGTTTGGATGGGAAGTTCCGGAAGTATCTTAAAAGGATTGGATCTCGTTTTGGATTTTTTCCTTTATCATCCAGAATTGCATTTACATGTGATAGGAAAAATGGATCCGGATTTTGAGGCATATTATTCTCCTTTATTGGTTGATAAGGCGAATATAACCTTGTGGGGTTTTCAAAATGTCAATTCTGAGGAATTTAGTCGTATTTTACAGAAAGTTACTTTTTGTATTTACCCCTCTGCCAGTGAAGGTTGTCCTGGTGCTATTATTACATTAATGAAAATGGGGATTATTCCTTTGGTGTCTCAGGTTGCTTCGTTTGACGGGATAGAAACTTGTGGTTTTGTGATGCACTCACTGACGGATAAGGCATTAGCTGAGGCTGTAGAATGGTCACAATCTCTTTCGGATGATATGATTAAGCAAAGAATGAGACAATGTATAGATACCGCTACTCAGAAATGGAATCTGTTTTCTTTTGAGCAAGAGTTTGAAAATTATATGAGTCAGCATGTCGCAAAAACTGCTGACTCTCGGATTGTTTAATTTTTTTGTCTTTGTCGTTTATACTCCTCAATCCGTTTCATATACTCCTGGTCTTTTTTGCTGTTTCCCGGCTGGAAGTTCAAGTGCTCAGGAATGTTTTTCCCATGATCAATAATCATTGGTTTGACTCCGGATTTTACAATATCCAACGAGTCGTATAAATTGCCGGCAGGTACCTCGTAGGTGCTCATGCTGAGGGTATCCCCGTGAATACGGATGTACTGGTAATATCGGCTTTCAATACCATATTTGTCGAAACGCTGGTCGAATGTGATTCTATAGCTTTTGGGGGAGCAGTGACTGACAGTGTAAACGGGAGGAGTTGCACTGCCTTGTTCATCGTGAAGCGCCATTCGGGCATAAGCGTGTTCATGGCCTTGCAGGACGAGGTCCACATTGTATTTTTGAATAAGTGAGTTGAAAATCGTTTTTTGTGCCAAATTGTTGTATTTGCCTTTGACGGAATATAATGGATGATGCAAGACTACAATTTTCCATCGTGCATCACTTGCCTGAAGTTCTTTTTCCAGCCATTTCTTTTGTGACCACAGGTAAAAGAATTCTCGGTTACTGTCGAGTAAAAAGAGTTGCAGGTCATTATACCTGAGTGTGTACACTTGATTGTCGCCTACCATGGAATCTTGAAAATAGGAGAATACTAATGGGAAACGACGTTCCAGTTTACGGATGGCATATTTCAGGTATTCATGATTACCGGTTACATTTAAAACAGGATAGTGCTGCCCGATGGAATCAAGGCCAGAGAATGTTTCTGCCCAGTATGCATCCATAGGGCGTTCAGTCAGGTCACCTCCAAAGACAAAGAATTCTGTTTTGGGATGTGCCTGCAATGCTTCTTTCAGATACTGATTGGCTTTTCCGTTTATAGTATCTTGCACATCGCCTACATAGATGAAAGAGTAATCGTTACGGGTGGCCTGATTATAGGTATGAAAACTGTACCATGGGGAATATTTCCCGTCGTTGCTTACCCGGTAGCTGTAAAAGGAAGCTGGTTTAAGTGAGCGTAAACGGGCTGTGTAATAGGCAGCTTTGCCACTACGTGACTGAAACACTTCTCCCTTTGCTTCTATTCGTAAAGTATCTTTAGCCAAAGTGTCGATTAACTCTACAAAAGATGAAGAGGCAATCACAGAATCGTATTGCCAGCTGATGTTACGTGAAAGTTCTTCTTTGTCTCCAAATGTCAATAGTACTCTTCCGGGAGCGTTGAGTGGTAGATAAGCCGGTTCTTCCGGATTACCAAACCATACATGCCAGCGGGAATGAACCCAAAAACCTAATACAAGTAAAATGAGGACGGAGATTCCAAGGGTGATACGTTGTTTTTTCTTCATCTTTGTTTGGTTTAGAAGGCAAAGATACGAAGTTCTCCAAATTTATCGTTATTTTTGCCGTTCAGTATTTATAAAAAGGTGAGAAATGATGAAGAAAGAATTGTTTTCCAATGTATTGTCACTGGTTTGGAATTTATTGCTTGTTTATGTATGTTATACATTAAGCCGGCTGGTGTTTCTATGTGTAAATTGGGATACATTTAGCGAGCACTTGACTTTTGGGTATGCCATGAGCCTTTTCGGGGCAGGTATTATTTTTGATACTACCGCCATTCTTTATAGCAATGCTTTATTTA
>NZ_DBEXBB010000122.1:0-4387 GCF_048170425.1 Phocaeicola sp.
TCCGAATATCAAAATTATCCGGAATGGCCTGTTTATATGATTATCTGAACAAACAGAGGTCTTTATTCATTAAACCAGCGTACATAACAGAAGTCCTGACGGTGAGGCAGCGCATCGTTCTTCGGGAACATACGGTAAGCAACCTTAAAGCTACCCGCATTTGACAAACCTGCAATCATTTCGAATGTAAACAAGTTGCCTTCACGTTTCACCATCTTCATCGGATTAACCGCATAAATGTATTCACGGCCTTCTGCATTGGTATAAGTAACCACCTGTTCGATACCAATTGCATCGTCCAGCCCCTTTTCATCTACCACGCAAGTAAGCTTGTAGTCTTTACCGCTTTCTACGTTACCATTGCACAAATCCTGGCACTTGTTGAATGAAACAACCTGGATTTCATCCCATTTAGCAGCTACTTCTTCCTTCCATGCAGCCGTCTTCTTCACTTGTTCGTAGTTATTTGCTTCGAGTGCATGGAAACGTTCAGCTTCTTTACCATAGAATTTCGTAAAGTAATCATCCAGCTGACGTTTCATAGTATAGTGAGGAGCAACCTGAGCGATAGAGTTCTTAATAGTCTTTATCCAGCCTTCAGAATATCCTTTCTTGTTTCTGGCATAATACAACGGCAGGATTTCTGTTTCCAGGATACTGTAGATAGTAGCAGCATCCAGCTGATCCTGGTGTTCCTGGTTCTGGTAAGTACGTTTTTCTGTCAATGCCCATCCCGCACCTTCACGGTAACCTTCCAGCCACCATCCGTCCAATACGGAGAAGTTAACCACACCGTTCATCAACGCTTTTTCACCGGATGTACCAGAAGCTTCCAACGGACGAGTCGGAGTGTTCATCCAAATATCTACACCAGATACCAGACGACGAGCCAGCTTCATATCATAGTTTTCCAGGAAGATAATCTTTCCTAAGAATTCCGGACGGTTAGAAATTTCTACAATCTTCTTGATTAGTCCCTGACCAGCACCATCGTGCGGATGAGCCTTACCGGCAAACAAGAACTGAACCGGATAGTCAGGATTATTTACAATCTTAGCCAAACGATCCAAGTCTGTGAACAACAGATGTGCACGCTTATAAGTCGCAAAACGACGGGCAAAACCAATCAGTAGAGCATTCGGGTTAATCTTATCCATCAAAGAAACCACGCGTGACGGGTCTCTCTGATTCTTCAACCATGTATCACGGAACTGATCGCGGATGTAGTTAATCAGTTTATTCTTCAAAGCCACACGAGTCTTCCAGATTTCTTCATCGGGTACATTGTAGATACGTTCCCAGATTTTCGGATTTGACTGGTCATGCATGAAGTTTTTGTCAAAGTATTTGTTATACAATGCTTTCCACTCAGAAGCACACCAAGTAGGGAAATGTACACCGTTAGTTACATAACCTACATGATTTTCTTCAGGGAAATAGCCTTTCCAAATACCAGAGAACATTTCCTGAGAAACTTTTCCATGCAACCAGCTTACACCGTTCACTTCCTGACAAGTATTGCAAGCAAATGTAGACATACAGAAGCGTTCGTTTGAATCACCCGGATTGATACGTCCCAAGTCCATCAAATCTTGCCAGCTGATACCCATACGCTGCGGATAACCGCCCATATATTTACCAAACAGGCCTTCATCAAAATAGTCATGTCCTGCCGGAACTGGAGTATGTACGGTATAAAGAGAAGAAGCACGAACCACTTCCAATGCTTCATCAAATGACATTCCACTTTCTACGTAGTCACACAGACGCTGTACATTACACAAAGCCGCATGTCCTTCGTTGCAATGATATACATCTTTCTTGATACCCAGTTTCTTCAGCAACAGCACACCACCGATACCCAGCAAGATTTCCTGTTTCAAGCGGTTTTCCCAGTCACCACCATACAACTGGTGAGTAATAGAACGGTCGAATTCGCTGTTCATTTCATTGTCTGTATCCAACAGATACAATGGCACACGACCTACATTAACTCTCCATACATATGCATGTACATAATAGTTCAAGTAAGGTACGTCCAGCACCATCGGCTGGTCATTTTCATCTTTCACACGTTCCAACGGAAGACTGCCAAAGTTCTGAGCTTCGTAGTTTGCAATTTGCTGACCATCCATTGAAAGGCTCTGTGTAAAGTAACCATAGCGATACAAGAAACCGATACCACACATGTCCACGTTACTATCTGAAGCTTCTTTCAAATAGTCACCAGCCAGAATACCCAAGCCACCGGAATAAATTTTCAGTACGTGGGTCAAACCGTATTCCATACAGAAATAGGCTACAGAAGGACGGTTTTTATCTGGCTCAACAGACATATATTCAGTAAATCTATCGTATATTGCATTGATTTTACCCAACATCTCCTTATCTACAGACAAAGCTTCCAGTTTCTCATAATTCAAACGTTCCAATAAAGCAACCGGGTTCTGTCCGACAGCGCGCCACAATTCCGGATCAAGTTCTCTAAACATTTCAGTTGCATCGTCATTCCATGCCCACCAAATGTTACGAGCCATCACTTCCAGCATCTTCAAAGACTCCGGAATGCGAGATTTCACATTAATTTCTCTCCACACAGGAGTATTAGCATAGTTTGTTTTGATTTTCATATTACTAATGTTTTACAAGTTCATTATAGTTTATAAGATCTGCAACGTTCTTTTGCATTACGCAATGCCACGTCATATGCTTCATAATAGTAGCGTATAAAATGTTTCCACAAAGCCTTTTCTGCAATGTCGGAAGCATTCTTACGAATTATCTGCACTTCTGTTTCAGGTAGTTTGGCAAATTCTGTAATCGTATCACGAATCACGTCTGCCACTTCCGAATAATTATAGTCCGTACGATGAATTACTTTCACACCTTCTTCCAACGTACCTGGATGCCCTTTCAAAGAGTTTACCCATAAACCGAATCCGGCCAAATCTGTTGTAATAGCCGGGACCTTGAATGCGACACTTTCCAACGGAGTATACCCCCATGGCTCATAATAAGATGGATAAACACTCAAGTCAGCTCCTATAATCAAATCGTAATAGGTTTCATTCAATATTCCGTCATTCCCATCCAAATAGCAAGGTACAAATATAACTTTCACCTTTGATTCAGGCGAATTAGACATGTTCAAGTATTTCAACATATCCAATACCTGGTCATGGCTCATATTGTGCAGCCAGTGAGTAATAAAAGGACATTCCAAAGGCGTATCATAATTTTCATCGCTTTCCAGACGCTGTTTCAAATCTTCCCGAGCATCACCTACCCATCCTGGAACATTTACAAAAGCCAGCACTTCACGATTCAGGCTTTTTTTACGTGTCAAACGGTTCAATGCTTCCAGATACACATTTATACCCTTGTTCTTAAATTCATAACGACCACTTGTTCCTACAATCAGTGTATCATCACTCAAATGAACACCTAGTAATTTATTAGCCATATTCAACAACAAGGCACGGGCATATTTTCTTTTCTTTTCGAATTCCTCTCCTTTGGGCACAAAATCATCTTCAAAACCATTCATCAAGACTACGTCAGCTTCTTTATCCAACAACTCTTTACATTCATTGTTGGTAATATCACTTACTGTCGTAAAACAATCCACATGATGAGCCGTCTGCTTTTCGATAGAATGTTTTGACTCCACATTCAACTCACGAGACATCTGGTCACCGTTGTAAGCAAACAAATAATCATAGAGAGGTTTATTATTTCCGGCAATGGAACGCCCGATAGTGGTAGCGTGCGTAGTAAAAATGGTCGCAATTTCCGGAACGTGTTTTTGCAAGTACAATGCACCAAGGCCTGTCATCCATTCATGAGCCTGATAGATAACCTTATCGCTCATTGTCAAGTTATAGCGATAAAAACTTTCAACTACTTTTCCCGCAGCATACGAGAACATAGAAGCTTCATCATAATCACCGTATGCATGCAAGGAGTCCACTTGAAAATCAATCCAAGCTTGAGTATATATCTCATTTTTTTCCTTATAGAAAGGAGTAAAATCGACCAAAATAGCTACCGGCTTACCTGGAATATTCCAACGCCCTATACGTACTTTTAAATCATCTTTCTTGATTGCATGCTCTCTCCATGCTTGAAGAAGTTTGGAATCTTCCACAAACAACGGATTTTCCTTACCCGACCAAAAATCCGGTCCTATAAAAAAAATTCGATCAGGGAAAGTGTTCTGCAAAGTCTTTGCTCTTGTAGACAATACAGTGTAGATGCCACCCACTTTATTACATACTTCCCAACTGGATTCGAAAATATAATCAGGTGTTAGTAACTGTTTCATCATCGTCTCATTAATATCTTCTAAATCAGCCGCGAATATACAAAAAATATTTAACCGGAAGAA
>NZ_DBEXBB010000123.1:0-7068 GCF_048170425.1 Phocaeicola sp.
TTATCCAACCCTCTATGACGAGTATCTCAAATGGTATCCCAAATAAAGAACCGCCACGTGCGGAACCGCATGCGTGGTGGTGTGAGAGGTCGGAAAACGAAAGTAGGAAGAAAACTACTTCGTTTTCCTCCTACTCGATTGCTTTTTTGGAATAGAGTGGATGTTTTTCGAGGGACTTTTAATGGTTGGAAAACTCTCTTGTGTTTGGTTTCAAACGTAAGTACGTTTTAATCAAAACGTAAGGGAGTTGTACTTCAAACGCCTTTGTGTTTTATTGTAAACGCTTAGGCGTTTTTTCGGAAACGTAAAAGCGTTTGGAAGAACATAAAAAAATAGCTCTGGAATTTTTCCAGAGCTATTTTTTTATACTTGGTTGATAAATGTTTATTTCAAACGAGCCAATGTTTCTTTGATGCGGCGCATAGCTTCTACGATGTTCTCGTCAGAAGTAGCATAGCTCATACGGATGCATTCAGGTGCACCAAAAGACGTTCCGCCTACGCAAGCCACGTGGCCTACTTCCAACAAGTACATAGCCAAGTCGTCTGCATTGTTGATTATACGGTCACCGTCTTTCTTACCGAAGAAAGAATCACATTTCGGGAAGAGGTAGAAGGCTCCTTGTGGGAAGTTCACTTCGAATCCCGGAATTTCCTTCGCCAGTTTCACAATCAGGTCGCGGCGGCGTTCGAATGCTTTACGCATTTCTTCTACCGGTGACTGGGTACCAGTGTAAGCTGCTTCAGCAGCCTTCTGTGATACAGAGCACGGACCTGAAGTATATTGTCCCTGCAGTTTGTTTACACCTTTTACAATCCATTCCGGTCCGGCAATGAAACCGATTCTCCATCCGGTCATGGCGTATGCTTTAGACACTCCGTTTACAATTACTACATGGTCTTTGATTTCTGCAAACTGAGCAATGCTCTGGTGCTTACCGATGTAGTTGATGTGTTCGTAAATTTCGTCAGCGATAACGATTACGCGTTCGTGTTTAGCCAATACTTCAGCCAGTCCCTGCAATTCTTCTTTGGTATATACTGAGCCGGTCGGGTTAGACGGAGAGCAAAGAATCAGGGCACGGGTGTTCGGAGTGATGGCAGCTTCCAGCTGTGCAGGAGTAATCTTGAAATCTTGTTCAATACCGGCACGTACAATGACAGGAGTTCCTTCTGCCAGTTTCACCATTTCCGGATAGCTAACCCAGTATGGAGCCGGAACGATTACTTCGTCGCCTTTGTTAATTAAAGCCATGATGGTGTTGCAGACAGACTGCTTGGCACCGTTTGCACAGCTGATTTGAGCGGCTGTATATTCCAGACCGTTTTCATTTTTTAATTTTGCCACAATGGCATTACGTAAAGCCGGGTATCCGGCAACTGGAGAATAACGAGAGTAGTTTTCGTCAATAGCTTTTTTAGCGGCTTCCTTAATGTGATCCGGTGTATTGAAATCCGGTTCTCCTACGCTCAGGTTGATAACGTCAACCCCCTGAGCTTTAAGCTCACTACTTTTCTGTGACATAGCCAATGTAGCCGAAGGCGAGAGGCTATTCAAACGATCTGAAAGTTGGTTCATGTTATTGTGTTATTAAAGTTGGAATTTCTTTGCAAAAGAAGCTAATTTCTTCCATATAAAAAAGAAATTAGCTTCTAAAAAGGTTTATTTTCTATCTCCAAGTATCCGGAGAAGGTAAATGAACAGGTTGATGAAGTCAAGATACAGGGTCAAGGCTCCCATCAGGGCAATTTTCTGTGTGGTTTCGTTAACTTCAATGTCATCGTGCGACAGGAGTTGCTTGATTTTCTGTGAATCGTAGGCCGTCAGTCCCACAAAGAGCAGTACACCGATATAGGAAATAACCATGTCCATCATTGAGTTGTGCAGGAACAGATTGACCAGTGAGGCGATAATCAGCCCGATAACTCCCATCAGGCAGAGGCTGCCGATACGGGTAAGATCTTTCTTGGTTACATACCCGTAAAGGGCGGTTACTCCGAATGTACCGGCTGTCACGAAGAAAGTGGTAGCAATGGAGCTTAACGTGTAAATCAGGAACAAGACGGACATCGTGACACCGTTCAATACCGAATAGGCGATAAACAGGAGTGTGGCCGTGGTGAAACTGATTTTATGTATACGGGCAGAAAGATACATCACTAGTCCTACTTCAGCAATCAGCAATCCCCAGAACATGATGGAGTTCTGCATGATGGTTTCAATCAGGGTGTACGACTTAGCTACGTACATGGCTACAAAGCCCGTGATGACGAGTGCCAGTGTCATCCACAGATATACACTGCGGAACAAAGCGGTTTGAGCAGCTTTGCTGGCATAGCTTTTTACTAAGTTATTTGTTTCCATAAACTTTCTTGATTATTTATTGAAATGTAAGGTATGTCCCATTCTTTCTTTCTTGGTGTGCAGGTAACGCTCATTGTACGGATTAGGAGTGACTTCGATAGGTACGTTTTCTACAATCTCCAGTCCGTAAGCTTCCAGTCCCACGCGTTTCACCGGATTGTTGGTCAGCAAGCGCATTTTGTGGATACCAATTTCACGCAAAATCTGAGCACCTACTCCGTAGTCGCGTTCGTCGGCCTGATGGCCCAGGCAGATGTTGGCGTCTACCGTATCCATGCCTTCTTCCTGCAACTTGTAGGCTTTCATTTTTTCCATAAGTCCGATGCCACGTCCTTCCTGGTTTAGGTAGATAACGGCTCCTTTTCCCTCTTTTTCAATCTGTTCCATGGCTTTGTGCAACTGGTCGCCGCAATCACAACGCATAGAGCCGAAGATGTCGCCGGTAGCACATGAAGAATGTACACGTACCAGTACTGGTTCGTCTTCAGAGAATGTACCTTTAATTAAAGCTACATGTTCCAGACCGTTGCTTTTCTGACGGAACGGAATCAGACGGAAATGACCGTGTTCGGTAGGCATGTCTACTTCCACTCCTTTTTCTACCAGTGATTCCTGTTTCAGGCGGTAAGCGATGAGGTCGGCAATGGAAATCAGTTTGAAACCATATTCGTCTGCCATTTTTTTCAGTTCCGGCAGACGGGCCATAGTGCCGTCTTCGTTCATAACTTCCATCAGGGCAGCAGCAGGATATAAACCGGCCAGGCGTGCCATATCTACGCAGGCTTCTGTATGTCCGGCGCGGCGCAATACACCTTTTTCCTGTGCATACAAGGGGTTGACATGTCCCGGGCGACCGAATGTTTCCGGTGTGGAAGTCGGGTCAGCCAAGGCACGGATGGTTGCGGCGCGGTCGGCAGCCGATACACCTGTAGTACATCCTTCCAGTTTATCGATGGTAACGGTAAACGGAGTTCCTAATACAGAAGTATTGTTGGATACCTGATGCGGTAAATCCAGTTCCTCGCAACGTGATATAGTGATAGGGGCGCAAAGTACACCTCTTGCATGTTTCAGCATGAAATTTACTTTTTCCGGGGTAATCAGTTCTGCAGCCACTACCAGGTCGCCTTCATTCTCGCGGTCTTCGTCGTCTACGATGATGACGAATTCTCCTTTGCGGAAATCTTCGATTGCCTCTTCAATTGTATTCAGTTTGATTTTCTCCATAATGATATTGATAGTTTAGAATGTTTTTTTGATTCTTTCTTGTATGTCGCGGCTATTCTTGACAATGGTTTTCAAATCCTTGTCCAGGCGCACGCGATAGCGCCAGATGTTCAGCCAGATAAGCAGTCCGGCCGGAACGATGATTCCAATCAGCAGATTTAACCATCGGTTGTCTGATACGCTCTTATGAGCCTTTACAGATAAGAACGGATAATTGTTCAATAAGTTCAGCAATACTCCGTCTTTTGTATTGGAAAGCTCTTCTACGAGCCCTTCCATTTGCAGGCTGATTTCCTTGATGGCATCATCATGCTTGTTGTTGGTGAACACCTGATAATAGTTCGGTGGTCCCAGCAGTTTGTGATTCGCTCCATAAGTTTCGCATTCCTGACACAACTTGTCCAAATCCTGACAGATGCGGGTATAGTCTGGTGTGTGGATAATGACCTCTTTCTTAAAGACATGGCGTGAAACTCTTATTCCAAACAGTTTGCGGAAGAAGTTTACATATACGTCGATGTTGAATACCACAGAGTCCTTATTTGATTTGTAAGTAAGGAAACCGCCTAGCGGAGCCAGTATGATGGTACTCATCCATGTTCCAAGTATAATATTCATTTCTCCACTTTTGGCCACACGCGTAGCTCCGGAGTCAATAATATAGTAAAGTACGAAAATTAATACGGAAATCACTACAGGCATACCCAATCCTCCTTTACGGATGATGGCTCCTAATGGAGCTCCGATGAAGAAGAATATGATACAAGCCAGTGAAAGGGTTATCTTTTTATGCCAGTCTGACTGATGGCGGCGGATGTTGTTGTCGGCATCTCGGGTCATGTAGCTTTTCATGCTCCAGTCTGACATGAGTGAAGAAAGGCGCGTTTCTGTCGTATTCAGTGTTTTCAGCTTTTGGGCAGAAGTCATACCGTTCAGAATACTGTCTGTATTGATAATGGCAAGATGTTCCTTCTCAATCTTTGTAGAGTCTGTTTTGGTAAGTATTGGTTTCCGGTAGGTCGTTTTCATGGCATCTGAATACATGGCGCGTCCCACACTATCGGCATACATGTTGAGTGAGTCGATAGCTAAGGAAATTTCGTTCATGTTCTTGATGTCCGAACGCTGGTTCAGAAAGTTTCCATCCACCATTTCAAAGTTGGTATCGAAAGCAATCAGCGTATGCTTTTCCTTGAACGTTTCCCGGCGATAAGGGACATTTCGGGAGATGACAGATTGTGATTTTAGATTTTCGAATTGTTCTCCATTGTAGAGGTGCAGATACAAGTGCTTTTTGTCTGCTGTCAGTTCTAGTTTACCTTCTGCGGCCCAAATGATATGGGCATTTTCAAATCCGTCTGAGAAATTATAAATTAATACATCTTGCAGGATACCCGTATCACGGTCTTTTTTCTTTACGTAGATATTATATCCTTCAATGTCGCTGTAAAATACTCCTTCCGGAATGTCTACTTCCGGAGATTTCTGTTTCATTGAGACCAATAATGTCCAAAGTTCTTTCTGTGCCTTAGGACCGATGACATTCTGGAAAAAGAATGACATGACTCCCAAGAATATGCAAAATAATACGACCGGGCGGATAATGCGGAACAGAGGTATTCCCGCTGCCTTCATGGACAAGAGTTCGTAGCGTTCTCCAAAATTACCGAATGTCATCAGGGCAGCCAACAGAATAGCCAATGGAAGTGACAATGGAATCAATGTGAGTGCCGATAAAAAGAAAAACTGAGCAAGAACATTGATTTCCAAACCTTTTCCTACTAGTTCATCGACATATCTCCATAGAAACTGCATCATGAAAATGAAGAGGCAGATAAAAAATGTCCCGGAAAAGAGCAGCAGAAAACTCTTTAAAACGAATATATCAAGTTTTTTTATGCGTAGCATTCCTGTTTTATATTATCAGTATGCAAAAGTAGCACAAAAAACGGACAGCAAAATAAAGTTTTGTATATTTTATAGATTTATACACCGAAAACTCTTTTTAAAGTTTCGATTTGTGAATCCCAAAGGTTACGTACATCCTCTTCTTCTCCTGGCTCTGCGAAATCCGTTACTTCTAGTGTGTGGTCTGTAGTCAATTCATTGTAGTGAATTTTCAACTCGAAATAGCTTTTAGTCTCTTCATCGTCCAACCAGTGGAAGCGGATGAAAAATTCAGGCCGGCTGTTTACTACGATGGCTCGACGTGTTTCCGTTTTTCCCCAGCGGAAAGTATAGGTTTTTCCTTCTTTGGTAACATGGTCGGCAAACCAGCGTTGTAAACCTGCTGTGGTACTGATGGCGTTCCATATGATGATACTAGAAGAGGGATTTAGCGGATATTCAATTTGTGTTTTTCTTTTCATGGTGTTTTTGGTGTTTTTATTCGTATTTTTTGCAACGGCGGCAAATTAAAGTATTTTTTTGTTTACTCCATAATGATTGAGAATTTTTTTCGGTTTTTTCTTCACTTTTGAGAAGTCATGAGGGAGTGATAATTGTGGTTTGAATACTTCCTGTTTTATTCATAGAATGAGCACTTGTATTGTTTTCAGCAGGTTATCAAAGTTCTGGATGAGTGTTAACGTAGATATTTATAGAAAAAAGAGCAAAAAAGAGAATATAAATTTGCGTAATTCAAAAACTTACTCTATCTTTGCACCCGCAATCACGAAATGATGGCGGGATAGCTCAGCTGGTTAGAGCGCATGATTCATAATCATGAGGTCCCCGGTTCAATCCCGGGTCCCGCTACAGAAAATGATTTAGCCGTTGGGTGGCTTCCACGCCTGGCGGTTTTTTTAATGGAATGGCGGGATAGCTCAGCTGGTTAGAGCGCATGATTCATAATCATGAGGTCCCCGGTTCAATCCCGGGTCCCGCTACAAGGCATAACAATTTAGTTATCAGGCATTTAAGAAAGTATATTTCTTAGATGTCTTTTTTGTTTATATAGCTCCTTGCACAGATTTTGCACAAAAGTTGAGGTAAAATGGTGATAATCAATGAAATCGTAAGAAAAAATCACCTCAAAAATATCTTTCTTTGCTTTTCCTCAATTTACTTGCTCTTTCTTAACGATATGTTCTGCACACTGCTTGAAGATGTCCGATGATGAGGCTTACATTATATATATTGTGTGAGAACGAATCTTCTTGCACAAAAAATTGCACAAATGAGTATAATAAAAGGGATAATCTACACACCGGTAGTTATCCCTACATATCGCAATAAATTTGAATGAGTAGTGCTCTCATCACGATTTTATGATTTTCATATTCTTTAATATGTACCCTATTTGACTTATACCATGACCATAGTTGTTGTTAATTAAATAAATAGTATCTGTCATTTTAGGAAATTCCTTATCAAATGAAAACTTACTTCTTTTTTTGTCTTTTTCTTTCTTGTTCATAATAATATTGTTTTTAATGGTTATCTATGTATTCCATATTTCGCCGCTATATCAAACAG
>NZ_DBEXBB010000124.1:0-2625 GCF_048170425.1 Phocaeicola sp.
TTATCCAACCCTCTATGACGAGTATCTCAAATGGTATCCCAAATAAAGAACCGCCACGTGCGGAACCGCATGCGTGGTGGTGTGAGAGGTCGGAAAACGAAAGTAGGAAGAAAACTACTTCGTTTTCCTCCTACTCGATTAGTCTTCGATGTAGAAATCATATTCCAGCAACTCTTTCATGTACCGGTCACGCTCTGCTTTAGATTTAAAATCACTTC
Organism: Phocaeicola sp.; assembly: GCF_048170425.1. Classification (GTDB taxonomy): domain Bacteria; phylum Bacteroidota; class Bacteroidia; order Bacteroidales; family Bacteroidaceae; genus Phocaeicola. Next base: position 219 of record NZ_DBEXBB010000124.1, read on the forward strand.
TAATTGTTACCCATGAGTCAGGATTATCCAATTTTTTTGCCTTGATAATTGGCTTCCCATTTCTTTCTCCGGCTCTTATTATCCAGAAACCTGAATCACATACTTTCTTTTGGTCTCTTGCGTTCATAATTAATCACTTGTTACTGTGTACGTACCTTCTTCGCATGATTCGATTCTCATGTTTATCTCACTCTTTACATCTTCCAGAACTTCCATCGCTCCTTCATTGGTAAAGTCTGAAAGAACCTGGTCGATGAAATCCATTATTTGTTCATTTTCGCTCATATTATTTCTCCCAATTATCTTTTGTTCCTAACAAATGTGCAGTTTGTTCGTTGTATGGTATGCAAAACATATAGTTCATACCACAGCATCTGTACTTATGAACTTCGTCAGTTATATTGCTAAAAAATGATGCTTCCCATTTACATGTTTCTGACTGACGAACTAATACCTTATCAAACGGCTTGAACTCATATCCTTTCTTTTTTTCAATACCAAAGAATGTTTTACAATATTCTTTCGTTTCCGGATATTTACTTGATAGGAGAGCGTCAATAAGTTTTTGTTTTTCTTCTTCGGTTGCCAGTCTTGCATTATTATAAGTAAGTCCAGCATCATTGAAAGACAAATTCCCCAGATAACTTAATGTAACAAAACATTTATGGGAGGTATTAATATCTCTCTTCATATACGGGGCACAGAACGAAGCGTATAAAACGATATATTGAATAAAACGACACATCGCTTTATAATACAATAGGTTACGGGGAAAGATAGAAGGAACTCCCGCAAAACGAAACGTTTACGCAGGTTTAATTTCTGTTTACGTGGAGGGCTGTTTCGGCTGCATAGGTTTGGCGATTGCTTTAAATGAGCTTACATGAGGTTTACATGGTGTGTAAGTAGGATAGGAAGATAGCGGTTATATGCCGCTTTTTTTATGCCTTGTTTTGGATTATATGTTTCTAAAATATTCCATATAATGATTATTTGGTATATTTGCTCCGCAAAATATATTGATATGGCAAAGGTTATACATGTGCATTTGACGCACGGAATAGACGGAACAAAGCGAAGAGATTGGTATTTTAGTAGTATTTCGGCTGTTTATACGGTTTTGACGGCGGAACAGGTGGGTGCGACCAAGAATTATTTGTTACATGCCGGTCTGTCCGGTAATGGTACAGTATGCACTAAAAGGGCTATAATCAAGCAATCTACGCTTATTTCAGGGAGTAGGAGGGGAGAGTAGGTGAATAGATTAGAATGGCATTAGAACGAAAGAAAATCACCATTCGGCAGTTATTCTTGTAGAGGAGACTTATGGTCTCCTTTTTTGTGTCTCAAAGTGGCGAGTGAAGTGATGATTGTCCTAACACTTGGAGTGGCAATTTTGGAGGTGGGGATAGTACTGGGGTTAGAAAGTGGGGTTAGTTTTTATAAGAACTGGGGTTAGTAAACACGGTTTTGAGAGGGGGTAGTTGGAAGTATGGTAAAATATGGTTTTTTGAATGATAGGTGTAAAATATGCCTTGATACACCCACCCTAAAAACCATCACCTATAAAAAGTATACATTATTATATAACGGATTATCAGTCCTTTTGGGGCGATTATATGGGGTGGATGGAGGGGGAATACCGAGAGAGGGGAGTCTGAAGGTATAATCGGGGGTACCCACAGGGTAACGTTTCATGTTCTCCGGATGGTAAAAGTACGCTCTACCCTACATTTGCATTCCCAGAAGTGTACGCATCCGATGCAGGTTTCCCTTTTTCAAGATTCATTTGGCGAATTTGTTCTTTGAGACGGCCTATTTCAGCTGCTTGTTCTGTGATACGGTTGAGAAGCTCTGTGAGCATATCTGGAGATAAATTGGCAGAAGCTACCTGGCTTTTGGTGGTAACAGAACTGTCTTGTGGGGATGTGTAAAGCATCTTTCCCCTATTCATTAATAACCAATCAGGTGAAATGTTCGCATTTGCGCATATTTTTTCAAGTACATCAAATGAAGGCTTTCCTTGACGGCTACCAACTACATTTTCAATGACAGTAGGTGTTACTCCTATCGCCATAGAAAAGGCTCTTTTATTGCCATTATATTGTTCTTCGATAATGGTCTTTAAACGTTCGTTTATACTCATCATTGAATTTATTTTTCGCAAATGCGAATAATTTAACTCTTAAAACTTTGTTTATTCGCAAATGCGTATTATATTTGCATCGAGTTAAGAAATTAACGAGCGACCAAAGATACAAAAAAAGGTCGAGAATAACGAATTTTAGCACTTAAAGAAAATGAACGAAGAAATCAAAGAATGGCAGACACAAAGCGTGAAGCACAAAGTAGCTTACGTGTTGATGATGGACGGTATCAGTTTCAGATACACTGAAGAGACCGGGAT
>NZ_DBEXBB010000125.1:0-8134 GCF_048170425.1 Phocaeicola sp.
CTGTGAAGATATAGGAGCAGAGCCTCTTCCAGTGCTGGCTGCTGGAGTCCCATGTCAGAATTCGGCTTGTATTCCGGGAAAACCTTTGAGCGGTGGACAGCAAGGAGGAATTCCTATGGAAGAGATGGGAGCGTATGTACAGGATATTCTAGACCTGATAGAATATGCCAATGGCGACCCGAAGAAGAGTAAATGGGCGAAGATGCGTGCGGAAACGGGCCATCCGGAACCTTTCAATTTGAAATACGTCGGTATTGGAAACGAAGATTTGATTACACCTGTTTTTGAAGAACGTTTTGAAATGATTTTCAAGGCAGTGAAAGAGAAGTATCCGGAAATCACGGTAATTGGTACGGTCGGTCCTTTCTATGAAGGTACGGATTATGAGGCAGGATGGAAGTTTGCTACGCGCCTGAATGTGCCGATGGTGGATGAGCATTATTATAATACACCGGGATGGTTTATTAATAATCAGGATTATTACGACCGTTATGACCGTGCTAAGCCTAAAGTGTATCTGGGAGAATATGCCGCACATTTGCCGGGACGTCCCAATAACATTGAAACGGCTTTGGCTGAGGCGCTGTATCTGACTTCGGTAGAACGTAATGGTGACATCGTGTCGATGACCTCATATGCCCCTTTGTTGGCCAAGGAAGGACATACTCAGTGGAACCCCGATTTGATTTATTTCAATAACCGTGAAGTGAAACCCACTGTGGGATATTATACTCAGTTGCTTTATGGTCAGAATTCCGGAGATTCTTATTTACCTGCCGACCGGAAAATCGATAATTCTCGTCAGGATGTACAAAAACGTATCGGTACTTCTGTGGTACGTGACAGTAAGACGGGAGACTGGATTGTGAAACTGGTGAACTTGTTGCCAGTTCCGGTAAAGGCGAAAGTGGAAGGCTTGGCGCAAACTGAAAATGGAAAAGCCGTTTTGCAGGTATTGAGTGGAAAACCCACTGACAAAAACGCACGGCCGGTGAGGAAAGATATGGCAATGACCGAGTTGTCTCAATATGAAATGCCGGCTTACTCTTTAAGCGTGATTCGTATAAAGGCGGATGAAACGACAAAGTAACCATGCCTTTGAATGATTTTTAGGTTATAATTGATTGATTTCTATTTCTACGGTTTGGTAGCAAGTCTCTATTTTTGTAAAAGTGAAAAATGAATACCATGAATAAATTATTGAGAAAATTGTCATTAGGGGTGGCTTGCCTTTTAATGGTAGCTTTTATCAGCTCATGTCAAAGCTCGCAAGCCGGTGGAACGTTTGAAGTAGGGAAAAATACGTTCCTGTTGAATGGACAACCTTTTGTAGTGAAAGCTGCGGAGGTGCATTATCCGCGTATCCCGGAACCTTATTGGGAACAGCGTATTCTTTCTTGTAAGGCTTTGGGTATGAATACCCTTTGTCTGTATGTGTTCTGGAACTTACACGAACAGCAACCGGGTAAGTTTGATTTCTCCGGCAATAAAGATATTGCCAAGTTCTGCCGCCTGGCCCAGAAGCACGGAATGTATGTCATTGTACGTCCGGGTCCGTATGTATGTGCAGAATGGGAAATGGGTGGATTGCCCTGGTGGTTACTGAAGAAAGAAGATGTACAGTTACGTACGCTGGATCCTTATTATATGGAACGTGTTGGTATTTTCATGAATGAAGTAGGCAAGCAGTTGGCAGACTTGCAGATTTCTCGTGGTGGAAATATCATTATGGTGCAGGTAGAGAACGAATATGGTTCGTATGGAATAGACAAGCCGTATGTATCGGCCATTCGTGATTTGGTGAAAAAAGCTGGCTTTACAGATGTACCTTTGTTCCAGTGCGACTGGAGTTCTAACTTCACCAACAACGCACTGGATGATTTGCTGTGGACCGTAAACTTTGGTACGGGAGCCAACATTGACGAGCAGTTCAAGAAACTGAAATCACTGCGTCCGGAAACTCCGATGATGTGTAGTGAATTCTGGAGCGGCTGGTTCGATCACTGGGGCCGAAAGCACGAGACTCGTGATGCGGCTACAATGGTAAGTGGTATCAAAGATATGCTGGACCGTAATATTTCTTTCAGCCTTTATATGACACACGGAGGAACTACCTTTGGCTGGTGGGGTGGTGCCAACAATCCGGCTTACTCGGCTATGTGCAGCTCATACGATTATGATGCACCTATCAGTGAAGCAGGATGGACTACTCCGAAATATTTCCAGCTGCGTGACTTGCTGAAACAGTATCTTCCGGAAGGAGAAACTTTGCCGGAACCTCCTGCTCAGTATCCGGTGATTTCCGTACCGGCCATTACAGAATGGGAAGTCGCACCCTTGTTTGATAATCTGCCTCAGGCTAAACAGTCGGAAGATATTAAGCCTATGGAACAGTTTGATCAGGGTTGGGGAAGTATCTTGTATCGTACGACATTGAAAGAAGATGTAAAAGGTATTTTGCATATTGATGAAGTACACGACTGGGCACAGGTATTTGCTGATGGAAAATTGTTGGGCCGCTTGGACCGTCGTCGTGGTGAGTTCACCTTACCGCTGAAAGAAACTTTGAAAAAAGGTACACGTCTGGATATTCTGGTAGAAGCCATGGGACGTGTGAACTTTGACAAATCAATTCATGACCGGAAAGGTATTACGAACAAAGTGGAAGTGGTAAGCGGCGAACAGGTGAAGGAACTGAAAGGCTGGGAAGTATACAACTTGCCTCCGTTCTATGAATTTGTCAGCCAGAAAAATTACCAAGCAGGCAAGCCGGTTGACGGACCTGCATATTATAAAGCTACCTTCCGTTTGGATAAGACAGGTGATACTTTCCTGGATATGCAGACTTGGGGAAAAGGTATGGTTTGGGTAAACGGACATGCCATGGGACGTTTCTGGGAAATCGGTCCGCAGCAAACTTTGTATATGCCGGGTTGCTGGTTGAAAGAAGGAGAGAATGAAATTATTGTGCTCGACCTGAAGGGACCGGCTGAAGCAAAAGTGGCTGGCGTAGAAAAACCGATTCTAGATATGCTGCGTGAAAAAGCACCGGAAACTCATCGTAAAGACGGACAGAACTTGAACCTGAAAGCTGAAAAAGTGGTAAATGCAGGTACATTCAAAGCTGGAAACGGCTGGCAGGAAGTACGTTTTGCACAGCCTGTAGCAGGACGCTATTTCTGTCTGGAAGGTATTTCCAACTATGAAGGAAACAATATCGCAGCCATTGCAGAGTTGGATGTACTGGATAATAACGGAAAGCCTGTTTCTCGTGAGAACTGGAAGATTGTGTATGCCGACAGTGAAGAAACACGTAGTGGAAACCGCACGGCAGATAAAGTCTTCGACTTGCAGGAAAGCACTTTCTGGCAGACGGTAGACAATACCGCTTATCCTCATCAGATTGTCATAGATTTAGGTAAGGAATATAATGTGACCGGTTTCCGGATGTTACCTCGTGCAGAAGCCGGCGCACCAGGTTTGATAAAGGATTACAAAGTATATGTAAAGAAATCAGACTTTACATATTGATTTTCAATTCGTATAGAACTTAAGGTATTGAAGATGGAAATATCCCATGGGCGGTGAGTCTATGGGATATTTTTTTGCAGGCTTTGCAGTTCAATATGGAATAAGTGTATAGGTAATACTTGAATGTAGTAAATACAGATACCATGAATTTGCTGAGTGAATAACCTAATTATAAAATAAATACTAAAGTTTAAGGGTTATACCCTGATAACTCAGGAAAAAGCATTAATTTCGCGAATTCAAATGAAACTTTAGAATTTAGATACCAAAAAACTTTACGATAATGATGGAACTTGATTTACTCACGGCTGTATCACCGATTGACGGTCGCTACAGAAGCAAAGCAGGAACTTTGGCTGCTTATTTTTCAGAATATGCGCTCATGAAGTATCGTGTGCGGGTGGAAATTGAATATTTCATCACTTTATGTGAATTGCCTTTGCCGCAGCTGGCATCATTTGATGCGACTCGCTTTGAGTCTCTTCGTGATATTTACCGTAATTTCTCTGAGGGAGACGCTGCACGTATCAAGGAGATAGAAAGCGTGACAAATCACGATGTGAAGGCTGTTGAGTATTTCATTAAGGAACAGTTTGATAAACTGGGTGGATTGGAACCTTATAAAGAATTCATTCACTTCGGACTGACTTCACAGGATATCAATAACACTTCAGTTCCTTTGTCTATCAAGGATGCGTTGGAAGAAGTCTATTATCCGCAGATCCAGAAACTGATTGACCAGTTGACTGCCTACGCAGAAGAATGGAAAAATATTCCGATGCTGGCAAAGACTCACGGGCAGCCTGCTTCTCCTACTCGTCTGGGCAAGGAAATCATGGTTTTCGCTTATCGTCTGAACCGTCAGCTGGCTGTATTGAAGGCTTGTCCGCTGACTGCGAAATTTGGTGGAGCAACCGGAAATTACAATGCACATCACGTGGCTTATCCGGATTTTGACTGGAAGGCTTTCGGTAATAAGTTTGTTGCAGAAAAATTAGGTCTGGAACGTGAAGAATACACTACGCAGATTTCAAATTACGACGGACTGGGTGCCATCTTCGATGCAATGAAGCGTATCAATACCATCATGATTGACATGAACCGTGACTTCTGGCAGTATATTTCCATGGAGTATTTCAAGCAGAAAATCAAAGCTGGTGAGGTCGGCTCAAGTGCCATGCCGCATAAGGTGAACCCGATTGACTTTGAAAATGCAGAAGGTAACCTGGGAATGGCCAATGCAATATTGGAACATCTTTCTTCCAAGCTGCCGGTCTCTCGTTTGCAGCGTGACTTGACGGACTCTACAGTGTTGCGTAATATCGGTGTTCCTTTCGGACATACGGTGATTGCCATCCAGAGCTCACTGAAAGGTCTTGGAAAATTGCTGTTGAATGAACATAAAATCTATGAAGATCTCGATAATTGCTGGAGTGTAGTGGCTGAAGCTATTCAGACGATTTTGCGCCGTGAAGCTTATCCGCATCCGTATGAAGCGTTGAAAGCGCTGACTCGTACGAACCAGGCTATTACAGAAGCTTCTATCAAAGATTTTATTGAAACACTGAACGTCAGCGAGGATATTAAAAAGGAACTGCGTGCGATTACTCCGCACAACTATACTGGAGTCTAACTTAAAAAAATAAATATCGCCCGAGAGGGTGTTGAGTATTAATATTAGCATTAAACAAAAAAATTATGGCAGAAAAAGAATTCAGACAAGATGGCGAAAACAGCCAGTCTGGCCGCGATGGTTACAAGTCTTACAACAGAGAAGGATATAACAAATATGGTAGAGGTGAGAAAAGCAACAGCTATGGTCGCCGTCCGTATAACAACAATAGAGAGGGAGGAGAAGGATATCGCTCTTCTTATAACCCTCGCTTTAATAATGGAGAGGACCGTCCGCAAAGGGGTGGGGGGTATGGTAATCGCCCGCAGCGCTCGTACGGAAACCGCTCCTACAATAATGAAGGAGGAGAACAGCGTACTTCTTACAATCCTCGTTTTAACAATAATGGTGGACGTCCGCAGCGTGCGTACACTCCTCGTTTCAACAGCAATCAGGAAGGTGGAGAACAACGTTCATATCGTCCGCGCTTTAACAATGCACAGCAGGGTGGAGAACAGCGTCCGTATCGCCCGCGCTTTAACAACAACGGCGGACAGCAGGGTGGATATGGTCGTCCACAGGGAGGTTACCGTCCACGTACTGCCGACTACAACCCGAATGCAAAATATAGCATGAAAAAGCAGATCGAGTACAAAGAGCTGCTGACAGATCCGGATGAACCGATTCGTTTGAACAAGTTCCTTGCGAATGCAGGTATCTGCTCTCGTCGTGAAGCGGATGAGTTTATCACTGCAGGAGTGGTATCTGTAAATGGCGAAATTGTAACGGAACTGGGTACGAAGGTGAAACGTTCGGATGAGGTGAAGTTCCATGATCAGCCGGTAAATATTGAACGTAAGGTATATGTGCTGCTTAATAAGCCGAAAGATTGTGTAACGACTTCGGATGACCCGCAGGAACGTAAGACGGTGATGGATTTTGTGAAAGGTGCTTGCAAGGAGCGTATCTATCCGGTAGGACGTCTGGACCGTAATACAACAGGTGTACTGCTGTTGACAAATGACGGTGACCTGGCATCGAAACTGACTCATCCTAAGTTCTTGAAGAAGAAAATTTATCATGTATACTGTGACAAGAACGTGACAAAGGCAGACTTGGATCAGATTGTACAGGGTATTACACTGGATGATGGCGAAATCCATGCTGATGCTATCAGCTACGCATCGGATACGGATAAGTCGCAGGTAGGTATTGAAATCCACTCTGGAAAGAATCGTATCGTGCGTCGTATTTTCGAATCGCTGGGCTATCGTGTGATTAAGCTGGACCGTGTGTACTTTGCGGGATTGACCAAGAAAGGATTGCGTCGCGGTGACTGGCGTTACCTCACAGAACAGGAAGTGGCCATGCTTCGTATGGGATCTTTTGAATAATGGTAAAATAGTAGAACACAGGGATACGCGGAAACGGGGCATCCCTGTGTTTTTAGATTAATTGATAAAACATAGAATCAAAATGGAAACAATTCGTAGAACAAAAATTGTTGACCTGCTGAAGCGTGAAGATTTTGGCGCGATGGTCAATGTGAAAGGTTGGGTGCGTACTCGCCGTGGTAGCAAACAGGTAAACTTTATTGCATTGAATGATGGTTCTACTATAAATAATGTGCAGATTGTAGTCGACTTGGCTAATTTTGATGAAGATTTGCTGAAGCTGATTACAACGGGTGCATGTCTGAGCGTGAATGGAGAGCTGGTAAAGTCGGTAGGTTCCGGACAGGCTGCGGAAATTCAGGCACGTGAGATTGAAGTATTGGGTACTTGTGACAATACTTATCCATTGCAGAAAAAAGGACATTCAATGGAATTCTTGCGTGAGATTGCTCACTTGCGTCCTCGTACGAATACATTTGGTGCGGTGTTCCGTATCCGTCATAACATGGCTATTGCGATTCATAAGTTCTTCCATGAAAGAGGTTTCTTCTATTTCCATACTCCTCTGATTACCGCATCAGACTGTGAAGGGGCCGGACAGATGTTCCAGGTTACTACCATGAACCTCTATGATTTGAAGAAGGATGAGAATGGTTCTATTATTTATGATAATGACTTCTTTGGAAAGCAGGCAAGTCTGACGGTTTCCGGACAGTTGGAAGGTGAATTGGCCGCTACTGCTTTGGGGGCAATTTATACATTCGGACCGACATTCCGTGCGGAAAATTCAAATACACCGCGTCATTTGGCTGAGTTCTGGATGATTGAGCCGGAGGTGGCTTTCAATGACATCAATGATAACATGGATTTGGCGGAGGAATTCATCAAATACTGTGTACAGTGGGCCTTGGATAATTGTTATGACGATGTGAAGTTCTTGAACGATATGTTCGATAAGGGCTTGATTGAACGTCTGCAGGGTGTATTGAAGGAATCATTTGTACGTCTGCCTTATACAGAAGGTATCAAGATTCTGGAAGAAGCAGTAGCTAATGGACATAAGTTTGAATTCCCGGTGTACTGGGGCGTGGACTTGGCTTCAGAGCATGAACGCTTCCTGGTGGAAGAACACTTCAAACGTCCGGTTATCTTGACAGATTATCCGAAGGAAATCAAGGCGTTCTATATGAAGCAGAACGAAGATGGCAAGACTGTACGTGCTATGGATGTGCTGTTCCCGAAGATTGGTGAAATTATCGGAGGGTCAGAGCGTGAGGCTGATTATGATAAGTTGCTGACTCGTATTCAGGAACTGAATATCCCGATGAAGGATATGTGGTGGTATCTGGATACGCGTAAGTACGGTTCATGTCCGCATTCTGGCTTCGGATTAGGCTTTGAACGCCTGTTGCTGTTTGTAACAGGTATGGCTAATATCCGTGATGTGATACCGTTCCCGCGTACACCGCGTAATGCAGAATTCTAAAAGAAAAATGTAACTGTTATCTATAATGAAGAAAGCCATTCCATACGGAGTGGCTTTTTTATGTTTTTATGATAGAAAAAACTACAGAAAATGCGTGGTTTTCAAATTATT
>NZ_DBEXBB010000126.1:0-4434 GCF_048170425.1 Phocaeicola sp.
ATTAGGCTACGTATATACTTTTTATTTTCCGATAATTATATTCCTTACTTTTTCAACAATAGGTGCCATGTCATAATATTTGTATTCAGCCAGTCGTCCTCCGAATATTACATTGCTTTCTTTGTCTGCTAACGATTTGTATTTGCTATAAAGAGAATTGTTTTTTTCATCGTTTACCGGATAGTATGGTTCCATTCCGTCTTTCCATTCAGTGGAATATTCTTTGGAGATAACCGTTTTAGGGCATTTCTCAATGTCTGCTCCAAACATCTCAAAATGCTTGTGCTCAATGATTCGGGTATAAGGTATTTCTTTTTCAGTGTAATTGATTACCGCATTTCCCTGCAAATTGCTGCAATCGTGAATTTCTTCTTCAAAACGGACTGTGCGGTATTCCAGTTTGCCGAACTGGTAATCGTAATATTCATCAATCTTACCTGTAAAGACAATTTTGCTTGCAATGCTTTCCCAATACTTCCTGTCTTTAAAGAAATCCGTATTTGTTCGAACCTCAACCCCTTCTAATAATCCCTCTATCAATTTGTTATATCCTCCTATGGGGATTCCTTGATATCTGTCATTAAAATAGTTGTTGTCGTAAATAAATCTTACGGGTAATCGTCTGATAATAAATGACGGAAGCTCTGTACATTTACGCCCCCATTGTTTTTCTGTATACCCTTTAATTAATTTTTCGTAGATATCTTTTCCAATAAGAAGCAAGGCCTGTTCTTCCAGGTTTCGGGGTTCTGAGATTCCGTCTTCCTGCATTTTGCGTAATGCTTCGGCCTTCTGTTCTTCTATTTTGGCATGCGCTGCTTCTGGAGTGGTAACCCCCCACATCTGATAGAAGGTGTTCATGTTAAAAGGAAGGTTATATAACTTCCCCTTATAATTGGCTACAGGGCTGTTGGTATATCTGTTGAACTCTACGATGGAATTTACAAAGTCCCATACCTTCTTACTGTTTGTATGAAAGATATGTGCGCCATATTTGTGTACGTTTATACCTTCTATATTTTCGCAGTAGATATTTCCTCCGGTATGAGGACGTTTGTCTATTACCAAACATTTCTTTCCTTCTTTAGAGGCCTTATAGGCAAATGTGGCTCCAAACAGGCCTGAGCCCACTATCAGATAATCATACATGTCTTTACTAGGAATATGTTGTTAATTATAAAGGAATTTCGGGTCAACTTCTTTTCTTTGTCAGGAAGTCTTTGAATGTGTAGTAGAGCTTATCTTTAGTAAGCCCTAAATAGATTGCATAGATAATAATGCCAGTTGCTATACATGCAATTAAGCTTATAATACTATTCGTATTGCTTGTTAGTGTGATGGGAACAATGGCAAGTGCCATGATGGCAGTTCCTATGCAATAATTAAGAAATGATTTTGATTTCCAGTTAATGGGGATGTACCTTCTTCCGATAAGCATCATGCTGAATGTGACTAAAAATTCAGCCACAAGCGTGGCTATGGCCGCGCCATCTTGTGAAAGAGAAGGGACCAGGCATAAATTGAGTATAAAATTTGATGCAGCTCCAATAGCTGTACAAATAATCACGATATTTTCTTTTCCCTGCGGATATAATATTTGTATACCCAGAATGCCCGACAAACTGATCAGGACAATGATAGGAGATATTAGCTGCAAGGTAGTTATTGCTGCGTGGTATGTGCTGCCGCAGAATAAGATGATTAGTTCTGGAGCCAGAACAATTGTTCCGACAGTGATGGGCAATGAGATTGCAAAAATAAACTCTGTAGCTTTTTGAGCCAATCGGTTGAACTCCTCTTTTTGCTGGTTGGACAGCAGGTTTGTCAGCCTTGGAAGCATGACTGTGCCCAGTGCACTGGTTACTCCTAATATCATCTGTGAAAGGCGGGTTGCCGCTGTAAACAGACCTACACTCTCTGTGTCTTTAATAAACCCCAGCATTACCGAATTAAGATTGACGTATAAGCTGATAATAAGGTTTAATACAAAAATCCGTAAGGCCGGTTTGAGGTGCTTTAATGGATGGAGTTGTTTAAAAGGAATGAATGAGATGTATTTCTTTAACCGTATGAAGTTGAAAATATTTCCTCCTACCACGCCTACCACGCAATACATGCCATACCATAATATGTCTTGTGGGGTTTTGACACAGATGAAAAGAATAAAGAGTGCCGAAATCTTCACAATCAATCCCCTTATGGTAATGTATTTAAAATCTTCGATGCCTTGGTAAAACCATTCGCATCCAATGGTGGTAAATAAGATGCTTGTGCTGAGAATTAAAAATAAGGGGATATTTACTTGGATTTCAGGAATCAGCAAGCATAGGATGAAAACAAGAAGGTAGCCTAAAAAAGTCAGAGAGAAATGGAGAAGCAGGATTTCCAGTGTGGTTTTATTGCACTCGTATAGATTGTCTCGTACTTTCGCAATTTCTCTGATTGCATACATGGGAATGCCTAGGCATGTAAATAAAGATATATATTGAATTATAGATTGGTAGAAGTTGACTTGTCCGATTCCTTCTGCTAACATTATCCGGGATGCATACGGAAATGTAAGTACAGGAAAAATTAAACTGGAAACGGTATTTATGAGGTTGAATATATAATTTGTTTTTATGGACTTGGACATGACCTCTATCGTGTGGCTTTAGGGTACGCTTCGCCGTTACCTGTCCCATACCAGTCCATCCTGAGAAGATAAAAAAGGTATGCAAGGTAAGCGTGATAGTTCGTTTATCTTACAAAAATACCCCCTTTCATCGAAATGTCAAAAGGAAATTCCGATAAAATGAGTTTTCAATGGGTTTTAGTAGACAAATGAGTAGAAATCATAAATACTGCATCATTTTTTCTTGTTTTTCCAGATTGTTTTTCACCTGCTCCAAACTGCAACTACGTTTAGGAGAAAACTCTTTGACGTTTTACTTAAAATGTACTTGCGTTTGGAACAAAACTCTTTGGTGTTTTGGATAAAACGTAAGTGTGTTTTTAGATGTTCTTAAAATTGCTGATAATCAGTATTGAATTATTCTCCTTTTTCCTGTATCGGTTATTTGCCGGTGGATGATTAATTACAGAGCTTGTACACTTTTCCATGACATAAAAGTGAAAAACACAGAATTTTATGTAAGTTTGCAAGATAAACACATAAAGATACATGGAAGATTTTTTATCGACGGCGGTCAATGTAACTGCCACACGTGGCAACAGCTTGATTAACAGAAAGATGATTCTCCGCATTTTGGGTATTCTGCTCTTTATGGAGGCAATTATGTTTCTGGCATGTGCGGGCGTTTCCTTGTGTTATAGAGAGGAAGACTATATTTATTTTATTTACACGACATTGATTAATATGGCTGTGGGGAGCGTACTGATTCTGCTAGGAAGAGGAGCCGAAAACCGGGTGACACGGCGCGATGGATATTGTATCGTAGCGTTCACGTGGTTGCTTTTCACCGGATTCGGAATGCTGCCTTTTTATATAAGCGGAAGTATCCCTTCAGTCTCGGATGCGTTTTTTGAGACTATGTCGGGTTTTACGACAACGGGAGCAACTATTCTGGATGATATTGAATCGCTTTCGCACGGAATGTTGTTCTGGCGAAGCTTTTCGCAATGGATTGGAGGATTGGGAATAGTGTTCTTTACGATAGCCGTACTGCCTATTTTCGGGGTAGGTAATCAGGTCCTTTTTTCGGCAGAGGCTACGGGGGTGACACACGATAAGATTCATCCGAAAATCAGTGTCATGGCTAAATGGCTGTGGACAGTGTATTTCATGCTGACTGTAGCGGTAGTGGTGCTGTTACTGATAGGGGGAATGGATTTATTCGATGCTGCATGTCATGCTTTTTCCACAACAGCTACCGGAGGATATTCTACCAAGCAGGCCAGTGTGGCTTATTGGAATTCTCCTTTTATAGAATATGTGATTGCCATCTTTATGATTCTTTCAGGTATCAACTTTTCGCTTTATTTCATGTGCATGAAGGGGCGTTGCAGACAGTTGCTCAAGGATGGTGAGCTCCGGTTGTACCTCATATCCATCGGGGCGGTGACACTGATAATTACCGGGGCTTTATATTGGCATAATAATTATGGGTTGGAGGAAGCTTTCCGGAAATCGCTTTTCCAGGTGGCTTCTATCCATACTTCGTGTGGCTTTGCTACGGACGACTATAATATGTGGCCACCTTTCACTTGGTTGCTGCTTATTTATACGATGGTGGCAGGAGGATGTGCCGGTTCTACTGCGGGTGGGGTCAAGAATGTACGTCTGCTGATTCTGTTGCGCAACGTAAAGAATGAGTTTCATCGGTTGATGCATCCCAGGGCGGTGTTGCCGGTAAAGGTGAATCGGATGGCGGTGTCACAGCATACCATTGCTACGGTAATGACGTTCGTTGTATTTTATTTTGTCTGCATTTT
>NZ_DBEXBB010000127.1:0-16561 GCF_048170425.1 Phocaeicola sp.
TTTCTTGCGTGTCCGGAACTCTTAGTAAAAACAGCACAACTTTTGCTTAATAGTCTATTATTTTAGGATGACTTTATGCAAAGTGTCTACTGTTCCAGTTTATAAAAAGAAAAAACGTCTAGTTATATCAGGAAAAGTCAGGCTGAGTAATCCTCCTTAGGCAGTACTGCGGTACTTTCTTGAAAGTACTGGAGTACTGCCAGGGAAGTATTACGGTACTGCCTGAGAAGTACTGAAAGCATGTCGGCAGGCTGTCTGAAAAGCGCCTGCCGGCACGCTTTGTTTTCCGGCATCTGATAAAGTGAATAGCCTATTCGTGTTTTGGGAACAGATGATGTGATTTTACAGGGAAGCCGGATAGTTTAAGTTTTCTTCGGTGAGCTGTTCCAGCACCTCATGCAGGAACTTGGCTGCTTCCCATTTGGCCATGGGAAGGTTCATCATCAGATAGTTTCCGCAGTCTTTTGCACTGGCTCCCGGCACTTCCCCTTCATAATCGGCAATGAAGCGGAAGGTTTCTGTCATCAGTGGGGCAATGTCTTTGGATTGCAGGTCGCCTTTTACTATCAGGTAGTTTCCGGTCAGGCAACCCATGGGACCCCAGTAGATAATCTCGTCGGCCCATACCGGATGATTGCGCAGGAAAGTAGCTGCCAGGTGTTCAATGGTATGGATAGCAGCAGGACTTAGAACCGGTTCGCGGTTGGGCTCTTTCATACGAATATCGAAGGTGGTGACGATTTCACCTCCAACTTCATCTTTGCGTGACACGAAAATACCACGTTGCAAACGAATATGATCTACTGTAAAACTTGGTATCTTTTTCATAAAGCGGTTATAGTTTGTTGGGTAATGCTTTCAGGAAAGTTTCAGTGACGTGGAAGGAACGGTCGGCCATTTCCCCCCAAAAGTTCAGGTATTGTTCAAAGTGCTTGTCAGCTCCCGGAGTGTCACTGATGATGCGGAAACTGATGAACGGAACCTGATAGAGGTAGCACACCTGGGCAATGGAAGCCGATTCCATATCTACTGCCAGTCCTTCCGGGAAGTTATGTTTGATTTCGTCCAGTTCACTGCGGTCGGTAATAAACTTGTCGCCTGTACAAATCAGACCTCCGTGGATAGCCGTTTCTGTATCGAGTGAAAGGGCACACTGGAAGAGGGTTTCATTTCCCTGGAAGAAAGTAGGGAGACCCTGAATCTGTCCGTAGGCATTGCCTTCGCCGCACCATACGTCATGGTACACAATCTGCTGGCTGACTACTACGTCCATCACTTTCAGGCAGGTGTCGATTCCTCCGGCTACTCCGGTGCTGATGATGCAGTCGGGCTGGAAGTTGCGGATAAGTTCTACCGTTCCGGCAGCGGCATTCACTTTGCCGATGCCACATTGCATCAGGATGATGGTATTTTGCTTGATGTTTCCTTCAATGTAGGTGAAGGGCCCTTCTTTACGTTCAGTCTTGTTCTCGAGTTGGTTAGCCAGTTGCTTCTGTTCGGAAGACATGGCCGTAATGATTCCTATTTTCATGCGTTAAAAAAGATTTTCAGCGGCAAATTTACGACTTTTCAGGCAGTATTGTGTTATCTTTGCCTGCCGAAAACATTAATTATGAATAATATGAACTTGTTCAAGAAACTATTGCCCGATGTAGTGGTAATCGTGCTTTTTGCCCTTATTTCGTTTGCGTATTTCTATCCTGCGGTAAATGAAGGACGAATTCTGGCTCAGCACGATGCGGTGGCTGGCATCGGTTCTGGACGTGAAATGAGTGAATACCTGGAGAAGACGGGGGAACGTACACGCTGGACGAACTCCATTTTTGGGGGAATGCCTACCTACCAGATGTCTCCGAGCTATGATTCTACCGATACGTTGGGCTGGATTCAGCAGGTGTATCATCTGTTCCTGCCTACTTACGTGTGGTATGTGTTTGTCATGCTGCTGGGCTTCTACATTCTTTTGCGTGCATTTGATTTTAAGGTATGGATGTCAGCCTTGGGGGCTATTATCTGGGCGTTCTCATCTTATTTCTTTATTATCATTGCGGCCGGTCATATCTGGAAGTTTATAGCATTGGCCTATATTCCTCCTACCATTGCCGGTATGGTGCTGGCTTATCGTGGCAAGCTGTTGGCTGGGGGGATTGTGACGGCCTTGTTTGTGGCCTTGCAGATTGTGGCCAACCATCCGCAGATGAGTTACTATTTCTTGTTTGTCATGCTGTTCATGGCCATTGCGTATGGGGTGATGGCATGGCGGGAAAAGAAGATGCCTCAATTTATCAAAGCTAGTGTGGTACTGGTAATCGCTGGTTTGTTGGGTGTGTGCGTGAACTTGTCAAACTTGTATCATACGTATGAGTACAGCAAGGAGACCATGCGCGGCAAAAGTGAGCTGGTGAAGGAGAATAGTGCAAACCAGACCAATAGCGGATTGGAACGAAGCTACATCACACAATGGAGCTATGGCATCGGAGAAACATTCTCGTTGCTGGTTCCGAATGTGAAAGGAGGGGCCTCTGTGCCTCTGGCTCAAAATGAGAAAGCCATGGAGAAGGCTGACCCTAACTATCTGGGATTGTATAGTCAGTTGGGACAGTATTGGGGCGAACAGCCGGGTACTTCCGGGCCGGTATATGTAGGTGCCTTTGTCATGTTCCTTTTCATTCTGGGATTGTTTATCGTGAAGGGACCGATGAAGTGGGCTTTGGTTGGTGGAACCGTATTCTCCATATTACTTTCCTGGGGACATAACTTTATGGGCCTGACGGATTTCTTTATTGATTATGTGCCCATGTACAGCAAGTTCCGTGCGGTATCTTCTATTCTGGTCATTGCAGAGTTTACCATACCGTTGCTTGCCATTATGGCGTTAAAGGAAGTGGTAGAACGTCCGCAGTTGTGGAATGAATCACGTAAGTCTTTCTATATTACTTTCGTTTTGACGGGAGGTCTTTCTTTGTTGTTTGCCTTGGCTCCAGGCTTCTTTTTCCCTTCGTATGTGTCTTCTGCCGAAATGAATGCATTGCAGAACGCGATTCCGGCCGATCAGCTGGCTCCGATTTTAATCAACCTGGAAGAGATACGTAAGTCCATCTTTACTTCGGATGCCTGGAGAAGCTTCTTTGTCGTATTGACAGGAGCTGTGTTGTTATGGGGATACTGTGCCGGAAAACTGAAAGCACAGTGGCTGGTCGGTTTGCTGGCTTTGCTTTGCCTGGTAGACATGTGGAGTGTAAACAAACGCTATCTGTATGACGAGCAGTTTGTGGCAAAGGGTACGGAAATGCAGCCCTTCCTGGAACCTTCGGAAACAGACAAGCAGATACTTCAGGACAAGTCTTTGGATTATCGTGTACTGAATCTGTCGGTCAATACGTTCAATGAAAACAATACGGCCTATTGGCACAAGAGCATCGGTGGGTATCATGCTGCAAAGCTTCGCCGTTATCAGGAAATGATTGATGAGCATATCCAGGGTGAGATTACCGCTCTGTATAAAACTTTACCCTCGGTAGGAGCTGATTTAAGTCAGGTAGGTGATACGTTGACTCCGGTGCTGAATATGCTGAATACACGTTATTTTATCATTCCGTTGCAGCAGGGAAAGACTATTCCGGTGTTTAATCCCCATGCATTGGGCAATGCCTGGTTTGTCAACGAGGTGCAGTATGTGAACAATGCCAATGAAGAAATAGAAGCGTTGTATCAGGTAAATCCGGCCCACGTAGCAGTGGTAGATAAAAAGTTCCAGAACGAAGTGAAAGCTTCTGCAGGTGCAGACAGCCTGAGTACGATTGTATTGACAAGCTATGAACCTAATGCCTTGAAATATGAGGTAAACTCTCCGAAGGGTGGTACAGTGGTCTTTGCTGAGATTTACTATCCGGGATGGCGTTCGTTCATTGATGGAAAAGAAGTATCGCATGGTCGTGCAGATTATATCTTACGTGCGATGAATGTGCCTGCCGGAAAGCATGTGATAGAGTTTACTTTCGACCCGAAATCGCTCCATGTGACCGAGACTGTTGCTTTCATTGCATTGGGCATATTGGGTCTGGCAATTTTGGCAGCCATTGTGTTAGTCCTAAAGAAAAGTAAGAAGTAAACAGGCAGAGAAGTTTGTTTGAAGAAATAAAGGCGTTCCAGTGAAGAGGCTCAGGCCACTTAACTGGGGCGCTTTTTAGTTTTCAAGGCCCGGATGACAAACCAGGCATGACGCAGCACGGTAGATATCACACCGTAATGCTTGCACATGATGCGGAAACGTTCTTTCAGGGAAGCTTTGTGGTTGCGTGTAGTCATTCCTTCATTCAGGTAGTCGATAAGTACCAGGTGGGTGTGGTGGAGTACCTGGCTTTTCTTCATGATCCGGATGCACCAGTCAAAGTCGGCGGAAAAACGATAATGCAAGTTGTAAGGTTCTACCAAATCACGACGTGCGAAGAAGGCTTGATGACATACCAGCATGCCTTCCTTGAAGCTTTTCCAGTTCAGATTTTCAGGAGGAGCCAGACGTCGCATGTGCAAGAAATGTCCTTCTTCGTCTACGATGGCTGTGTCACCATACAGCACGTCCGGAAGCGTAGCCTCTGTAATGGAGTGTACCATTAGCTGGAGGGTGTCATCTTCATGCAGTTCATCGCCTGCATTCAGGAAACAGAGGTAATCGCCGGTGGCCAGCTTGATTCCCTTGTTCATGGCATCATACAGCCCTTTATCCGGTTCACTGATTACGGTATGTATATGTTCCTTGTATTGTTCAACGATTTGTAAGGTTCTGTCTTTGGAACCTCCGTCCACGACGATGTACTCCACATTCTTGTAGGTCTGGGTAATGACACTCTGAATGGTATCTTCCAATACGGCTCCTGCATTATAAGTGACCGTGATGATGGAAAACTTCGGATGTAGGTGATGAACATTATGCATTTTTCCCGGTAATGTGGTTGTATATTTGAATGTACTGATTGGCTACGATTGCCTCAGAGTAAGTGGTTACAGCCTTGCGATACGCTTCAGAGCTTAATGTTTCGTAATCTCCTTCTGTAAGTGTCCAGCAGATGCCGTTAGCCAGGTCGTCAGCCGATTTATATTGGGCTACGTAGCCGTTATGCAGGTGGTCAATCATTTGCGGAATACCTCCTACATTAAATCCCACACAAGGAATACCGCAGGCCATTGCTTCGACAATGGTATTCGGCAGGTTGTCCTGCAAGGAAGGAGTAACATAGAGGTCAACGGCATTGTATATATCTACCAGCTCTTTTTCATTGCTTACGTAATTCATGGGATAGATAGGGAAAGGGAAAAGTGATTTGTATTGTTCGGCCTGGCTTCCTAATACCACTACTCCTAATTGTTTGCTCAATTCAGGTTCCTGTTGAGCCAGTAGTTTGCAAGCCTCAATCAGGTAGTTTATTCCTTTGCGCTTATCTGTAATCTTCATGGAGCCGAACAGAAGCAACTTCTTGTCGGTAGGCAGATGCAGTTTTTCGCGTGCAAATTTCTTGGCACGTGGTTTGAACAGATTGGTATTAATCGCATTAGGAATGTTTGTAATGGTGTGCCCTTGCAGCAGGCGGCTTCTGCGTGCCATGGATTCCAGCCAACGGCTACAAGCTATGAATGTGATGGGCGCTGTGGTATAAAGTTGCTGTTTCTTGTGGAATGTTTTTTCTGATAAATCATGGTAATGAGGCTTCAGTAGAAGCGGGCAGTCATGACATTGGGTAGTGTACTTTTCGCATTCAGCTGAATAATGGCAGATACCGGTAAAAGGCCACATGTCATGCATGGTCCATACTACGGGTTTCCCAGAGGCCAGAATCCGTTGGATGTCTTTTAATGAGAGCATGCCTTGGTTAATCCAGTGCAGATGGATGACATCAGCTTGTTTGAATTCGGGCAGAGAAGTGATGTCGGTGCCAGTATTGGCTATATCTACGGCAAAAAGGTTGTGACGCTTGAAGCCATTGGCTGCCCAAATAACTACCCGTTCCCAAGTGAACTGCCAGATTCTGCGCCATGATTTCTTGAGTGTAACCACAGTTACCTGGTCGGTCTGCTTGTTGCGGACTAGCATTTTGGCTTTTATCCCGTTATTTTTTAAAGCTTCCATCAGTCGGTTAGCTGCAATGGCAGCTCCTCCGATGCGTTCTGCGGTGTTGATAATCAGTACTCTCATGGCGTGTCGTTCAATTTTTCTGCAAAGTTAGGAGTTTTTTGTCCTTATGTGCAACAGTCTTTGGGCAATTTCCTTACTGAAAATTTCCAGATTGAATCGTTTTTCTCCCAACTTTCTTGCATTTTCTCCCATTTCTCTGGCTTTCTCCGGATGGGTATTCAAGTAACGGATGGCTTTTACCCAACCTTCCACATCACCGTAGTTTACGGCGATGCCAATGCCTTCTTGTTCTATATCGATTTCGAAGTTCGGGTTCTTGGAACAGATGACAGGGATTCCCAGGGCGTATGCCTCCACCAGAGTGGTTAGTCCTACTGTATAAGGGAAGTCCAGACAGCAGATGACAATAGCTTTTTTGCAGGCAACCTTTTTGGCTAGGTCATAAGGAATGACTCCTTCGGTATAGTGGATGCAGATATTGTTTGTCAGTGTCAGGCTGTCGGCTATTTTTTTATAATTGAGATTACCACATTCTTCTGCAATGAAGATTTCCAGACTTTCATCCGTTTGTGAGAAAGCCTGCAACATGGTTTTCAAGTCGCGATTCTCTTTTCCTGTGGAGATAAAGCCTTCGCCTGCTTTTGTAGGAATTTCCTTTAGCAAATGGTCATAAAAAGCCAGGTCAGGTCCCCAATGAATCAGTTCCAGTTTGTGCTCCGGAACCTTATGGGTGGTGATGGAATCCTGAATTAGTTTCCGACTAAAGAGAAACATGTGGTCAATTCCCCGATAGAAGAAGCGGGAAATTGTCTCCTTCAAACGGTTGGGTGATTTACGCAATGCCGTGTGATGCCATACGACAATTGGTTTCCGGTATAGCCCTAATGCCCGCAAGAAGATAATCAGCTCCAGTCCACGGAAAGATGTGCCGTAAAGCACTTCGTACTTCTCTTTGCAGAAAAGAATTTCCTTCGTGGTATAAAGCATCAGCTTCCATCGGCTGACATAGGGCTTATAGCGGTGCATGACAGACTGAATGCCGTATTTTTCCAATAAAGGCAGACCGTAGAGAATGTGTCCGGGGAACCGGAAATCTTTCCATTCCTCATAACTTTCCCGTGTAAGACGGGTATGGTAGAAATAAATCTTGAGCTTTGAATCCATTTTATCTCCAAATTAGCGCCATTTATTACGTCCTAACCACTTGTTGATACGGTTAATCAATGATTTCTTTATGTGTTGGAAATTGCCATAACGCAGGTTTAAATAGAGTTCTTCAAAAGAACGTCCGATTTTTATCCAGGGGTGTCCCCATGCCATGACACGGAACATGCGATTCTTGTAACCCACATTCTCAATGACATACCGTGGATGTTTCAGTGGGAAATCCTGTTCGTAACGCTTCATGGTAAATATACGCCGGTAGCCTTTCGGTAGCAGGTTATTGCTTCCGCCAAAGTGGGTAGAACCGGCTGTGGCTCCCAAATTATTAATCATGTTTCTGGTAGGGACAATACTCAAACCGGAGTTGAAGAACATGGCCGCATGGAAAATACTTTCATAGTAAGCCTTCCCGCTTTCCCGGTGGTGGCGGCAAAACTCGATGAATTCTTTCTGGTATTTTCTTTCCTTGATGTATTCTTCCAGTTGTTGCAGATTGAAGGTATCATCCAAGAAACTATAATGCTCATCCCATTGGTCGATGACACGGCGCCAGCTGGCCCATCCCCAGATGGAAAATGCCGTACTGAAGAAATAATCATAAGGCATGTTGGGGGTAATTTCGTCGTAGTTGATACCGGAAATCATGCAGATGCGGCTATCGTTCTCATATCGGTCGAGCAGTTCCTTACAGAAAGCAAAGAAACTCACGGAAGGCACATCATCGTCTTCAAGCACAATGCATTTCTCTACAATCGAAAAGGCCCATTTCTGGGAAAGATATTCAGACGGGTCGCAACCAAAATTCTTTTTCTGGTACCATTGATATACTTCACATTCCCAGTCTATTTCATCTACCACCTTCCGGCAGGCCAGAATACCGGGCATATCTTTTTCCCCTCTTGCTCCGTCCTGATAAAGGAATAATCTGGAAGGACGTGCCTTTTTAACCTGTTCAAATACGGCAGAAAGAGGTTCAGGCCGGTTGAAGAACAGAATCAGTACGGCTACATCAACTTGTGAAGGATGGCCGGTATATTGGATAGGGGTGCTGTGTACAGGAATATGATTTTCCATGATACTATAGTTTTAGGAATGAGATTTCATTTCGTTGGTTTCAGCGAGTGTATTGAATGATAATATCTCGGGATAGTGGTCAATTACCTGAGCCTGTTCTTCTTCATTGAAACGATGCAATTTCGGGTAATTGTACCGGAGAAACTCTTCCAGTCCTTGAGGAGCTGCCAGAGTTAATGGGCCGAATTTCACCGGTTCCAGTCGGTTCAGACTTTCTTCCGTTACATGGTCGGTCTTGGTCATGACATTATTGAAATAACGGGTTTTCCGTTGATTGAAACATGTTTGCGTCCTTGTCAGGAGCCGGAAAATGGTCTTTTTGGGTAAAAGTATATCGATAAGATAGTTAGCCAGACATCCCATAAATCCCCGGTTGGTCGGATTTTCTATCTCACAAGGGCGGCAATGTTTCCAGAGCCAGGCTTCTTTTCCCATCAGACAGCAGTTCAGGAACTTAGCCAACTCATGCTGGATTCTCATAAGAAGGCGATTGTCTGGAATGCGGTCGAAGGGAAAAATATCGACAAAAATGCCCTGATGCATAGGTACATTCTTGAACAGCCCTTCCACAAAAAGAGTATGATTCTTTTTTACCTTGGCAAAGTAGTAAGGAGTATGCGGGTCCGTTTCTATCCACGAAAGAAAATAGCGGGAGTCTAGTTCCTGAGGAGCAATCTTCAGGAAACGGTTATAATCTTCCCGCTTCATTCCAATGTCTATGTCGTCATCCCATGGAAGGATAGCTTTGTCATACAGCGCACCAATGGCTGTTCCCCCGATTACGAAGAAAGGAATCTGGTGCTTCTGACAGATACGTACGATTTCTCCCAGTATCTCATATAAAGCTTCGTGCAGCTTTTCTAACTCTTGAGGGGTATATTTTCTGGAGTATGTATTCATGGAATCTTTTTATTAAGCGGCATTCACTATCTTTTTGCAAACTTAGTGAATCTGCTTTTTTCAACCAAGCTTGCACACTAAAAAACGATGTGTTTTATTACATGGCGCATTAAGTTATGATAGCTTCTTTTTAAGAATGTAATTCAGGGCTTCCTTGAAAGTTGCCGAGCCACTTAGCCACATGAGAAGCGTGTAAAGAATTCCTGCGGATAGAATTTTCACCGTAATCAGCAGATATAAGTTGGTGAGCGGACGTGTCAGAAAATAAACTCCTCCCATGATAATGGCTGCGATGAGCCCAAATGAAAAGACATCCTTAATGGCATGGAGAAGGTTCAAGCGGATTTCACGCCACACGAAGTAATGCCATGCCAGCAGCCAGCCTATATTGATGGCAATGTATACTTTAATCATGTATTGTATGCCGTAAGGATAGAGCAGATACATGACAATGAGTTGGCAGGTTCCTTGTGCAATGGTATTCCACATGAACAGGTTGGATTTTCCTTTGCTGATAAGCAGGTTGGTATAGAGACTGGTTACGGGCAGGAAAGCACCTCCGATGGCCAGCAGTTGAAGGATATAGGCACTGGGAAGCCATTTGCTCCCGATGGTCAGCGTAATCATTTCCGGAGCAATAAGTGACAGACCTAGCATGACCGGAAAAGAAACAAATGCCGTGAAACGAAGCATCTTACGGAAAATACGGCACTGACGTTCACTGTCATCGGCCACCTGGCGAAGTACGGGCAGAGCTACACTGCTTACCATCCCTGTAATCAGGGAATGTCCCATGAGGTTCCATTTGTTGGCTTGGTTGAATTGTCCGACCTCCCGCTCAGAATAGTAACGTCCCAGAATGATGGAAAACAGGTTGTTGTTGATGTGATTGAAAATATTGGTCAGCAGAAGTTTGCTACTGAAACTGACCATACTTTTCAAAGGGCGGAAATCAAAGTGGAAAGTGGGGCGCCAGGGAGAAAAATACAGGTAACACAGATTGATGACGGATACGTATACGATGCTTTGCGTGGCAATACCCCAGTAAGAGTAACCTAACAATGCCATTGCTACTCCCGTGCATCCTGATACAACCAGCGCAATGATGCTGGATAAAGCTTTCTGCTTCACCATCAGGTTGCGAAATAAGTAGGCACTGTGAGGGATTCCCAGACTGGCAATAAAGAACCCGATAAATGAATAGCGTGCTAGCGGAATCAGTTCGTCGTTGCGATAAAACTCTGCAATCAGCGGTGCACATCCGGCCAGGATGAGATAGAGTGTAAGGCTCAGTCCGCTACAGAACCAGAACACCGCATTGTAGTCCTGATGACTGATATCCTTTTTATTGACCAAAGCCGCGGTGAAGCCGCTTTCTTGTAAAGAGCCGGCTATCAGTGAGAAGATGCTCAGCATCCCTACCATTCCGTAATCACTATCGTTCAGAATACGGGCGGTGATGATGCCGAATACCAGATTCAGCACCTGCATGGCCCCATTGTTGATTCCTCCCCAGAGCAATCCTTTGGCCGTTTTTTCTTTTAAAGAGTGTTCGGGCATTCTTGTTTCTTATGGAACAGACGACGCAGACCTCCGTTGTGTATCAACGGAAATCTGCGTGCGTGTGTAAAAATAGAATGAAGGAGAGCAAAGATTATTTCACTTCGCTTCCTGGTTTTACTTCGTTCAAAGTAGTGGTAACGGACAGTGAACCGTCAAAGTTTTCTGCGCTGAGAATCATACCTTCGCTCACCAGACCGTTCTTGAACTGACGAGGAGCTAAGTTCGCGATAAACAGCACTTGTTTGCCTACCAGGTCTTCCGGCTTGTAATGCTGTGCGATGCCACTGACAATGGTACGGTTTTCCAGTCCGTCGGCAATCTTGAATTTCAGCAGCTTCTTCATCTTAGGTACGTTTTCGCATTCCAATACAGTACCTACACGGATGTCGAGTTTCTCGAATTCTTCGAAAGCAATGGTCGGTTTAATTGGATTTGCCTTGTAATTGGCTGCTTCGTTGGCCTTCTTGGTAGCCAGCAATTTATCTACCTGTGCCTGAATAACGTCGTCTTCAATCTTTTCGAACAACAGTTCAGGTTTGTTCAGCTGATGGCCTTCTGCCAGCAAGTCTGTACGTCCCAACTGTTCCCAATCGAAGCTTTCCATGTTCAGCATCTTACGCAGTTTTTCAGAACTGAATGGCAGGAACGGTTCAAAAGCAATGGCCAGGTTAGCAACCAACTGCAATGAAATGTTCAGGATGGTAGCCACACGTGCCATGTCGGTCTTAGCCAGTTTCCATGGTTCTGTATCTGCCAGGTATTTGTTTCCGATGCGGGCCAGATTCATGGCTTCTTTCTGTGCATCGCGGAATTTGAACACGTTCAGCAGTTTTTCCACTTCTTCTTTTACGTCGGCAAATTCTTTCAGTGTTTCACGGTCGTAGTCATTCAATTCACCGCAAGCCGGAACCTTTCCATCGAAATATTTGTGAGTCAGTACCAATGCGCGGTTTACGAAGTTACCGTATACGGCTACCAGTTCGTTGTTGTTACGAGCCTGGAAATCTTTCCATGTAAAGTCGTTGTCCTTTGTTTCCGGAGCGTTGGCAGTCAGCACGTAGCGCAATACATCCTGTTTGCCAGGGAAATCCTGCAGGTACTCGTGCAACCATACTGCCCAGTTGCGTGAAGTTGAAATCTTGTCACCTTCCAGGTTCAGGAATTCGTTAGAAGGCACGTTGTCCGGAAGAATGTAGCTTCCTTCTGCTTTCAACATGGCCGGGAATACGATACAGTGGAACACGATGTTATCTTTTCCAATGAAATGAATCAGGCGTGTTTCAGGGTCTTTCCACCATTTCTCCCATGAATCGGGCAACAGTTCTTTTGTATTAGAGATATAGCCGATAGGTGCATCGAACCATACATACAATACTTTTCCTTCTGCACCTTCTACCGGAACCGGAATACCCCAGTCAAGGTCGCGGCTTACGGCACGAGGCTGCAGCCCCATATCCAGCCAGCTCTTGCACTGTCCGTACACATTCGGACGCCATTCCTTGTGGTCTTCCAGAATCCATTTGCGCAACCAACCTTCGTGTTTGTCCAACGGCAGATACCAGTGTTTGGTTTCCTTCATGACAGGCTGGCTTCCGCTGATGGCACTTTTCGGGTTAATCAGTTCTGTAGGAGAAAGTGTGCTTCCACATTTTTCACACTGGTCACCGTAGGCACCTTCCGCATGGCAGCGAGGGCATTCTCCCGTGATGTAACGGTCAGCTAAGAATGTGTGAGCTTCCTCGTCATAATATTGCATGGAAGTTTTTTCGATAAACTCATGCTTGTCATACAATTTGCGGAAAAAGTCAGATGCCAGCTGATGGTGAGTAGGTGAAGAGGTACGTCCGTACACATCGAATGAAATACCGAACTCTTTAAAAGAATCCTTAATGAGGGTGTGATAACGGTCTACAATATCCTGTGGGGTTACACCTTCTTTCTTGGCGCGGATAGTGATGGGCACTCCATGCTCATCCGACCCTCCGATAAAGAGCACGTCTTCTTTTTTCAGGCGCAGATAGCGCACGTAGATATCGGCCGGCACATAAACACCTGCCAGATGGCCGATATGAACCGGACCGTTTGCGTATGGCAGAGCCGATGTAACGGTCGTTCGTTTAAAGTTCTTTTCCATATACGTATATAGTTTATTCTAAGTTGCAACCTTACGATGTGCAAAGATACGATTTATTTGGAAATTATTCTTTTTTGCGGCGTGCGAAGCGAATTTTTCGGGATGGGTTTAAGATATATTGGTTTCAAAACTTTGAAGGTAGAATCCGGTGAATGTGTTTATAAGAATTTATGGAGTAGTCGAAATCTTTTTGTAACCTTATTGTGCCATAGTTTTAATTAACCTGCAATCATTGTGCAATGCCCCCCTCATACTTTTGCACAGAAATTTTATTCTATTAACAGGTTATGAAAAAAGTAATTAGATTGTTTTGTTTAATTGTCTGTATGACAGGATTTTTTACGAATTCTGCTCAGGCTAAAATTTTTGAAGATGATTGGGTTCAAGGTCTTGTTGTTGACCAAAATGGAGAGGCCGTAATCGGTGCCAGTATTTTTGAGAAGGGGACTCAAAATGGAACGGTAACGGATGTGGATGGAAAGTTCAGATTAGATGTACAGAGCTATGAACATACGCTGGAAATATCTTATATCGGTTATACCACACAGCGTATAAAACCGAAAAAGGGAGATAATCTGCATATTGTATTGGTTGAGGATTCTAAAACAATGGATGAGGTTGTGGTAGTAGGTTATCAGACCATGCGTAAAACAGATGTGGTGGGAGCAGTTTCAAGTATTAAGTCAAGAGAGCTAAACGTAACGACTCCTACGGTAGGACAAAGTTTGGTTGGTAAAGTATCCGGTGTGCAGATTGCACAGGTAAGTGGTGCACCTTATGGTAGTACGAAAATTCGTGTACGTGGTGTCGCTTCTATCAATGCAAGCTCTGATCCGCTTTATGTAATTGACGGGTATCCTTCGAATGATGATTTAATGCTGAATCCTGAGGATATTGAATCTATTGAAGTCTTGAAGGATGCAGCTTCGGCAGCTATTTATGGTTCACGTGCTGCAGGTGGTGTAGTTCTTATTACAACGAAACGTGGTAAGGAAGGCAAAGTAAAAGTAAACTATAATTTTCAGTTGAGCGTCAATCAGCTTGCCAAGAAAATTGATTTGCTCAATTCAGCTCAGTTTGCCGATTTGGTGGTAGAAGGACGTAATAATGCGTATAAGAATATTCTTGTAACAGCTGGTAAGCCTTGGGATGATTCATATATTCATCACACGAATGCGGAACGTGCCCAGCAAATAGGCTCTGCTAACAGTGCAGCAATGATTCCTGAGTTTCTTTATGATTTTGAGAAAGGTGAAGTGATTACTCCGCAGTATGATACAGACTGGCAGGATGAATTATATCAGAATGCATTGTCACAACGTCATCATGTGTCGGTAAATGGCGGTACCGATAAAATACGCTATGAAGTGAGTATGGGCTATCAGAATCAAGAGGGTATTATTCTATCAACAGGTCAGAAGCGTTTGAATTTACGTGCAAATCTGGATGCGGAAATTAGCTCAAAATTCAGAATCGGAGCTACTATTTCAAATACTTCTAACTGGAACCGTGAGGTTCAGGAGGGACGTTTCAATCAAGGACCTATTTTGGGTGCATTGATTTATGCTCCGATTTTTCCTTGCTACGATGAAAATGGGGAACTTGTAAAAGGGGAAATGACATCATATGCAAGTGAATATGGTTTCCAGCAGATTGAAAATCCGGTTGCGTTGGCTACGGAAACAAAAATACGCCGCAATGGAATAAGAAATACATATAATGTAACTGCTACATATGAACCGGTAAAGAATCTGTTTTTGAAAGCAAACTTGGGTATGTATACTTATTCTGAAAAGTATGAGTTTTATCGTCCTACGAGTCTTTCTGATGGAGCAAATCCTCCTTATTCTGATCAGGCTAAGGCAGCAGCCAATGCAATTGCGAATACTACTTTGAAATCGGACTATCTGGCAGAGTTTACAGCCAACTATAATAAGACGTGGAATGAGGTACATAACTTTAGTGGGGTAGCCGGTTATTCTGTACAGAAAGATATGATAGATGTATTGGGAGTAAAGGCTACAGGCTATGAAGATGATCATATCACAGAAGTAACCGGACACGGAGCAGATCCAAGTGACATTCAGTTGAACAATACTTATAAGTCGAATTGGACAATGTTGTCTTATTTTGCACGCTTGAATTATAATTATGCGAACAAATATTATTTGACTGCTTCATTCCGTGGTGATGCTTCTTCACTTTTTGGTCCTGAAAACCGTTGGGGATATTTCCCCTCTATTTCTGCTGCCTGGACACTTTCTAATGAAGACTTCTGGAAAGATAATTTAGGAGAGTCTACTTCATTAAAGTTGCGTGCAAGTTGGGGTATGAGCGGAAATAATAATATTGGTAACTATGAGTATGCCACCATTATGAATTCACCGGCCGGTGCTGTCTTTGGAAATGGTACTATTGTGTCAGCAATGTATCCGGGTGGTGTGAAAGATAATGCGATTGGATGGGAAACTACTTCTCAGTATAACGTAGGATTTGATTTGTCTTTATTTAATAACCGACTTTCAGTTTCGGGAAACTATTATTTAAGTTATACAAAAGATTTGCTTTTCGAACAGCCGATTTCTGCTATTTCGGGTGCTAATTTTATGCTGACTAACTTGCCAGATTCAAAAATCCGTAATACCGGTTTTGATCTTCAGGTGGATGCACGTGTACTTACCGGCAAAGATTATAGCTTGAACGTAAGTGGAAACATATCATTGAACCGTAATAAGGTGCTTAACTTAGGCGGAAACAAAATTATCACTAACGGTGCAGAACGCTCTTACATGACTCATATAACGGAAGAAGGACAGCCTATCGGTATGTTCTATGGATTTAAGGTCGCAGGTATGGTTACAGAAGCGGATATGGCCGGTCTGGCAGCTGATGATGCGGTCTATAAGGCTAATGGCAACTCCTTCCCGGAAGGCTATGAATTGCAGGGACCTCCTCGTTCATTATCTCAGTCTGTAGCTCTTCAGCCTGGTGACTTGTATTTTGAGGATGTAAATGGAGATGGAGTTGTAGATGACGATGATAAAAGAGTTATTGGTAACCCACATCCGAAGTTTACGTACGGATTTAATGTAAATGGTAACTATCGTGATTTGGATGTAAGTGCTTCATTCAATGGCTCATATGGAAATAAAGTGTTGGATGGTCAAGATTATTACCTGTTTAATATGGAAGGTTCTGGTAATCAGTATTCTGTAGTAGACGACCGTTATCGTAATCCGGAAAATCCAGGAAATGGATGGGTATACAAAGCTTCACGAGGAGGTACGCAGAGCAATAGTACTCGTCTTTCTACGTTCTATTTGCAGGATGGTTCTTTCTTCCGTTGCACTAACATTACTGTAGGCTACTCATTCCCGAAAATCAAGCAATGGTCAGATGGAGTAATCAGTAATTTGCGTCTCTATGTAGCTACAGATAATCCGTTCACTATTACTAAGTATAAAGGATATAACCCAGAGGTAGACTATAACAACGGATCAAACTTGACTCCGGGTGTAGATTATGGTAAATACCCTCTGATGAGAGCTTATAATATGGGTATTCAGTTAACATTCTAAAGATTAGAAAAATGAAAA
>NZ_DBEXBB010000128.1:0-7503 GCF_048170425.1 Phocaeicola sp.
TCGCTTTCCTTTCTTTTTCCCCTTTGCTGTCCTTTGTTTCTTTACCGCTCACCCGGACGGCTCTCAGAAATGCGGCAGGAGACGTTTTCTCCGAAAAGGAGAATCATTCTTTATCGGAAGCTTCGGGATGCGCTCAGAACGGGCGAAAATCCCTTTGGAAAAGAACTTGTTTTGGGGAACATGAGTCTGAATCATCGGGTTGATAACTTCTATTCCTGTAATTCTAAGAATTAAAACTGTTGGAGATAATTCATTTTATCTGTTAAAAGTTTTGTTGATGCTTGCAGATTAAAGAAAAAGAATTACATTTGCAGTGTACTAATAAGCTAATACACTAATACAATTTATTTACAACATGAACACGTCTATGATAAAAATCGAAGGTTTAACCTTCAGTTATGGAAAGAAAGCTTCCGTTTTTCAAGATTTCTCATTGGAAATGGAAGCTGGAAAGGTAATTGGTCTCTTGGGAAAGAATGGAACCGGAAAATCTACTTTACTTTATTTGATGAGTGGTTTGTTACGTCCACAAAGTGGTTTTGTATGGATGAAAGGGGTAGATGTACAAAAGCGTCTACCGGTAACCCTGGAGGATATGTATTTGGTTCCGGAAGAATTCACTTTACCCAATTTAAGCTTACAGCAGTTTGTGAAAGTGAATGCACCGTTTTATCCCCGTTTCAGCCAGGAGTTGTTGCGGACATGTCTGGCCGATTTTGATTTGAATGAGGACATTCATTTGGGAGAGTTGTCTATGGGGCAGAAGAAAAAGGCTTATATGTGTTTTGCGCTGGCAGCCAATACCTCCTTGCTTCTGATGGATGAACCGACCAACGGATTGGACATTCCTTCTAAAAGTCAATTCCGGAAAGTAATAGCTTCAGGAATGACGGAAGAGAAATCGGTAGTGGTATCTACTCATCAGGTACGGGATATTGACCGTTTGCTGGACCAGGTGGTAGTGATTGATGGGAATGAGGTGTTGCTGAACCGCTCGGTAGTAGACATTACAGATAAACTGTTGTTTGCGGAGCAGGGCATGAATGAACCGACGGATGACGCACTTTTTGTACAGCCATCCGTACATGGGAACAGTGTGATATGGCCCAATCTTGCGGGAGAAGAGAGCCCGTTGAACCTGGAACTTCTGTTTAATGCTTTGCTGACGGAACGTGAGAAAATACAAGCGATTTTTAAAGATAAATAAATGACACGACATGATGGAGACAACTTTTAGTATGACACGCGTACAGCATATCATGCGACGCGATTTGATAGAGAACTGGAAAAGTAACCTTTATGGTTTACTGGGTATTTTTGCAGCCTGCTTTTTCCCGATGTTAGGATTTTTATGGCAAGCGGAAAAATGGACAGGTAAAGATTATCCGTTTCCGGAGGTTTATTCTTTCGAACGCTTTTGCGGCAATATGTTAGGGATAATTGGTATGGTGGTTAGTGTGGCGATGATATTTTATGCTTCCCGAATCATGAAGTGTATGGATAATAAGGAGAAACGTATTTCTTATTTATTGCTGCCGGCTACGAAATTGGAGAAGTTCTTTTCTCGTGCTTTGTTTGTGACAATAGGTACTGTGTTGATGATTCTGGTTGCCTTGCTGGCTTTGGAACTTACCCATTATTTGTTGCTACCTTTGTTTGATTTACCGGCCGTATATAGCCAGCCGATGTTAGTGGAAGTATTTTCCATGAGGTGGGCTCA
Source organism: Phocaeicola sp. (assembly GCF_048170425.1). Lineage (GTDB taxonomy): Bacteria > Bacteroidota > Bacteroidia > Bacteroidales > Bacteroidaceae > Phocaeicola. The sequence continues at coordinate 1,721 of NZ_DBEXBB010000128.1, forward strand.
TGCTTCGGTAGACGCAACAGGGGAACCTGTTTATTCTTGGTGGCTGATGCAGCTACTTGTATGGATATTCTGCTTGTGGCATCATTCACTTTTTATCTTGGGAGGCAGTTTTTGGTACAAACATCCTTTTCTGAAAACAATAGGGACTTGTTTGGCTGTAACTATTTTAGGAGGAATCTTGTTTGCGAATTTAGCAGAAGGAGGCTTTTTAGCTCGCTTTTCAGACTGGATGCAGGAACACTATCAAGACACTCCACAAACTGTAAATAGATTATTGACCATTGTTTCAGTTGTCTTTTTTCTATTTACTGTGTTCAACTGGTGGATGTCTTATCGGCTGTTTACTCGTTCGGAAGTTGTTAAACGAAAACTATGGCGCTTATGACTTTTAAAGAGAATAAACCGATTTATTTGCAGATAGCCGACCGTATCATGGATGAGATCCTTCAGGATGTGTATGAGGAAGAAGGGCGTATCCTGTCGGTACGAGAATATGCAGGGTTAGTGGAGGTAAATGCGAATACGGTGGTTCGTACGTATGATTATCTGCAGACACAGGGTATTATTTACAATAAGCGAGGTTTGGGATATTTTGTGACAACTGGAGCTGCCCGGAAGATTATTGAACTTCGGAAGGCTACTTTCCTCCAGCAAGTATTACCCGATGTATTTAAGGAAATGTATTTGCTGCATATTCCGATGGAAACTTTATCTGAATTATTTGAGAACTATAAGAAAGAACGGATGAAGTCTCAGGAATAAACAGTAGAAGATAATAATGAAAACGGATCTGAAGTAAGAGGGATAGATTCTCTTTGCTTCAGATCCGTTTTATTGTATGATGCTGCAACTTATAAAGTTACTGTATGCATAATCTTTTCCAATGCGCCGGCATTGTCCCGTACATAGTTTCCGGCTTTCTTTCCCGCTTTATCCAAGGCTTCATAATTATTCAGGAAGTTGTCCATAATCTTCTTGAAGTCCTCTGCTCCTTGTATTTCAAAGCCGCCCTTGCATTGAAGCAAACCTTGGGCTTCACGGAACCGTTTGTTGTTGGGACCGAAGATGACCGGCATGCCGTACACAGCAGCTTCCAGTACATTGTGGATACCTACGCCGAATCCACCTCCGATGTAGGCAATTTCTCCATAACGGTAGATAGAAGACAGTAAACCGAAACAGTCAATCAACAGGCAATCGGCTTCTTTCACCTTTTCTTCCGTAGCCTGTGTATAGCGTACTACGGTACGGTTCAACTTGCCGGTGATTTCCTTCAAATGGCTTTCATCAATGACGTGCGGTGCAATGATCAGCTTTACCTCCGGATGTGCATTGAGATAAGGAATGAAAATATCCTCATCCGGTCCCCAAGAACTTCCTGCTACAAAGGCGGTATGGTTTCCTTTGAATTTTTCTACCAATGGAAGTTCTTTAGCCTGATGGCAGATTTCCAATACCCGGTCAAAGCGTGTATCACCTACTATCGTTGTATTGGTAATACCAATAGACTCCAGCAGCTTTACAGAAGCTTCATCTTGTACAAACAAGTGCGTAAAGGTGCGAAGAACCTTGCGATAGCTTTTCCCATACCACCGGAAGAAAATCTGTTCCTTCCGGAAAATGGATGAAACACTGTAAACCGGAATATTCCGTCGTTGGAGTTCGTTCAAGTAGTTCTGCCAAAATTCATATTTAATAAAGAAGGCCATATAAGGCTGGGCCAGATCCAGGAAACGCTTTACGTTGCCCGGTGTGTCCAGCGGAAGATAGCAGACAATATCGGCTCCTTTATAGTTCTTTCGCACTTCATATCCGGAAGGAGAAAAAAATGTCTGAAGAATCTTGTACTGCGGACAGGTTTTCCGGATTTCTTCTATCAGCGGACGTCCTTGTTCAAACTCCCCTAAAGAAGCTGCGTGAAACCACAGGTATTTTTCTCCGCGGACAATCTGTTTCTCCAGTACGCCGAAAGCCTCTTTTTCCCCTTTGACCATCAACGACACTTTCTTATTAAAAAGTGCAGCTAGTCTGACTGCACTTGTATAAAGAGCGATGATAAGATTATAAATCATGTCTTAGCTTATTTGAGAACCTCTACTGCACGGCGCATGCGAGCCACTGTTTCTTCTTTTCCTAATACGGCCGAGATGTCAAACATGTGAGGACCTTTGCCTTCCCCTACTAATGTCAGTCGGAAAGCATTCATGATGTTACCCAAGTGATATCCTTTATCTTCAATCCACTTCATGACTACTTCTTCCTGGTGTGCCAGTGAGAAATCGTCCAATGATTCCAGCAGTGCAGCCAGTTCGGTCATGCGTTCAGCAGAATCTTCTTTCCAGCGTTTCTTCACTGTCTTTTCATCATATTCTGTTGGAGCTACGAAGAAGAATTTGCAAGTATCCCACAATTCCTTGATAAAACTTACACGGCCTTTCATCAGTCCGACTACGGTAACTACTTTGTCCATCGGTGCCTCGATGCCGTGCTCTTTCAGAATCGGCATGAACAACTGTGCGATTTCTTCGTCACTCTTCATCAGGATATATTCATGGTTGAACCATTTTCCCTTTTCATAGTCAAACTTTGCACCCGCTTTGCTACAGCGATGCAGGTCGAACAATTTGATGAGCTCATCCATTGACATGATTTCCTGGTCGTTACCCGGATTCCATCCTAACAAAGCCAGGAAGTTGATAACCGCTTCCGGCAGGTAGCCTGATTCACGGTATCCAGAAGAAACTTCTCCAGTTTTCGGATCATGCCATTCCAATGGGAATACAGGGAATCCCAAACGGTCACCGTCGCGCTTGCTCAGTTTACCGTTCCCGTCCGGTTTCAACAACAATGGCAGGTGAGCGAATTCAGGCATTGTATCTTTCCAGCCGAAAGCACGGTACAGCAGTACGTGCAACGGAGCTGAAGGCAACCACTCTTCTCCACGGATTACATGTGACACTTCCATCAGGTGGTCGTCAACGATGTTCGCCAGGTGGTAAGTAGGCAGTTCATCAGCTGATTTATATAACACTTTATCGTCGAGGATAGAAGAGTTGATAACGACCTCTCCACGAATCAGGTCGTGTACATGTACGTCTTCATTCGGTTCAATCTTGAAACGGACTACATACTGTTTGCCTTCTGCAATCAGCTTGTCCACTTCCTCTTTCGGAAGAGTCAGTGAGTTGCGCATGGAAGTACGTGTAGAAGCATCATACTGGAAATTCGGAATTTCCTGACGTTTAGCTTCCAGTTCTTCCGGTGTATCAAAAGCGATGTAAGCCTTTCCGTTATCGAGCAACACCTGTACATATTTCTTGTAAATGTCACGGCGTTCTGACTGGCGGTACGGACCATAGTTCCCTCCAAAGCTGACACCCTCGTCAAACTGGATGCCTAACCATTTGAATGACTCGATAATGTATTCCTCAGCACCCGGAACGAAACGGTGTGAGTCAGTATCTTCAATACGGAAAATCAGTTCCCCGCCATGCTGACGAGCAAACAGATAATTGTACAAAGCGGTACGTACGCCGCCGATATGCAATGCACCGGTGGGACTTGGTGCAAAACGGACTCTTACTTTTCTTTCTGACATTGTGGTTTTTATCTAAAAATACGCTGCAAAATTAATCTAAATTTCCCGTTTTTTTCTTATTTTGCACGCAAAATATCTTTTTAGCATGAAAAGTTTACAAACCGAGAAACCGTTTTCTTATAAAGGACTGTTATATAAGCTGGCCATTTTCGTGGTAACAGTATGTGTGATTGTCTATTTCTTGCCGCGCGAGGGGCGTTTTAATTATCAATTTGACATTAATAAGCCTTGGAAATACGGCTTGCTTCAGGCTTCGTTCGATTTCCCCATTTATAAAGATGATTCTGAAGTGCAGCGGGAACAAGACAGCATCATGCGTTTGTATAGTCCGTATTATCAGATGGACAAGACGGTGGCTGACCGCATGATTCAGCAGTTCAAAAAGGCCTATACTGATAGCTTGCACCGTATTATCCCCGCTCCAGCGTATCAGCATCATATTGAGCGGTTATTGAAATTAGTGTATGAGAAAGGGGTTATGGCTCCGAATGATTGGGAAAAGTTACGCAAAGACAGTGTACGTTCCATTCAGTTGGTAGACAAGAATACTGCAAACCAGATGGAAGTGAGCAGTCTTTATAGTTTTAAGACGGCATACGAAACATTGATTTATTCAGATACCGTGCATTATCAGCGGGCATTGCTACAGCGGTGCAATCTGAATGAATACATTGCTCCAAACCTTTCTTATGATGCTTCCAAATCGGAGGTTGCAAAGCAAGATTTACTTTCCGATTTGTCATGGGCTAACGGTTTTGTAATGAATGGACAAAAAATCATAGACCGTGGAGAGATAATTGACGCCCATACATATAATATCCTGAAATCATTGGAACGAGAGTGGAACAAGCGGAGTGAGACAGTAGCAGAAAAGCGTCTTACCTTGCTTGGACAAACGCTTTTTGTGGCTCTGCTGATAGGTTGCTTTATGATTTATCTGGATTTGTTCCGGAATGACTATTATGAAAAGCACCGGACATTGGCTTTGCTCTTTGTCATCATTGTAGCTTTTCCAGTGCTGTCTTCTGTCATGGTGGAACATGCATTTATGAGTGTTTACATTGTTCCATTTGCCATGATACCTTTGATCATTCGTATTTTCCTGGACTCGCGAACGGCATTTGTTGCCCATATTATAACCATTTTGCTTTGTTCGATATGTCTTCGTACGCCGCATGAGTTTATATTGTTGCAGACTGCGGCCGGTATGGCTGGTATCTATAGTTTGAGAGAACTGTCACAACGCTCGCAGTTGTTGCGTAGTGCATTGGTAGTGGCTTGTACGTATGCGTTGATGTATTTGGCGCTCGATTTGATACATGTCAGTGATGTGGCACAGTTAAGTACGCACATGTATGTCAATTTTATTATTAACGGCATGTTGTTGCTTTTTACCTATCCTTTATTGTTTATCTTGGAAAAGATGTTCGGGTTTACTTCGAATGTAACCTTAGTAGAGTTATCCAATATCAATAATAAATTGATGCGTGAAATGTCGGAAGTGGCACCTGGCACGTTCCAGCATTCCCTTCAATTGGCAAATTTAACTGCTGCGACTGCCAACCGTATCGGAGCTAACAGTCAGCTGGTACGTACGGGAGCCATGTATCATGATATCGGAAAAATGCTGAACCCTGCTTTCTTTACCGAAAATCAGTCAGGTATGAATCCTCATGATCAGTTAGGTTATAAACAGAGTGCACAAGTTGTTATAAGCCATGTGACTGATGGTATGAGACTGGCTGATAAGCATGATTTACCACAGGTGATAAAAGATTTTATTTGTACGCATCATGGGAAGGGTTTAACCAAGTATTTCTATATCTCCTATCAGAACGAGCATCCTGGAGAAGAGGTGGATAAGGAGGCCTTCCGTTATCCGGGTCCAAATCCTTTTACAAAAGAACAGGCTATCCTAATGATGGCTGATTCAGTAGAAGCTGCTTCGCGAAGTTTGTCTGAGTATACAGAAGAAAGTATTTCTGCTTTGGTAGAAAAAATTATCGATAGTCAGGTACAGGACGGGTATTTCAAAGAATGTCCGATTACATTTAAGGACATAGCTACCGTGAAAGCGGTGTTTAAGGAAAAGTTGAAAACCATGTATCATACTCGCATTAGTTATCCGGAACTGAAGAAATAGATTGACTAACAAAGACAAGAAAGCCACAGAATCTCTGTTCTT
>NZ_DBEXBB010000129.1:0-46869 GCF_048170425.1 Phocaeicola sp.
AAAACTCAAAATCTACTTATGGCCGCATTTTGTATATTGATATCTGTTAGTTGTGGCCCGCGTACCGATAAAGAATATTTGTCTGACGTATTACAGAAAATGAACAAGGTTGAATCAGTGAGTTATAAGGTCGTTAGACAAGCTTGGTTGCCTGGGGAAAAAGATCCTGTTTATACAGTAACATCCGAAGTTTATGAACATATTAACCCACAAGATACGGCTATAGGTTCATCTTTTGTAGAGTTTCAGGACAATGCCTTTCGTGGTGTATATGATGGAAAAGTGTCCTCTTATGTTTATGAAGAGGAGGGGGAAAAATGGATTCGGGAAGATGATTTTACAACTAAAAGCCCGCTTCCTTTCCGTATGGTTATGCCTGAATTCTTTTACTATACTCAGTCAATTCTTAAATACGCAATTACTACCCAGGACTCTATAGAGCTTTCCTTGAAAGATTTGGGTGATGATTATTTGATGGAACTGACCATTCACATGCCTGTTCAGGTGGAGTTTTTTGGTAAAGCTCGTTATATGCCGCAGAATCCGTATGTATATGATCCGACGTCTGTCTACAAAATCTGGATCTCCAAAAAAGATGACATGCCATATCGTTATCGGAGGGAAATGGAGGGTAACATGAATGAAGCTTCTTGTTCTGACTTTATCTATAACCCGGTTGATAAAGAGTGTATTGTAGCGACAAATTATTATCCAGAAGGTTTTGAGATTGTAAAAAAAGGGCAGCGATCTTCAAAACCAACTGTGGATATGACGGGTAAAAAAGCTACAGACTGGACGCTTACTGATATGAAGGGTCAGAAGGTTTCTTTAAGCGGTATAAAGTCGAAGGTCATCTTGTTGCAGTTCACAGGGATAGGCTGCGGACCATGCAAGATTTCGATTCCTTTCTTGAACAGGTTGAAAAAAGAATATACAGTGAACGAGCTTGAAGTGCTGGCTGTGGAAACGTGGGGAAGGTCGAAGTCGTCTTGCGAAGCCTATGTGAAAAATCAGGGAATAGAATACAGCTTTCTGACAGCCGATAAGAATACAATTGCTAAACTTATAAATGATTATCAGGCTGGTAGCGGAGTTCCGCAGTTTTACTTGATAGGTAAAGATCGCACGATAATTGCAAAGTTTCAAGGCTATGCGGGAAAGACAACAGATGCAGAGATAGAAAAGAAGATAAAAGCGAATTTGTAGACCGAAAAAACGTATTCTCCTCAATCCTTGCATTTTCTGTAGATTTTTCTATACATTTGCAGCCATACATTTAAACAAAGAGAAAACAGATGCATCGTATCACTCCCTGTTCGCAAAAGGTCATGCTTCGGTTCCGTCGCTGGAGCCGGAAGGAATATGCTGCGTTCGTGAGCCTGCATCGCCATGTCACCATCGGACAGGTGGGACGAGGAATTGCAGATGCTTCATTGGGCAAGCAGAAAACGGCAGTGTGCGAGGGAAAGAAAATAGAAGGCACGTCATGGACTGACCTTTCGGAGGAAGATGCACTCTTTGGAAGTGGAGGACTAGGGCTTGGAGGAAGTCTATTCGAAACAGACCGGACAAGATTGTGGTGTCTGCTGGTGCCGCAAAGGGAAGAAGTGCCTGCGTTGCTTTTAGATGAAATAAATAAGATAACAATAACCGGAAGGGGTGTACCCGTTTCAGGTCAAGTCTGACAGACTTAACCGAAGCGGATACATCCCTTCTTTTTTAGGATAAATACGTATGGAAAGATTACAGAAATTAGAAGAGAAGATAAAGGAAGGAGGCATGCTTACTTCGGAGGAGGCTTTGTGGCTGCTCGAGGAAGCGCCTTTTGAGGAACTGTGTGAGGTGGCTCACCGCATTACGGTGGCATACGCTTCACGGAAGTTTGACATGTGTTCCATCATTAATGCCAAGTCGGGACGTTGCCCTGAAAACTGCAAATGGTGTGCCCAGTCGGTGCATCATCACACGGGCGTGGAGGAGTACGGATTGGTGAGTGAAGAGGAATGTTTGCGTCAGGCAAAGATGAACGAAAGCCAGGGTGTGGCTCGTTTCTCACTGGTGACCAGTGGTCGTCGGCCTTCGGCGGGAGAGGTAGAGAAACTTTGCAAGCACTTTGAATACCTTCGGGCGCACAGTAAGATTGAATTGTGTGCGTCGTTAGGACTGGCTACGGAAGAACAGCTCGTAGCCCTGCACCGTGCGGGGGTGAGCCGTTACCACTGCAATCTGGAAACGGCGCCTTCGTTCTTCCCGACCTTGTGTTCCACGCATACGCAGGCACAGAAGATAGAAACGCTCCAGGCAGCTCGCCGGGCGGGTATGGACGTGTGCAGCGGAGGCATCATCGGCATGGGAGAAACGCCGGCCCAGCGGGTGGAACTGGCACTGACCTTGCGGGAACTGGAGGTACAGTCCATCCCGTTGAACCTGTTGCAGCCCATCAAGGGTACGCCGCTGGAACACGCAAAGCCGCTGACGGCGGAAGAGGTGCTGCGTACGGTGGCCATGTTCCGCATGGTGAATCCGACGGCTTTCCTGCGCTTTGCCGGAGGGCGCTCGCAGTTGAGCGAGGAGACGGCGGACCGTGCGCTGTATGTGGGAATCAATTCGGCCATTGTGGGGGATTTGCTGACCACCCTTGGCTCAAAAGTAACTAAAGACAAAGAACGTATAAAGGAGGCAGGATATGAATTGTGAGAAATTGTTTGACGAATTTGACCGGGACCATTTGTGGCATCCGTATACTTCAACTTCAAACCCGCTGCCCACTTATAAGGTGGAACGGGCACAGGGTTGTACCTTGACGCTGGCCGACGGTACGGAACTGATTGACGGCATGTCGTCGTGGTGGTGTGCCGTGCATGGATACAATCATCCGGTGTTGAACCAGGCAATAGAAGAACAGCTTCACCGAATGTCGCACGTGATGTTCGGGGGACTGACGCACGAGCCGGCCATCGAATTGGGAAAGGAATTGCTGAAAATCGTGCCTCCCAGCATGGAATACATTTTTTATGCCGACAGTGGGTCGGTGGCTGTGGAAGTGGCTTTGAAGATGGCGGTGCAGTATCAGTTTGCGGCAGGTCATCCGGAGAAGAACAATTTTGTGACCATCCGTTCGGGCTATCACGGCGATACGTGGAACGCCATGTCGGTATGCGACCCGGTGACGGGCATGCACAGCCTGTTTGGTTCGGCCCTTCCGGTGCGCTATTTTGTACCTTCTCCGCAGTGCTGTTTCGATGCGGAATGGGACGAGAAAGACATCGAGCCGTTGCGGGAAGTCATCACGCAGCACCATGGCGAGCTGGCGGCCCTGATTCTGGAACCGATCGTGCAGGGAGCCGGAGGGATGCGTTTCTACCATCCGCAGTATTTACGGGAGGCGGCACGCCTCTGCCGGGAACACGGCATGCTCCTGATTTTTGACGAGATTGCCACAGGCTTCGGACGTACGGGAAAATTGTTTGCATGGGAACATGCGCAGGTGGAACCGGACATCATGTGCATCGGCAAGGCGTTGACAGGAGGGTATATGACCTTCTCGGCGGTGCTAGCTTCGGCAAAGGTGGCCGACTGCATTTCTTCCAAGGAGCCGCGTGCGTTCATGCACGGTCCTACGTTTATGGGCAACCCGCTGGCTTGTGCCGTGGCACTGGCTTCCGTACGTCTGTTGTTGTCGTCAGGCTGGCAGGAGAAGGTACGCCGCATTGAAGCACAGTTGAAAGAAGAACTGGCACCGGCGGCTTTGTTGCCGCAGGTGGCTGATGTCAGGGTACTGGGGGCCATCGGAGTGATTGAAACCAAGAAGCCGGTCGACATGGGCTGGATGCAGCGCCGGTTTGTGGAAGAAGGTATCTGGGTGCGCCCGTTCGGACGGCTGGCCTATATCATGCCGCCTTTCATCATCCGTCCGGAGCAGCTGAACAAGCTGACGAGCGGTTTGTGTAAGATTGTCGGCGAAATGCCGGAATAAAAACAAAGGAGGTAAATCATGGAAAATGAAATACAACCCGGACTGGACGGAGATTTTCAGCTGGAACTGGACAAGCTGGAGGCGTGTGGCAACCTGCGTGTGTTGCCGGAAACCTGCAGCGACGGGAAATGGATTGAGGCCGGTGGACGGAGGATGCTGAACCTGTCGTCGAACGATTATTTGGGACTGGCTTCGGACAAGGCGTTGCGTGAGGAGTTTTTGCAGACGGTGAAGGAGAGGGATTTGTGCTTTTCTTCCTCGTCCTCACGGTTGCTGACGGGCAACTTCCCGGCCTATCGGGAACTGGAATCGCTGCTGGCTTCGTTGTTTGGAGCGGAGAGTGCGCTGGTGTTCAGCAGCGGGTATCACATGAATACGGGGATTCTTCCGGCGGTGACCGATGCGAACACGCTGATTTTAGCCGACAAATTAGTGCATGCGAGTCTGATTGACGGCATCCGCTTGTCGGCGGCCAAGTGCATCCGTTACCGTCATCAGGACTATGCGCAGTTGGAGAATCTGCTGGCCAAACATCACGGCGAGTATCATCGGATTATTGTGGTGACGGAAAGTGTGTTCAGTATGGACGGTGACGTGGCTTCGCTCGACTGGCTGGTGGAACTGAAGCGCCGTTATACCAACGTGATGTTGTATGTGGATGAGGCGCACGGCATTGCCGTACGGGGCCAGCGAGGACTGGGGGTAGCCGAGGAACAAGGTTGTCTGAAGGACATCGATTTCTTGTGCGGTACCTTCGGCAAGGCGATGGCTTCCGTGGGAGCGTATGTAGTGTGCCGGAAGGTGATACGCGATTACCTGGTGAACCGGATGCGTACGTTGATTTTCACTACGGCCTTGCCGCCTATCAATGTGGCATGGACGCGCTTTGTCTTGTCGCACCTGGAAGACATGCAGGCACGGCGGGAGCATCTGGCTAAAATCTCAGCGAGTCTGCGGACGGCTATCCGTGAGAGTGGGGTGGAATGTCCGTCGGAAAGTCACATTATTCCCCTGGTAGTGGGAGCCAACGAGAAGGCCATCTGGAAGGCCTTGCAGATGCAGGAACACGGCTTTTATGTGTTGCCGGTGCGTCCGCCTACCGTACCCGAGGGTACGGCGCGGTTGCGTTTCTCGCTGACTTCGCTGATTGAAGAGGATGAGATGGCACGGTTGTGTCATGAAATGAAAGCATGAAAACAGAAAGAAATTAAGATATGAAACAACGGTTTATCAAGAAGGAAGGAAATTCCACACTGCTGCTCTTCTTTGCCGGATGGGGCTCGGACGAAAATCTGTTTGCCGGACCGGTGCAGGAAGAATGCGACTGCCTGTTGTGCTTCGATTATAAGGATTTGGATTTTGACTACAGTCTGCTGGAGGGCTACAGGGAGATACGGGTCATGGCATGGTCTATGGGCGTATGGGTAGCCTGCCAGACGTTGGCCGGAAAAGAGTACCCTTACGGGGTGAGGCTGGCGGTGAATGGTACGTCTTTCCCTATTCACGATACAAAAGGCATACCTGAAGCCATCTTTCAGGGAACGCTGGAGAATTTTTCGGAACCGGTGCTGGTTCGTTTCCGTCGGCGGATTTGCGGGTCGGCCGCACAGGTGAAGACGTTCCTGTCGCATCATCCTTATCGGGAGGCAGATGATTTGCATCAGGAGCTGGCTGCTTTGTGGACGGCAGTAAAGGCTCGTCCGGCTGTGGAGTGGACTTGGGACAAGGCGGTTGTCGGGACGAACGACAAAATTTTCCCGCCTCAGAACCAGCGCGAAGCCTGGCAGGGAGTGGCAGTGGAAGAAGTGGATGCGGAACACTATGACGAGGAGTTGTTCCGTGAGTTGCTGAACGGAGAAAGTCGCTTATGGACAAGGCTCTGATTAGTCGGCGCTTTGCCAAGGCTGTGGGAACTTACCTGGACAAGGCCGACGTGCAGCGTTACGTGGCATCCCGGATGGCGGAACTGACCGGGCGTTACATTCCTTCGGACATACAGGAACGGGTACTGGAAATTGGTTGTGGCACGGGCATGTTCACGCGGATGTACTTGCAGCAAGTTGAACCGGAAGAGATGTGGCTGAACGACCTTTGTCCGGAAGTGGAACCTTACCTGGCAGATGTGCTGGGTGAAAAGGTGCATTTCATGGCGAAGGATGCGGAGACATTAGCTTTTCCGGAGGGGCAGGATCTGATTGTATCGTGTTCGGCGGTGCAGTGGTTTGAAGACCTGCCACGTTTCTTTTCAGGATGCCGTAAGTTGCTGCACGAAGGGGGATACCTCGCTTTCAGTACCTTCGGTCCTCACAATACAGAGGAGGTGGCGACACTGACTGCGGCGGGATTGTCGTATCCGTCGCTGGAGGAACTGAAAGAGATGCTGGCGGCACGCTATGAGGTAGTATATGCCCACGAGGAACAGTTGCGCCTGTCATTTTCTTCCCCCTTGGACGTGTTGAAGCATTTGAAGGAGACCGGAGTGACGGGTACGGCTGCACAGCCATGGACACGCGGCAGGTTGCAGGAATTCTGCCGGAATTATACGAGACAATTTTCGGATGAACGGGGAAAGGTGTACCTGACCTTTCATCCTATTTATATGATATGTAGAAAATAAAAAGGTTACGAGAATGAAAAAGAATGTATATTTTGTCAGCGGAATTGATACCAATATCGGAAAGAGTTATGCCACGGCTTACCTGGCTAAGACCTGGAATGAGCGGGGCATCCGTACCATTACGGAGAAACTGATTCAGACGGGGAATACGGACATGTCGGAAGACATCGAACTGCACCGCCGGATTATGGGTACCGGCTTGTTGCCGGAAGATAAGGAACGATTGACCATGCCGGAGATTTTTTCTTATCCCTGTTCTCCGCACTTGGCAGCGGAGATAGACAAGCGTCCGATTGACTTCGACAAGATTGAACGTGCCACTCAGACGTTGAGCGAACGCTATGATGCGGTGTTGCTGGAAGGAGCCGGAGGACTGATGGTGCCGCTGACCCGTGAGCTGCTGACCATCGACTATGTGGCACAGAAGCAGTATCCGCTGGTGTTCGTCACTTCCGGTCGCCTGGGAAGTATCAACCATACGTTGCTGAGCCTGGAAGCGATGACGCGTCGGGGCATCCGTCTGCATACACTGGCCTATAATCTCTTTCCGGAAGAAGATGATGAGATTATCCGTCACGATACGGAGGAATATATGCGCGACTTGCTGAAACGGGAATATCCAGACGCAGAGTTTGTGGTAGTTCCGTTCTTGGGAGTGTAAAAAGATTGAGCATTCGACAAGTTTAGGGAAATCCCTACCTCGAAATAGGGATTTCCTGCTTGATGGGGAGAAATATCTTTCTAATTTTGTATCAGATTAAAAAGGTGAAACCGTTAAATGATATAATTATGATGAAGGTGAAAGTATTTGCTTCGTTGATGTTGGCTGGCTTGCCATTCATTTTGGCAGCGCAGAGTAACGACGACCTTTACTTCGTTCCCAAGAAAAAAACGGAAACGAAGAAGGAGACCGTAGCGGCCCCGAAGCAGAATAGTCAGGGGACAACGGTGTATTCCACATCGACTACTTCCACTCCGGTGGTAGTGAAAGATGTGGCAGGAAATACGCGTGATGTAGATGAGTACAACCGTCGGTACACATCGCGTGAGAACACGTTCTCCATGCAGAACGATACGCTTTACATTCAGGAAAAGCCGTATAGCGAACGGGGAGAGTGGGTGAACGGATTTGAAGGTACGCAGGATGATTACGAGTATGCTATGCGTATTGTCCGTTTCCGTAGTCCGCGCTATGCCATTCCGGTAAGCAGTCCGCTGTACTGGGATGTGGTGTATGGAGCTTTCCTGTCATGGGACTGGAACGTATATGATGACGGACTTTATGCCTACATATTCCCGACTTATAGCAATCCGCTGTGGTGGGACTGGAGATGGAACTGGAGTATTGCCGGACCAAGATTCTGTTTTGGCTGGAATTGGTATTCTCCATGGTATTATAGCAGCTGGTACTCTCCTTACTGGTATGGTGGTTACTGGGGTGGCTATTGGGCTGGTTATTGGGGGCCGGGATGGCATCATCATCACCCGTACTATCCGTCATATGGATGGGGAGGAGCTTATCAGGGACATTCTTATTCTTATAATAACCGCCGTGCGGAGAATGTAGTGCGAAGAGGTACTGTGGGTTCTGTATTTGACCGTAATGGAAGAACGGGAGGCCGTGTGATGAGTGGCTTGGATCAAAACGGCAGAACAGGAGGGCGTGTAGTAAGCGGAACTAATGGTGTACGTTCTGTACGTCCGGATGATGCCACAAGAGTACGTAATACAGGTGTGAGATATACACGTCCTTCACAGGGTATTGGTGAATCTACTTATTCTCGTCCAAGTAGTACACGTCCAAATTCTTATCGTAACACCGGAGTGTTTGACCGGATGAACCAGAATAGTGGTAATCGGATGAATGAAATAAACAATTCACGGACAAATTCAAATTCTTCTGTCAGAAGCTATAATAACTTTGGAGGAGGTAGTTATCGTTCCACTACAACCAGTGGGGGAGGCTCTTCTAGAAGTGTAAGTTCTGGTGGTGGCGGAGGTGCACACAGAAGATAGGCTGAACATTAAATTAAGGAATAAGTATGAAAAAGAAATATATGTATGCGATGGCCTGTTCATTGATGTGCAGTGCGCAGGCCATGGCGCAGAATGCGTATGATGCAGTTCGCTATGCTGGTGACGAGTTAAACGGTACGGCCCGGTTTGTGGGTATGGGAGGAGCCATGGGAGCTTTGGGAGCGGATATTTCTACCATCGGCACTAACCCTGCAGGTATCGGTTTGTTCAGAGGGCATGATTTGTCTACATCCTTTGGCATGAACAGCACAAAGACTGAAAGTGACTTTGGTGGGAATAAGATGAATGACAAACGGAACAAGGCTTCGTTTGATCAGATAGGTTTTGTGTATTCCACAAAAATAGGCAACCGTACTACGCTTCGCTACTTGAATTTTGGATTTAACTATCATAAAAGTCGTAATTTCAATAAATTGTTTGCGGCAGGGGGAATGCTTAACGGTGTTTCGCAAACCCAACAGATGGCTAATATGGTGGGTGGATCTGTTACTTCTATCGGAGCAATAAATGATATTTACAATTATGGTACTGAGGGGTACAGCGGTTTGACTAATCCATATTATAACGTTGATTATCCATATCTGGGTATAATGGGTATCCGTACCGGACTGGTCGGAGTAGGTACTTTTGACGACGGGAAAGGAGGAACGTATCAGGCACCCATCGGGTGGAATGGAAATGCCAGCGGATTCCGTAGTCGGGAAGAAGGAGGCATTAACCAATATGATTTCAATGTGGCATTTAATGTGGAGGACCGGATGTATTTTGGTATTACTTTAGGTGTGAACGATGTGAATTATACACGTAGTACCTATTATACGGAGGACATCTATGATGGCGGACACTCAGGCTTCTATGAATTGCGAAATGCATATCGTACAGAAGGTGCGGGTCTTAATTTGAAGTTTGGTGCGATTTTCCGTCCGATAGAAGAGTCTCCATTCCGTTTCGGTATTGCCATTCATACGCCTACCTGGTATTCATTGACGGATACTTATTCTACGGATATTTATTCGGAACTGAATTATAAATATGAAAATGAGGCTGATAACAAACAGTTTAAGGCGAATGAAAGAACTATAGATTATGCCGGAGAATCGGTGCAGGACTATCGCTTGGTTACTCCGTGGAAATTCAATGTCAGTGCAGGAACTACTTTGGGAGGTATTATGGCCATAGGGGCGGAATATGAATATGCAGACTTCGGTTCTTCTCGTTTGTATTATAATGATGGAGTTCCGATGGAGAATCAGAACCGGTATACCAAATCTACATTGAAAGGACAACATACATTGCGTGTGGGAATGGAAACTCGTATATCTTCAGCCTTTAGTGTGAGAGCTGGTTACAATTATTCTACATCGGCTTTTAAGGATGGGGCTTATAAGTCATTGAATGCAAACGATATGCGTACAGATACGGAATATACTAATGATTTGGCCCGTAATACGGTAACTGTAGGTCTGGGTTACAGAGGCAAGTGGTTCTACACTGACTTGGCTTATAAATATGATGTATACAAGTCTGATTTTTACGCATTCAGTGATGCGGCTTTGCAAGCTACGAAAGTAACCAACGAACGTCATCAAGTACTACTTACGCTGGGCGTTCACTTTTAGAAGTTCATTGTGTTTGTTTTATTTAATATGGGAGTTGCTTTTATTCACTGGGGCAGCTACCTTTTTTATTCTTTCTTTTCACGGTATTCTTTCTTTTTCCAGAAATTGAATCCCATGTAGATACGCAGACTTCCGAAAGAGTTGGTCATGGAGAAGGAAGGTTTACGGTAATCGTACGTGTGGAGTACGAGAGACGCTCCTACGTAATATTTGCTGTTGTTCCAGGTAATACCTGCACGCGTAATCAGGTCGAAATTGATGTCTTTTATCCATTGTGCCCAGTCGGTTCCGCTTTGAGTAGGCTGGTCATTGATACGTGCTTTTTTATAGGCTATGGCGGGAAGGAGAGAAACATTCAGCAGACAATTCTTAGCGAATACCCAGTTGTAACCGTAGCCAATACTAAGGTTGTAGTCGGTATAGCGTAAGCTGTGAAATTTTAGGGAGGAACTGAGTTGCTGTTGCATTTCCTCGGGCAATTGGGTGTGGTCGAAAGAAATGTTATGCTGGGAATAGGAAAATCCGGCCAACAGAGAACCGCAGCTTTTCCGCTGGTTGGTCGACTGGCTATAGGCTGCAGGATAGGAAAATCGCTTGTGATTGAAAATCCAATAGGCATTCAGTCCTTTGATGTTGCTTTGAAAACCGTTGAACTGTGTGTTCGTATAGCTTTGGCTCAGGTTAAACTTTTCATAGGAAGACAGCTTGAAGTCGCTGCCCGTTTTCCGGTAATACAAGTCTACGCCAAATTTGGCACTGTATAAGTTGAATACAATTTCTTTTCGGGGAGCTTTTTCCTTCCCTTTGCCGATAAGGTCTTTGATGTCGAAAGAAAGTCCTAAAAAGATCCATCTCCAGCCGAAATAGACTCCTAACTTAGTATTGATGTTTGGGGCAAAATTCAGACTTTGTCCATCGTTGCTGCCCAATCGGTAATGTTCATACCAGGAACTTTGTTCCAGCATGAAGGCCAGGTTGTATTTGTTGGGAGAAATGTAGGTGGTATCTATGGTATTCAGTTTGGCACCGGCTTTCTTGATTTCTTTTCCAGTGAATTTGATGGAACGGACAATGTCGTCGGTCAGACTGCTTAATGACAATCGGGGAGAAGTTACAGGGGCTGGTTCGTTAATTGACACGCTGTCTTTCTTCTCTACCTGAGCCATGGTGTGTGTCGGATAGAGAAGGAGGATAGACAGTATGGTCAACAAGGAGAGTGGCTTCACCCTATCATGTATTGGTTAAAGTTTGTTCAGAATGCGGTCCATTACCCAGTTGGTAGGAGTGGCACTGACACCGTCACAGGTACAGACAGCCTTTCCTTGCAGATGCTCTACTACGGCTTTAATCAACGGAAGCTGTACGTGAGGCGGATTAGGAGGCAGGATTTCTTCACGTCCACGCTCCGTATGCAGAGCTATCGGGTCGTAAGTGAAGACGGAGAAGCAAATCATCCCTTTGTCTCCGATAATCTCAATACGGTCTTCCTTGGCGGAGTCATGGGCTACGAAGCACCAGGAACCTGATCCCGGCAGACCGGAGTCAAACTTGAAACAGGCACTGATTGTATCTTCTGCTTCATACAGTCCGCCGCGATTCGATTTGTAACCTTCTGCCTCGAGGATGCATCCGAACATGTCTTGCAATAAATCGAGCTGATGGGGAGCAAGGTCGTAGAAATAACCTCCACCTGCAATATCGGGTTGCACACGCCACGGTAGGTTCTTGCTGTTGTAGTCGAGTGCGCGCGGGGGCTGTGCGAAACGAATCTGCACGTTAATAACGTTACCGATTTCACCTTCTTCCACCAGCTGGCGGACTTTCTGGAAGTAGGGCAGGTAGCGACGGTAATAGGCTACGAAGCAAGGTACTCCAGTTTCTTTCGAGATACGGTTGATACGTGCGCAGTCTTCGTAGCTGGCAGCCATCGGCTTCTCGATGTACACCGGCTTGCCGGCCTTCATCGCCATGATGGCAAATGTGGCATGCGAAGAAGGAGGAGTGGCAATGTAAATGGCATTTACATCTTCGTCTCCAATCAACTCTTGTGCGTCGGTGTACCATCGGGGTATCTGATGGCGTATGGCGTAGGATTTGGCTTTCTCTTCGTCGCGACTCATGACGGCAACTACCCGTGAGCCTTCTATCATGTTGAAAGCAGGTCCGCTTTTCTTTTCGGTGACTTCACCGCATCCGATGAATCCCCAGTTTACTTTATCTAGTTTGATCATAGATGAGTGGTTTTAATGAAAATATTTTTTATATAATTTCTGATAGTCTTCGCTTTTCATGTATTCATCGAGCCATTGGTTCAGGCTGTCGAGCAGGATGGGAGAATGTTTGGCTATTCCCCATGCGTAGAATTGGGTGAAACTGATGTCTGTATCAATATCCAGGTTAGGATACAGATGTATATTGGCCTTGGCAATATTCTCGTCGCACACGGCATAGTCAATGTCACCTCCGGAAACCATGGCCATGAGTTGTTCAGGCCCGTATTGTTCTATTTCCTGAATGTAGATGGTGTCAGCTATCTCGCTGATGAGGTTGTGCAGGCGCAACAGGGCAGGAGAGCCTTTGACTACATGCAGGGTTTTGTGTCCTAACTCCAGTTGGTTGTGTATGTACAGACTATCTTTTCCTTCTTCCGGTTTGCGCTGTACCAGTACCTGCTTGCTGAGCAGCAGAGTGTGGCTGAAAAGAAGGGAGTCTTTGGAGCGGGTAGTTACGGTTGTTTCCGTAGCAATCAGGTCGTATTTTCCTTTGTTGAGGCCTTTCAACCGTTCCTCAAAACTCATTTCCGGAGTGACTTCCAGCCGTAAGTTCTTGGCCTGTGCGAAGGCATTCAGCAGTTCGTAGTCAAAGCCGGACAAGCTGTCCTTGTCGGCATGATAGCTGATGGTGTTGTATTCTGTTACCGCACGGAGGATACCTGACTCGATGATTTCCGGATAATCGCGCGGTGTGAACTTCGGTTCTTCTTCATGGTGTGAACAGAGTCGAAGCATGGCGAGAAGAATAATCAATCCGCCTATCAGGTATAGAATCTTGTTTCTCTTCATAGGCAGAGAATTAATCAAAGAAGTTCCATGAGAGTCCTACTTTCAGGATACGTGGATTAAGCGGATAATGCGGCGCCAGGAAGTAGCTCTTTTCCCCCGTACGTTGCAGCAGGTTGTACATTTGCACGAAGATACGTGTACGCTTTAGGTGCAGGTTGATGTATCCGTTGATGAGTGGATATCCGCCGAGCTTGTAGCGTGTGTCCGGATTTTGCAGGTAGAACTGTCCGATGGCCGGGGCATAATCGGGTGCGTAATATTGTGTGAAGTAACGCATGTCTGCTCCCATTTCAATACTTAATACCTTCTTGGCCAGTCCGAACCGGATATACAGGTCGTGATAGAGCACAAGTTCCGGCAAGGGAAGGACGGTTTCATTGCTGGTTTTCTGGTAGGTGATTTCATTGTCCAGATGGAGAATACCTAACTTGAAATCCTGACGCAGACAGGCACTGAACACCTGGATGTTTCCGGAATGTTGGCGTACAGCCATGTTGTTTTTGTAGCTGACTACATCGTTGGCATTGGTATATTTCACTGAAGTGTTGTCCAGGTACGTATAGTTGGTGATATTTTCCACTCCCGCCTTCAATTGTGTCCGCCAGCGGTCGATGCTTAGTTTCCCTTCAATGCGTGTACGCATGATTTTGCTCAGGTCATTGTCCCACCAGTAATGTTTGGAGTGGAAATGGCGATAGTAGAACGTAGGATTCAGGTTCTTGATATAGGCATTGGCTTCCAGACGTACGGTGTCGTTGAACAGGCGGAAGTTCAGGTCTCCCTGCCCTTCTACGCTGAACTGTCCGGCATCTTCTCCAATCATGGCTATTTCACCCAACACATTGTAGTGCAGTGTCTTTCCCTGTGACTTGATAAGCTGGCCTCCGATGGACAATACATTCTCTTTGTGAGTTGTCGGGATGCGTCGTCCCGGAGTGCCGGTAATGGTATCAGTCAGCGTAAAGTTACGATGCTCAAAGCTGGCAAAAACGGTCAGTCCGGCTTTGGCCCATTTGTTGAATCCTTCCCGCAGGGCAATGCCGACGGTGTTCTTGATAGAGAAGTTCTTGGTGATGTCTAGTGAATCCTTGCCCAAGTAGTTATGTTCAAAGTATTCTTCATTCTGGTCAACGTCATAAGACACGTATTTTCTGCGGTTGATGTCTACGTTGACGGTATGAATAAAGCTGGTCACCGGCACGAACACTTCTTTGGTAATCGTATCGTTCTCAGTCGTTTCATCGCGATAGAATCCCAAGTTATACCGATGAGTCAGGAAGGCATGATACCCGGTATTGTTGTTCCAGATATTCGACAGATTGGTCGGGATAGAATACGTTTCATAGGTCCGGTTTCCTTCGGCCATCTCCAATGGGTTAGTAATGTAGCGGTCGTCTGTGATACCCCCGTTTTCTGCTACCTTCAGGTTTTCATTGATGAAGCTGAAGTGCATGTCGTACTTGTCGCCCTGGTAGTAGGCAAAGAGATTTCCGTTGAACAACGCCGTCGACTGACTGTCGTATTTTCCTCGTCCGTAAGTGTAGTCAATGTCGAATCCGAAGCCTAAGCGCTTATTTACATTCACGGCAAAGTAGGCCTTGAAGCGCTCTTCTCCGTATCGTCCATCTCCTTGCTTGAAGTAGGTCAGGTTAGTGAACGGCGATTTGGTGTTGGTATATACCACGTCACTGGGTTTCCGTACGGTAAAGTCATACGGATCGATGAAGAAAAACTGGCTGCTTTCTTTTCGTTCGAAGAATACGTGTGAAATACGTGGTGCTCCTAAGTTACCCAAGTAAGTGTAATGTCCTGTAGGGCCTCCCGTGTCATTGGAGTTCTGGAAGCCATGCTGTAGGGTATCGACCGGAACGGGAGTCATTTCTCCAAAACGTGTGTCGATTTTCCAGGCATTCAGTCCTACCGGTACGGTGCTGGCATCAATTACTGCGGTCGTATCTATCGGATTTCCGTTTCGGTCATATCTGTTATTGTCCATTCCGGTGGCAGACATTCCCTGTCCGTATTGGGAAATGGTGTTTTGTGCCGAAAGGGCAGTACACACCAGTATGAGTAGGGTTGTAAAAAATAGCTTCTTCATAATGGGGCAAAGATACAATAAAAATGCGAAAACGGGAGATTGTGGCTTTCAAAAAGTAACATTGGAGATTTTAGAAGTGAAACTCAGAAGAAAGAAGAAGGCTGCCAACTGCATTTCTTTCTGTAAATGCACTGGCAGCCTGCAAGATAGAAGCATGCTTCTGGTAAGGAGTCAGACTTCTTTGATGATGTCCATACCGATGCGTATGGCTTCTTCATTCATCGGAATCAGGTGGTGGTGACGTTCGGGCAATGTCTTGCGCAGGGCTTTCACCACACTTTCTATTGATACGATGGGACGGATTTTCAGTAATCCTCCCAGTACAATCATGTTGAAGGTCTTGGCCATTTTCCGTTCGTTGGCTTCGTCCATGGCATCAATACGATATACGTGAATGTCTTTGCGGGTAGGAGGGTTGATGATACCGTATCCGTCGTAAATCAATACTCCGCCCGGTTTTACTTTGCTCTCGAATTTGGCAAGTGAAGGCTGGTTCAGGATGATGGCAGTGTCATACTTGCTGAGAATCGGGGATGAGATACGTTCGTCACTCACAATGACAGTGACGTTGGCTGTACCTCCGCGCTGTTCCGGACCATAGGCTGGCATCCAAGTCACCTCCTTGTTTTCCATCAGGCCGGAATATGCCAGGATTTTTCCCATGGAAAGAACTCCCTGACCTCCAAATCCTGCTATGATAATTTCCTCTTTCATATAATGTGCAAATAATTATTTATTTTCGGTAGTATCTTTCAGGTCGCCCAGCGGGTAGAAGGGGAACATGTGTTCTTCCATCCATTTGTTGGCGGCTTCGGGTGTCATTTTCCATCCGGAGTTGCAGGTAGATACGATTTCTACCAGGCTGGAGCCTTTTTTCTGCATGGAGCATTCGAATGCTTTGCGGATGGCTTTCTTGGCTTTGCGGATGGCGGCAACAGACTGTACGGACTGGCGGGTTACATAGGCTGTTCCTTCCAGGGTAGCAGCAATTTCGGTCATTTTTAGTGGATAGCCGTGGATTTCCGGAATACGCCCGTATGGGCAGGTAGAAGTTTTCATGCCCATCAGGGTAGTGGGTGCCATCTGTCCACCGGTCATGCCATAGATGGCATTGTTGATGAAAATGATGGTGATGTTTTCTCCGCGGTTCAAGGCGTGAATAGTTTCAGCCGTACCGATACAGGCCAGGTCACCGTCGCCCTGATAGGTGAATACCAGACGGTCGGGCCATAAACGTTTGATGGCGGTAGCTAAGGCAGGTGCACGTCCGTGTGCGGCTTCCTGGCAGTCTATATCCAGGTAATTATACATGAACACGGCGCAGCCTACCGGACTTACTCCGACAGCTTTCTCTGCCATGCCCATTTCGTCGATGACTTCGGCTATCAGTTTGTGAACTACTCCGTGGCTGCACCCCGGGCAGTAATGCATAGGGTTATCATTCAGCAGGCGAGGCTTCTGATAAACCAGATTTTCAGGTTTGATTATATCTTCTTTTGTCATAATTAGTTCTCCTGTAGTTTATCGTAGAAAGAAACGAAACACGAACTCCATCATCTTCAGAAAAAGGGATGCGCCGCATACATAAAAAAATACGGTCTTGTCTTCGCCTAATGTGAAGTAGAGAATGACGGAAATCAATGCTCCAATCATAAACAGTACGTTTAAGACGGCTCTTATTCTATCGGTATCCATAGCTTATTTCTGAATCAGTTTTTCCTTGATGGCTTCGATTACTTCATCCGGGTCGGGTACGATACCTCCCAGACGTCCGAAATGTTCTACGGGTACCTTACATTCTACGGCCAGACGGACATCTTCGACCATTTGTCCGCTGTTCAGTTCCACGGTCAGGATACCTTTCACCTGTTTGGCTCTTTCTTTCAGGGCCTTGCTCGGGAATGGCCATAGTGTAATCGGACGGAACAGACCTACCTTGATGCCTTCTTCGCGTGCATGCTCCATGGCTTTTTGTGCGATACGTGCACAGGATCCGAAAGCTACAATCAGGTATTCGGCATCCTCTGTGTCAAGCTCCTCGTAGCGTGTTTCTTTTTCTTCGATTTCTGCATATTTGGCCTGCAGGTGCAAGTTGCGCTGCTCCATGATGGCCGGGTCTAGCTCCAGTGAGGTAATGACGTTAGGTTTGCGTCCCTTGCAACCGGTGCTGGCCCATGGGCATTGTGCCAGAATTTCCTCTTCTGTACGTCTGGGGCGATATTCTGGGAGCACCACCTTTTCCATCATCTGACCGATTACACCGTCGGCCAGAATTATAGCCGGATTGCGGTATTTGAAGGCCAGGTCAAAAGCCAGTCCCACAAAGTCTGCCATTTCTTGTACGGAAGCCGGAGCCAATGCTATCAGGCGGTAGTCGCCGTGACCGCCTCCTTTAGTAGTCTGGAAATAGTCGGCTTGACTGGGCTGGATGGTTCCTAAGCCCGGACCACCCCGCATGACATTGATTATGAGACAAGGAAGTTCCGCGCCTGCGATGTAGGAGATACCTTCCTGCTTCAAGCTGACGCCCGGACTGGATGAGGAGGTCATAACCATTTTTCCACTACCGGCGCCTCCGTATACCATATTAATTGCTGCCACTTCACTTTCGGCCTGAAGGACTACCATTCCGGTAGTTTCCCAAGGCTTCTGTTCGGCAAGCGTTTCCAATACTTCAGATTGGGGGGTGATAGGGTAACCGAAGTAACCGTCCACGCCGATACGGATGGCGGCATGGGCTATGGCCTCGTTACCTTTCATAAGAACAACTTCTTCTGCCATAATTTCTAGATTTTGCTTGTTGGGCATTTTATTCTTCATTTTTCGCTCTGTACACGGTCAGACAACCGTCCGGGCACACAATGGCGCACGAAGAGCATCCGTTACAGGTGTCTTCCACTACCTGCTGTACGTAATTATATCCTTTTTGATTTACTTTCGGGGTGAGTGACAACACATGCAACGGGCATGCGACCACACATAGGTTGCATCCCTTGCAGCGTTCGGTATTTACGATAACCACACCTTTCATTTTAGCCATATTCTATATCTCTTATTGATTAAACATATCTTTGTTATAAAAGTTAAGTATATCTATCATCATCTTCCGGGCTTCGGTGGCTGGGCTTTCCGGATCCAGTTCAATGGCTTCCTGATAATTGTTGAGTGCCCCTTGCCAGTCGCCTTTTTTCCGATAGGCATTCCCCAGAAGATAATACGCCTCTGCCATGGGGGAAGAAGCTGTTTGCAACCAATCATTCAGGCGGGATATAGCGGTGTCTGCATTTCCTTCATTTATCAGTTGTCTGATGTGATTCAGTTGTTCATTCATGGGCTTTTATGTCATATTGTAACCTTACAAAGATAGTCTTTAATTTGGTACGAGAGTCATTTTTGCAGAATAAATAGTAAAAATTGCCGAATTTTCTTCTACTGAAGGATGCGCAACATTCTGGTTTATAAGGTATTTCAATACTCTTGATTTTGTTTCAATTGAAAAAGATGCATATCTAACTAACCATATGAAATAAAGAGACGGGTAACAGGTTTGTTGGATGTTGTAAGTTTTTATCAAAAGTTTATTGAATGCGCGAAATATATTTGATTATGTTATTATTTCTCTTAACTTTGTGGCAATTTATTCACAAAGCAAACAACTAAATAATTAACTTATCAGAAAGAATTATGAACAAGATTCTTCAGAAGGAACATTTTTCCGAAAAGGTTTTCAAACTGGTGATTGAGGCTCCGTTGATTGCAAAGTCGCGTAAGGCGGGACATTTTGTCATTGTCCGTGTAGGCGAGAAGGGGGAACGTATGCCTTTGACCATTGCAGCAGCCGATCCGGTGAAGGGAACCATTACGTTGGTAGTGCAGGAGGTAGGACTTTCGTCTACCCGTCTGTGCGAACTGAATGTGGGTGATTACATTACAGACGTGGTAGGTCCGCTGGGAAAGGCTACTCATATTGAAAACTTCGGGACAGTGGTTTGTGCCGGAGGTGGTGTAGGTGTGGCTCCGATGTTACCTATCGTGCAGGCATTGAAGGCTGCAGGAAACCGGGTCATTACCGTGCTGGCCGGACGTACCAAGGAACTGATTATTCTTGAAAAGGAAATGCGTGAGAGCTCGGACGAAGTGATTATCATGACGGACGACGGTTCTTACGGACAGAAAGGTCTGGTTACGGAAGGGGTAGAAGCAATTATCAAGCGTGAAAAGGTGGATAAGTGTTTTGCCATTGGTCCGGCCATCATGATGAAGTTTGTCTGCCTGCTGACGAAGAAATACAATATTCCGACCGATGTGTCGCTGAACACCATCATGGTGGATGGTACAGGTATGTGTGGTGCTTGCCGTATCACCGTGGGCGGAAAGACGAAGTTCGTATGCGTGGATGGTCCGGAATTCGACGGCCATCAGGTGGACTTCGACGAAATGCTGAAACGCATGGGGGCTTTCAAGGATATTGAGCGTGAAGAAATTCATAAACTGGATACCAAACCTGCAACTTGTGAAGCTGAACAGGCTGCTTCCGGACGAAACGCTGAATGGCGTGAAGCGTTGCGCAAGAGCATGAAGCCGAAAGAACGTGTGGCTATTCCGCGCGTGAAGATGAACGAACTGGATCCGGAATACCGTTCACACAGCCGCAAGGAAGAAGTGAATCTGGGACTGAGCGAAGAGCAGGCGCTGACAGAAGCCAAGCGTTGTCTGGACTGTGCCAATCCTTCTTGTATGGAAGGCTGTCCGGTGGGTATTGATATTCCGGGCTTTGTCAAGAACATCGAACGTGGAGAATTCCTGGAAGCTGCGCGTACGCTGAAAAAGACCAGTGCGCTTCCGGCCGTATGTGGACGTGTCTGTCCGCAGGAAAAGCAGTGTGAATCGAAATGTATTCACCTGAAGATGGGACACGAAGCGGTGGCTATCGGTTACCTGGAACGTTTTGCAGCTGACTATGAACGTGAAAGCGGACAGATTTCAGTGCCTGAAATTGCAGCTAAGAACGGTATCAAGATCGCAGTAGTGGGTTCAGGACCTGCCGGATTATCGTTTGCAGGCGATATGGCCAAGATGGGTTACGATGTAACCGTGTTCGAGGCGCTGCATGAAATAGGTGGGGTATTGAAATACGGTATTCCGGAATTCCGTCTGCCGAACAAGATTGTGGATGTGGAAATCGAAAACTTGTCCAAGATGGGAGTGACTTTCGTGAAGGACTGCATCATAGGCAAGACTATCAGCGTGGAAGACCTCGAAAGCGAAGGCTTCAAGGGTATCTTCGTGGCTTCGGGTGCCGGACTGCCTAACTTCATGAACATTCCGGGCGAGAACTCCATCAACATCATGTCTTCGAATGAGTACCTGACACGTGTGAACCTGATGGATGCGGCCAGCGAAGATGCCGATACTCCGGTGACATTCGGTAAGCGAGTAGCTGTAATCGGTGGTGGAAATACAGCGATGGACTCTGTACGTACAGCACGTCGTCTGGGAGCGGAGAAGGCGATGATTATTTACCGTCGTTCGGAAGCAGAAATGCCGGCCCGCCTGGAAGAAGTGAAGCATGCCAAGGAAGAAGGTGTGGAATTCCTGACACTGCACAATCCGATAGAATACATTGCCGATGAGAAGGGACGTGTAAAACAGGTGGTACTTCAGAAGATGGAATTGGGTGAGCCTGATGCTTCCGGTCGTCGTAGTCCGGTTGCCATTCCGGGAGCCACTGTAACTCTCGACATTGACATGGCCATTGTCAGTGTAGGTGTATCACCTAACCCGATTGTGCCGAATTCTATTCCGGGACTGGAATTAGGACGCAAGGGAACCATTGCTGTCAACGATGACATGCAGTCGTCTATCCCGACCATCTATGCCGGTGGTGACATCGTGCGTGGAGGAGCCACTGTAATCTTGGCGATGGGTGACGGACGCCGTGCGGCTGCTGCCATGGATCGCCAGCTTCGTCAGGCATAAAAACAAACTTAAAATTTAGTCATAAAAAAACGCTTTGACGTTTGTAACAGAACGTCGAAGCGTTTCCTTTAAAACGCACTTGCGTTTAAGGTAAAACGTCGAAGCGTTTAAAACAAAACGTCCTTGTGTTTCGGTTGAAGCGCAAGGACGTTTTTTCTATGTGATATTACTGACGCAGCAGTGTGCGTGTGATTTCGCCTGTATACATGGTGTATGACTTACTGCTGTCAGCCTGAATGTTAAGTGATTTCAGGTCATCAGCCGTCATTTTTTGGTTCATTGACTTCTTGCATTCAATAACTGCTGTCGGCTGGGAGGCACCTTGTGCATAGAATGAAATCTTGTATTCGCTGCACTGTTCCATCAGAGCGCTGAGCGCAATACGGTCTTGGGCAATCAGCAGGTAAGCCACGTTCTTGTTGAACAGTTTGCCAAAACCTCCCCAGTTTTCCGCCTTGATTTCGATTTCTTCCTCGTTGGCAGTCAAGGTGATGCGTCCGTTTTGTAGCTGGTTGTTCCAGCTGTTTGAAAATTGTGCTACAGGTACTTCCTTCAGTTCGCCGGTCAGGGCCATGGCCGGAGTCAGAGGTGTGGCCGGAACTACAGCCGGAGCTGCTTCGTTAGCCAGTACCTTTTGTCCTAATGCATCGGTAGCCGACTGGAAAAGCTGGTCCTTCAGGTTAATGGTCTCACGACGGAATTTTCCGCAGATAGGAGCCAGCTTCGTTTTCTTCTTGTTCAGCGCCATGTCATCGGTAATCCATTCTTCGGCGGTATATTTATCTCCTCCATCACGGTTTTCGTCATACCAGTAGCGGATGCGGGTCATGGTCATGCGGCATACACCATCGGTAACATTAATAAGATACTGGTAGTAGATGCGGGTGCGGTCCAGTGAAAGAGCCGAAGAAGAGAACACAATATATTCTTCGGCTGAGGCGGCTATGTCGCCTTCTTCTTCATTGGTGTAGACTACGCGGCTCTGCAGTTTCCCGTCAGATTTAAAACGGTTATTGGCCCATTCCAGCATTTGTTTGTAGAGTTGCTCCTTGGAGAGTGATGGAGCCTTGATTTCATGGCGGAAAGTCACTTTTCCATCCTCCAGTGTAATAGCTCCGGCCAGATATTTGGGGTCAGAGTTGTCTTTTTTATCCTTGGCCATTCCGAACAACGGCAGGCAGGTCAATAAGATGAATAATAATTTTTTCATGATTGGTATCAAAGTTTTTTATAGTATGAAATAGTATATCTTAAAGATAGCATGTGTAAAGATAGGTATTTTTTTTAACTGCGGTGTAGGAATAGGATTTCTTATTATTTTTTTGTGAAACAATTATACATTTCAGTAAAAACAGCAAAGCCCGTTTCCCTTTTCAGGAAAACAGGCTTTGTACGTATTTCTATCAAATAGAACCTCTCCGAAGCAGGAGCAGGGGATTATCGAACGGGAATCTTGTCGATGCGTGTCTGATGGCGTCCGCCTTCAAAATCTGTGGTGAAGAATTCCGTCATAATCTTGTCGGCCATTGCTTCATCAATGAAACGTCCCGGCATTACCAGTACGTTGGCATTGTTATGCTGACGAGCCAGATGAGCGATTTCCGGAATCCAGCACAACGCGGCACGAATGCCCTGATGCTTGTTCAGGGTGATACCGATTCCTTCACCGCTTCCGCAGATGGCAATTCCCGGATAGCATTCTCCGTTCTCTACTGCCAAAGCCAGCGGGTGAGCAAAGTCGGGATAGTCACAACTGTCGGTTGTGTAGGTCCCGAAATCTTTGTATTCCCATCCTTTGGCTTCCAGCCATTTTTTTACGTATTGTTTCAATTCAAATCCGGCATGGTCGGATGCAAGTCCTATTGTTTTCATCAGAGCATTTCTTTTACTTGGTTATATACATTTTCAGCAGTGAAGCCCAGCTTTTCATCCAGTACTTTGTAAGGAGCAGAGAAACCGAATGATTCCAATCCCCAAATCTTGCCGTTGGCACCTACCAGACCTAGCAAGTTAACTGGCAGACCAGCTGTTAAACCAAATACCTTAGCTCCACTCGGAAGAATGCTTTCCTGATATTCCTTGCTCTGGCTGCGGAACAGACCTTCTGACGGAACAGACACGATACGAGTCTTCACACCGTCTTTGTGAAGCAGTTCAGCTCCAGCTACCAGTGTAGAGACTTCAGAACCTGAAGCTACCATGATGACATCCGGATTTTCGTCAGAACCAGCTACGATGTAAGCTCCCTTGGCAGCCTGTGAGTAGTCTGTACCTTCCGGCAGCAGAGTGATGTTCTGGCGAGACAGAATCAAAGCCGACGGAGTATCGGTATTTTCCATAGCCAGTTTCCAGCAGACAGTAGTTTCTTCTGCATCGGCCGGACGAAGTACCAGCATAGAGTTCTTTCCGTGGTGGTTTTTCAGTTTTTCCATCAGGCGGATTTGTGCTTCTTGTTCTACCGGTTCGTGGGTAGGACCGTCTTCACCAACGCGGAATGCATCGTGTGTCCAGATGAATTTCACTGGTAACTGCATGAGGGCAGCCATACGTACGGCAGGTTTCATGTAGTCTGAGAATACGAAGAATGTACCGCAGGCAGCGATAACACCACCGTGCAGTGCCATACCGATACAGCAGCAAGCCATAGTCAGTTCGGCTACTCCGGCCTGGAAGAAGGCACCGCTGAAGTCACCGTTAACAAATGCATGAGTCTTTTTCAGGAAACCGTCAGTCTTGTCAGAGTTAGACAAGTCGGCAGAAGCACAGATCATGTTAGGAACCTGCTGTGCCAATGCACCCAATACAGTGGCAGATGCGTTACGAGTTGCATCGTTTGCTTTCTGCTGGATACCTGCCCAGTCTACTTTCGGAGCAGCTCCGCTGAACCATTCTTTCAGCTGAGCTGCTTTTTCCGGATTGGCTGCAGCCCATGCAGCTTCTTCCTCATAACGTGCAGCTACGATGGTCTTCAGTTCTTCTTCACGTTTTGCGTAAATCTCTTTTACGTCGTCGAAGATAACGAACGGATTTTCAGGGTCAGCCCCCAAGTTAATCATGGTGTTCTTGTAAGCGTCGCCACCCAGAGGAGCACCGTGAGTCTTACAGTTGTGTTCGTATGAAGAGTTGTCATCTTTGCGGGCACCCTTACCCATGATACATTTACCGATAATCAGCGTCGGGCGTTTGCTTTCTGCTTTTGCCGCATCCAGTGCAGTACGGATTTGTTCGCAGTCGTTACCGTTGATTTCGATGACATTCCATCCCCATGCACGGTATTTCATGGCTGTATCTTCAGAGATGACATCCTTTGTTTCTGTAGAAAGCTGGATGTCATTTGAGTCATAGAACATAATCAGGTTATCCAGACCCAGGTGTCCGGCGATACGGCCTGCACCCTGAGAGATTTCTTCCTGAATACCACCGTCAGAGATATAAGCGTAGATAGTTTCTTTATTGAAAGTAGGATTGCCAGTACGAGCTGCAAGGAATTTGGCAGCGATGGCAGCACCTACAGCAAATACGTGTCCTTGTCCCAGCGGGCCAGAAGTGTTTTCAATGCCGCGCATTACGTCTACTTCAGGATGTCCCGGAGTAGGAGAGCCCCACTGACGTAATTGTTTTAATTCGTCTAATGTAAATTTACCGATAAGAGCCAATTGTGAGTACAACATCGGTGACATGTGGCCCGGGTCCAGGAAGAAACGGTCACGTCCTTCCCATTTCGGATTCTGAGGATCATATTGCAGGTACTCTGCATACAGGACATTGATGAAGTCGGCTCCGCCCATTGCACCTCCGGGGTGTCCGGACTTTGCTTTTTCAACCATTGAAGCAGCTAAAATACGAATATTATCAGCAGCGTGGTTCATTACTTGTTTGCTGTTCATATAACTAAAGTTTGATTTGTATGCTACATAAAATACGGGTGGCATAGGTCACCCGCTTTTTAAATTATGAGCAAAGGTATGACATTTATATGTAAATTACAAAGTGGAAATAACTTATTTATTTCACATTTTTTTACTTCTTGTATTTTACCGCTGCTTCTTCCACAGGCAGACAAGCCTTGTAGTTTTCAATATACTCATTGAATCCAGCCACGTCTTCTGCCGTAGGAGATACTTCTACGCCAGCATTCCCGGCAAACACTTTGTCGTCGAGGAAGTCAGCCAGTGACTGCTTCTTGTCATTGTTCACCAGATAAGAACCTAACAGCGCAATACCCCATGCACCACCTTCTCCCGCGGTTTCCATGACGGAAATCGGAGAATTGATGGCTGCAGCAAGTACTCTTTGACCTACACCTTTGGTACGGAACAGACCTCCGTGACCGGTAATGCGGTCTACTTTGATTTTTTCTTCGTTGAAGAGGATGTCATTTCCAATCTTCAGTACGCCTACAGATGCATACAAGTGTGCACGCATAAAGTTAGCCAAGTTGAATTTGTCGCTTGCTGTACGTACGAACAACGGACGTCCTTCTGTAAGCCCGGTTACAGGTTCGCCAGAGAAATAGTTGTAAGAAATCAGTCCGCCGCAATTAGCGTCACCCGTCAGTGCGTGGTTATACAGTTTGCCGAAAATCTCATCCATGTCTACCGGCATACCCATCAGTTCCTGGTATTCCTTGAACAGGTTTACCCATGCATTCAGGTCGGAAGTACAGTTGTTGCAGTGTACCATGGCTACCAGACTTCCGTCCGGAGTGGTTACCATGTCAATCATTTCGTAAGGTTTAGACAGGTCTTTTTCCAGTACAATCATAGAGAAAGAAGAAGTACCAGCCGATACATTACCTGTGCGCTGTTTTACGGCATTGGTAGCTACCATCCCTGTTCCGGCATCACCTTCTGGCGGACATACAGGTACACCTGCTTTCAGATGACCTGATACGTCGAGTTTCTTGGCGCCTTCTTCAGTCAGGCAGCCGGCATTTTCTCCTGCCAGCAATACTTTGGGCAGAATGTCTGTCAGTTTCCAGCTATATCCGTAAGGAGCGACTAACTTGTCGAACTTTTCAATCATTTCGGCAGAGTAGTTCTTTGTTTCAGGGTCGATAGGAAGCATACCTGAAGCATCACCGATACCCAGAACTTTTTCGCCGGTAATCTGCCAGTGCACGTAACCAGCCAGTGTCGTGAAGAAAGTGATGTCCTTCACATGTTCTTCCTTGTTCAGGATAGCCTGATAGAGGTGAGAGATACTCCATCTTAACGGAATGTTATAAACAAAGAGTTCAGACAGTTCGGCAGCTGCTTTTCCGGTGTTGGTATTTCTCCAGGTACGGAACGGTACGAGGATTTCTTCTTTGTCATTGAAAGCCATGTAGCCGTGCATCATGGCACTGATGCCGATGGCTGCCAAGTTTTCTATTTCGATGCCGTACTGGCTTTTTACGTTCGCGCGAAGGTCAGCGTAGCAGTCCTGCACTCCAGCCCAGATTGCTTCAATGCTGTAGGTCCAGAGTCCGTCTTCCAGCTGGTTTTCCCAGGTGTGGCTTCCCTGAGCAATAGGTTTGTTTTCCTGGTCAATCAAGACAGCTTTGATTCTGGTAGAACCGAATTCAATACCCAGAATGGCTTTACCTGCCTCAATGGTTGACTTTGCATCTTTCATATTAAAATCGATTAATTAAAGTGAGAAATAAGGCAATATAAAAAATTAAAAGTGCTGCCAGAAAGAAATCTTCTGTCCAGCACTTTTAAGATATACTTGGTTAAGTATTAGCAAAGAGCTTTGTTCAGCATGTAGTATACTTCGTTCATGCGAAGTTCTTTCTTGAAGCTGTCGATAGTAGTATCTTTGTTGATATGTACCATTTCGATACCAGCAATTTCAGCATAGTCTTCCCAGTATTCTGCGGTCAGGTCGTATGAGAAACAAGAGTGGTGAGTACCACCAGCCAGAATCCATGCACCCGCGCCGATTTCGAAGTTAGGCATCGGTTTCCAGAGAGCAGAAGCAACCGGCAATTTCGGCAGTGGTTTTGGTTCGATACATTCTACATCGTTTACAATCAGACGGAAGCGGTTGCCCATGTCTACTACGGTAGCAGTACATCCTGTACCTACCTTAGAAGTGAAGACAAGACGTGCAGTCTGGCTCTTGCGCACGCCGATACCGAGGAAGTGTACTTCCAGACGAGGTTTCTTAGCAGCAATCATCGGACAAACTTCCAACATGTGAGCCTGAAGGATAGAGCTGTTTTCACCGTCGAAGTTCAGTGTGTAGTCTTCCAGGAAAGAGCATCCATTAGGCAATCCCTGGTTCATTACCCATACTGTACGATACAGAGCAGCCGATTTCCAGTCACCTTCTGCACCGAAGCCATATCCTTCTGCCATCAGGCGCTGTGAAGCCAGTCCCGGAATCTGGTCGAAATAGCTTCCGTCAGTCTGACCCAGGTCGTCGAAATTAGTAGTGAAACCTTTGGCGCCTTTTGCTTTCAGGATAGCACGCAGAGCCAGTTCAGCTTTCGCGGCATTCCATACTTTCTGGTATGCTTCAGAAGCTTTGTCTTCCAGTTCAGCATCGTGGTCGTATTCATTGAAGTAAGTTTTTACAAGAGCTTCTACATCTTCGTCTTTTACTTCTTTGTGGTAGCTCATCAGTTCGCTTACCGGACAATAGTCTACGTGGTAACCCATGCGCTGTTCAGCTTCTACCTTGTCACCGTCTGTAACAGCTACGTTGTTCATCTGGTCGCCGAAACGCAGAATCAGCATATCCTGAGAATCTGCCCATGCAGCACATACGCGCATCCATACTGCAATCTTAGACAACGTGTTTTCGTCTTTCCAGTAACCAACTACTACTTTGCGGCGTACACGCATACGAGCGCAGATGTGACCAAATTCACGGTCGCCGTGAGCAGACTGGTTCAAGTTCATGAAGTCCATATCCATGGTATCCCAAGGAATTTCCTTGTTGAACTGAGTGTGCAGGTGGAGCAACGGTTTCTTCAATTGCTGCAAGCCGTGAATCCACATTTTAGCAGGAGAGAAAGTATGCATCCAAGTGATTACACCGATACATTTTTCTTCGTTGTTGGCTGCTTTGAACACTGCTTCTACTTCTTTTGAGGAGTTTGCAGTTCCTTTATATACTACTTTCACAGGCAGTTTGCCGCTAGCATTCAAACCTGCTACCATTTCGTTACTGTGTGCGTCTACTGCGATAACTGCATCGCCTCCGTAAAGGAGCTGAGCTCCGGTTACGAACCATACTTCATATTGATCAAATGCGTTCATAGTGATTTTATTTTAATGGGTTGATATTTGTTCTTATGTTATTTCTTTTGTCCGTAATAAGCATTAGGACCATGTTTGCGGCTAAAGTGTTTTTCTACGAGCAGCGGATTCATGGTCAGGTGCGGGTTGACAGCGTATGCAATGCTGGCCATCTTGGCAACCTGTTCCATTACCACGGCGTTGTGCACTGCATCGTGTGCATCCTTACCCCATGAAAATGGTCCGTGGTTTTTGACGAGAACTCCAGGAGTGTGTACCGGATTCATGCCTTCAAAACGTTTTACGATTACGTTTCCAGTTTCCATTTCATAGGCACCCTTCACTTCTTCTTCAGTCATGTCGGCTGTGCAAGGAATTGCTTCGTGGAAATAGTCGGCATGCGTGGTTCCGATATTCGGAATGTCACATCCGGCTTGAGCCCATGCAGTAGCGTAGGTAGAATGAGTGTGTACAACGCCTCCGATTTCAGGAAAAGCCTTGTAGAGTACAAGGTGAGTCGGTGTGTCGCTTGAAGGACGCAGGTTCCCTTCCACTACGTTTCCTTCCAGGTCTACTACGACCATGTCTTCTGCTTTCATTTCGTCGTAAGATACTCCGCTGGGTTTGATAACCACCAGTCCGCTTTCACGGTCGATGGCCGATACGTTTCCCCACGTGAAAATAACCAATCCGTGTTTCACCAAATCCAGGTTGGCATGAAACACTTTTTCTTTCAGTGCTTCTAACATATTTCTAAAGTTTGAATTTCGGATCTTTCTGATAAGCCTTGTCGTTGAATTTGTAGAGAGAGGCTCCTCTTCGTGATCCTGTTTTATCAATTTTATCCGTTTTTTCTATAAATCCCATTTCTGCAATGCGTTTGCGGAAATTTCGTTTGTCCATCGGTTCACCGTAAATCGCTTCGTACAGGCTTTGGAGCTGTGTCAGAGTGAACAGCTCTGGCAGAAGGTTGAAGCCGATAGGTGCCCTTGAGGCTTTTTGTTTCATGATAGCACGAGCTTTCTCAACCATTTCATTGTGGTCAAAAATCAGATTGGGCAGTTCATTGATATTTACCCAATATGCATTGTGCTGCTGTACTAGCTCACGGTCATATTCATTGATGTTGACTAAGGCATAATAAGCCAGTGAAATAACTCGTTCGCCCGGGTCGCGGTCTACTGCGCCGAATGCACCAATCTGGTCCATGTACACATTTTCCAGTCCGGTCAATTCGCTTAATACACGCTTGGCAGCTTCATCGGCACTTTCGTTTTCCTGAATGAAGCCTCCCATCAGCGACCATTGTCCCATTGCGGGTTCGAAATTTCTTTTGAGCAGCAATAAATTCAGTTCGCCTTTGTCGAATCCGAAGATAATGCAGTCGATTCCGACATAAAATTTAGGATTATTATTATAGTATGTGGTCATGAAGTTCGTGACTTTTGGTTCTTTACAACTTGGTTTCTTTGGTTTCTTTGGTTTCTGTTATTTTTCTACTGTAAATTTAAAAATACAGTGGCTTTGGTAGGTTTGTCCTGGAGTCAGTATAACAGAAGGCCATTGTGGTTTGTTAGGGCTGTCAGGATAGTGTTGGGTTTCCAGACACACGGAGGCACGTTGTGGGTAAGTGATACCTTTCTTTCCTTTCACCGTACCGTCCAGGAAGTTTCCTGTATAGACCTGTATACCAGGTTCGTCTGTGTAAACTTCCAGGCCGATGCCTGTAGTCGGGCTTGTCAGTTTGGCAGCCACCTGATTGATCTCACCCTTGGTTTTCAATACCCAGTTATGGTCAAATCCGTTACCGAATTTCACTTGTTCGTTAGAGAAATCTGTCACTCCTTCGCTGATGGCCTTCGGTGTGTTGAAGTCGAACGGAGTATCTTTTACTGCCATCATTTCACCTGTTGTCATGAAGGTGCTGTCTACCGGAGTGATGCTGTCGGAAGCTACATAAAGTATATGGTCTGTAGCTGGTGTAGACGGTTCCCCATTCAAGTTGAAATAAGAATGGTTGGTCATGTTGATGACTGTTGTCTTATCTGTAGTAGCATCATATTTAATGTCAATGGCATTGTCAGCTGTCAGTGAGTAAGTTACGTTGGCCGTTACATTTCCTGGGAAATTGTTGTCTCCGTCGGGTGATTTCATCGTCAGCACGATGGTGCTGTCATTGGTCTGGCTGGCTTCGTACACCTGATACTGCCATCCGGTAGGACCGCCGTGCAGACAGTGCCCGAAGTTGTTGGTTGGAAGCTGGATTTCCTGTCCGTCGATAGTGATTTTTCCCTTATTGATTCGGTTGGCATAACGGCCGATGGAAGCACCGAAGTCGCTGGGAATATTCTGATAGTCTGCAATGCTGTCAAAACCGAGAACTACATCCGTCATCTTTCCGTTCTTGTCGGGAACCATGACCGATACGATTCGTCCACCGAAGTTGGTTACACAAACTTCCATACCCTGACTGTTTTTCAAAGTATAAAGTTTGATAGGTTTGGCATTTTCAGCTGAAACTTCAAAATTAGCAGGGTTCAAGCCTGATAATGTCAGTTCCGGTTGCTGGGCTTGCTTGGAAGCACAACCGCTTAATACAGCAAGGATGATACTTGCCCCTAAAAAAGATTTGTTCATGCTTTTCATATGAAATTATTGATGTTTTTATCTATGGTGTAAAAGTAACACTTAAAGCGATTGCTTGTTCATTTTTTCAGATGTTTTTCAACATAGAATGAGTGTTTTCAGCAGTTTTTATAAAAAAAGCAAGAGGATATGCAGCTTTTTTACATATCCTCTTCATTTATAAGTTAGTTTTTATGGATTACCAGAAGTATGCATAGAACAATGCGCAGAGAACTACAACGCCCAATGTGGCAATTACATCCCACATATTCCAGCTTTCGCGAATGGCTTTTTTGTAGTCGCCAGTGAAGGTGATAGCAGCGATTTGTTCAGATGTCGGTTTGGCAGTAAACATGGATATTACGTACATCATGATAACGATGAATACGAGCAGCCATACTTCGAAGATAAGCCAGTTGGTTTGCCAGAACCAAGAAGTGTATTCCCAGAATGCTCCATCCATGACTGCTTTACCAGAGTCTGTGAGCACGTTGGTCAACAAGCGCAACATACCGATAAGGAATCCTCCGATAAGGCCCCATTCTCCGGCTTTCGGTGTGATACGTTTAGAGAAGATACCCAGTGTAAATACGGCTACCATGGCAGGAGCAATCAAAGATTGAATATCTTGAAGATAAGAATACAAGTTACCCATGTTCATCATGATAGGCATCCATGCCAATCCCAATAGAACGACAACGACAGTAGCTATACGGCCTACCATTACGTAGTGGCTTTCGCTCATGCCTTTTTTCATAGGCTTGTAGAAGTCTTCTGTAAACAATGTCGCACAGCTGTTGAAGAATGCGGCCAGGGAAGCTACGAGAGCGCAGATGAAACCGATGGTTACGATACCTTTCACACCTGCAGGCAGGATGTTCTTTACCATCATGGCGAAGGCACCGTCTGTGTCATGCGTGTTGGTGATGTCCATGATGATGTTGCTGCCGGCTTTTTGTGAAAGCGCGAAAGCCACCATGCCCGGAATCAGGAACATGAAGACAGGCAACAGTTTGAAGTAGCCTGCTGCGATTGTACCGCGGCGTGCACGTGCCATAACTTTTCGATTATCTTCTCCTTTGGTTTGTCCGAGCACACGCTGTACGATATGCTGGTCAGTACACCAGTACCAGAAACCGATGATGGATGCTCCGAGGAATACTACATAGCCGGGGAATTGCGGATACATGGGGTCGGCAGGGTCAGTATGGAACATGTGTGTGGTTCCGAAACCGTCATGTGCAGCGTTACAAGCGGCCATCATTTGTGACCATCCTTCAGAGATGCTGCCATCGCCGAGCATATTCAAGCCGAGGAATAAGACAAGGAATGAGCCGATGATAAGTATCGGAGTCTGGATAGCAGAAAGCGTCATCACTCCTTTCATACCGCCGAAAACGGTGAAGATGGCCGTGATGAAGATAAGACCGAGTGCTCCCCACCAAAATGGGAGGCCGAGTAGGTATTCAAAGAAGATACCTCCGGTGAATGCCGTTACAGATACTTTCGTCAGCACATAGGCAATCAGTGTAATGATAGACAGCCAAGAGCCGGTACGTTGTGTGTAGCGGAATTTCAGGAAGTCGGGCATCGTGATAATCTTGCCCATTTTGTTGTTTAATAGTTGGTAAAATGGAACGAACAACCATCCCAGAATAAGAATCATCCAGCCTTGCATTTCCCAGTGAGCCATGCCCACGCCGTCTTTTGCGCCTGTACCGGCCAGTCCTACAAGATGTTCAGAACCGATGTTCGCTGCAAAGATGGCAGCACCGATAATGTACCATGGTTCTCCTTTTCCGAAAAGGTAGTCCTGACTATCGGCACCTTTCATTTTTTCCTGATCTTTTTTTATTGCACGGTAAACAGCCCATACAATAGCCATGACTCCGACGGCGAGAACTGACCAGTCGAGCCAAATAAATTCAGTTGAATTCCAATTCATAATAGTATTATTTTAATTATTTGTGTATTGATTTCATGGTTATCAAAACTGGTTTTGCTTCGTTTGTTTTTCAAGGTGTATTAGTAACACTAATTCAACTGCAATATTACGGATAAGTGTAAAATTACACTAATAAAAGTCCATGTTTTAGAGCATGTTTCCTCCTTTTTTTTCGTCTTCCTCTGTTTTTAACATTTCAGCCGGCAATGAAAATAAAAAACTTCTGTAGACTTTTGAGTATTTTTACGTGTCCGTTCGTATAATTTTATGTGAAAATAAAAATTGAGAAGATATGAAAAAACTGATTTTTTTGCTGTGTCTGTTTATGGTTCTGGGGGGGATACATGCACAAACCGGGCGGCTAGACTTGAAACTTCCGCAGGGACATCCCCGCTATCTGACCACACAGGAGGGGAAGGAAGAGACTCTGGAACTGATTAAAAAGGCTCCTTGGGCAAAAGACGTGTATGAGCGGCTCCGGCAACGGACAGATGAATATGTAGACCTGGGAACGGACTGGCTTTCTTCCCGTTTGCTGATGTACTGGAACACACATGCTACTGAGGTCTATATAAAAGGTGAATACTATGATTATGCCGGAGGTGAGAAGGCACCGGCTCCAACAGTGGTGTTTGCCGGAGCACGTAGCCATGCCACCAATTACCGACGTCCGAGGCTGGAAGAACTGAAACCTTATCAGGAGGATGCCAGAGGAATGTACCTGGCCAACAGTACCCTGGAGGGTAACCCTTACGAGTGGGTGAGCCTCAGTAAGACGGGCAGGATGATTGAGAGCATCAATAATGAAATTGTGGGCATAGCCCGTGATGCGGCTTTCCTCTGGTGGCTGACCGGAGAGTCGAAATATGCCACGGCCGCAGCTTCCGTATTCGATGTGTACATGACTGGTCTGTACTATCGTAATGTACCTGTCGACTTGAATTACGGTCACCAGCAGACGCTGGTAGGAATGACTTCCTTTGAGGTGATTCATGAAGATGTCATTAATTCGTTGGTGCCGCTTTATGATTTTCTTTATGCATATCTGCTGAAGGAGAAGCCTGAAAAGATGACCATCTATGCCGACGCTTTCAAGAAATGTGCCGACAACATTATTGCCAACGGGGTACCTCACAACAACTGGAACTTGTTGCAGGCGCATTTTATCATGAATATTGCTTTGATTCTGGAAGATGATGCAAAGTATGCTGACGGTAAAGGACGCCAATATTATATTGATTACCTGGTGAACCAGTCCTCTATCCGCCAATGGTCATTGAAGAAACTGGCCGATTATGGTTTTGATTCCGTGACCGGTATTTGGGCGGAATGTCCCGGTTACAGTAGTGTGGTGGTGGGCGATTATGCCAGTTTTGTCAGCTTGTTCGATGAGAATCTGGGTATGGATTTGACCAGGGAGATTCCGGTACTTCCAAAGGCTGTGGAAAGCATGCCTCAGTATCTTTTCCCTAACCGTATGGTTTGCGGATTTGGTGATACACACCCCTCCGCGCTTCGTACGGATATATTCCGTTATATGATTCAGAATGCCCGCAAGCATGGAAAACCTGAAGAAGAGCATAAGTTTACGGCCATGTTGAAGCTGTTCGATTCTTCTGCTTCCCTTCCGGTGGCAGAAAGAGGGAAGGCTCCGGTGGCCATCACTTCCTTTTTTGCCGGAAAGCCGCTCGTGTTGGATGAAAAAGTGGAAGCAGGCAAGATTGATGATTACGTTACTCCGACTTTCTATGCCCCTAATGTCAGTTGGCTGGTACAACGCAACGGAATGAATCGCCGTCACAGCCTGATGCTGTCTCTCAACGGGAGTGAAGGAAACCACATGCACGCCAACGGCATCAGTATGGAGCTTTATGGGAAAGGCTACGTGCTCGGTCCTGATGCCGGAATTGGAAAGACCCTTTATCAAGGATTGGATTACTTGGAATATTACAGCCAGTTTCCTTCACATAACACGGTTTGTGTGGATGGCATTTCTTCTTATCCCGTCATGAAAAGTAATCATTCTTTTAAGTTACGGGCTATATACCCTTCTGCCGGTAAGAAACTCCCTTATCAGCCGCTTTCTTATAGTGAAGTGTATTTCCGTGAGCCAGAGAGCTATGCGGATCAAACCCGGTTGACCGGAATTGTTAACGTCAGTGATTCTACAGGTTATTATGTAGATATTTTCCGGAGCCGGAAAGTGGAGGGAGGCGACAAGATGCATGATTATTTCTATCACAATCTGGGGCAGCACATGACGCTGACAGCGGCCGACGGCAGCGAACTCGGACTTCAGCCTACTCAGGAGCTGGCATTTGCCGGAGCTCATCTGTATGCCTATTCTTACATATATAATAAGAAGCGGGCGGTCACAAGCAAAGACGTGAAAGCCGGATTTACCATCCGGATGCCCGACAGGGACGATATTACGATGAACCTCTGGATGAAGGGAGAGGAGGGACGCGAAGTCTTTTCGGCCTTGAGCCCCATGACGGAAGGGCTGAGCCGCATTAAGGACATGCCTTACTCCATCAAGGACCAGCCTACGCTGACTTTTGTGACA
Source organism: Phocaeicola sp. (assembly GCF_048170425.1). Lineage (GTDB taxonomy): Bacteria > Bacteroidota > Bacteroidia > Bacteroidales > Bacteroidaceae > Phocaeicola. The sequence continues at coordinate 35,754 of NZ_DBEXBB010000129.1, forward strand.
CGCCAGAAAGGAGAGGCATGGAACCGTCCTTTTGTGGCAGTGTATGAACCTTCTACCGTAAAAGAGCCTTCCTGCATTGTGTCGGTAGACTATCCGCAGGTGAAGAGCGAACAGCAGGGTAGTCATGTGGGTATACGTGTGGCACAGACCAATGGAAATACCGACTGGATTCTGTCGTCGGATGAGAGCACACACTACTGCAAATTGGAAAATTTGCAGGCTTGTGCAGGATATGCGCTGTGCCGTCAGTCGGAAAAGGGAGAGCCCCTTCAGGCCTTTCTGGGTAACGGTACACAGCTGGAAACGGATGGAGTGAGCATCCGGACAGATGCATCTGCTGATGTATTGCTGCTGAAGCAGGATGGAAAGTGGATGTACACGGCTACAGCTCCTTGTCGGGTAGTTGTAGGAAAGAAAAAATATACACTCTCGGCTACTAATGTGTTGACAGTCTTGAAGTGAATTGATAGACACTTAAGAGATAAGCAAGGAACTGCTTGTAGTTTGACATGTTCCCCGAAGCAGAAACATGGGTTTCCTTTACGGGAAACCTGTGTTTTCGCCTCGGGAAACGTTTGGCTTGCGCGGGGAAAACCTAAAATGTGCAGGCCGGTGTCCTTTTCTATGTGGTTGCGCTTTTGCATTCTTATGCCTTGCCGGTATCGACGGCAGGGTTGTAATCATGTTTTTTATACCGACTTGATAAAATATAGGCGGATTCTATGTATTTTTGCTTATGAAACCTATGGCTGTTTTGTAAATGAAGAAATGTTTGATATATGTCTACCTCCTTTTGTTGACCAGTCTGTGCTGTTTGCAAGCAGGAGCTGTTTCGTCCGAAATCCGTAGCTTGTCCGTGTCTGACGGACTCCCTGATTTGGTCATTAATACGATATACAAAGATTCAAAAGGCTATGTCTGGATGGGAACTAATACCTCAGTGGAGCGTTTTGATGGCATACGCCTGGAGCATTACATGGTAGAGGGTAGCAATGAGAATCTGAAGCGGGTGTTTGCGCTGGTTGAAATGCCGGATAATGAACTGTGGGTTGGTACGGGTATGGGACTTTTCCGTCTGGCCGACGATGCCGAAAAGCTTGAACAGCTGGCTCCTGAAATGATTACAAGTGGAGTCCATGCATTTTGTAAGTTGGAAGATGTGCTCTATGTGGGTACGGAAAAAGGATTGTATGTATATAAGGCAGGGGTTTTTGAGCATGTGCTGGTAGACAAGAATGTCTTTTCGCGTGCGAATTTTGTAACGGGAATGGCAGAAGGAGAAGGCGGCATATTGTGGCTCTCTACTATGGAAGGCTTGAAATCTCTTCGTTTGTCCGACCGTGCCATCACTTCTTTTCCGGATAAATTGGCAAAAGACGGGCAGAATCTTTCTTTTTACAACATCACGCGCATCGGCTCAAAGATTTTTATGGGCACAATGACTAGCGGTCTGGTGTTTTTCGATACTTCTACCAAGCACTTCGCACGCTATCTGGATGTAGGTTGCGGAGTGATTTCTGCCTTGTCAGGCGATGGAAAAGACCTGCTTTATGTGGGAACGGACGGGAATGGTGTACATTTTATTTCTGTAAGTAGCCATCGTGTCGTCCGTACCTTCCGGCATGACCGTGAGTCAGACGGGCAGATTCGTTCCAATTCTGTGTACTCGGTATTAGTAGACCGTGACGGCTTGTTATGGATTGGCTTTTATCAGTTGGGGGTGGATTACACCTTGTTTCAGAGTGACTTGTTCTCCACCTATCAATATGAGAACGTATTTGATTCCAGAGACATGGCGGTCCGTACCATTGCCTTTCATGGAAGTCAGAAACTGATAGGTTCGCGCGACGGCTTCGTGTTTATCGATGAAGCCGATGGCAGATTCCAGATATTCAAGGCTCCCCGTCTGCGGGCTTCCATTATTGTATCAAGCTGTTATTTCGACGGAAAATATTATATCGGAACATATGGAGGAGGTATGTATGTGCTCGATGGCACTACATTGGAACTGCGAGATTTTGAGATTGCTTCTGAACCCTTCCAGTATGGACATATTTTTGTACTTCGCCCTGACGACCGGGGAAATCTGTGGATAGGTACTTCTGCCGGACTTTATTGTTATCGGAACGGGAAAATTGTGCGCCATTTTAAAAGCGACAGTTCCAAGTTACCCGAAGGCAACGTCTATGAGATTTATTTTGATTCTTCTCATAAAGGATGGATTTGTACGGAAAGCGGTATTTGCATTTGGGATCCTTCTTCCGAAAGCTTAAAGAACGATGTGTTTCCGGAAGGATTTGTGCATAAAGAAAAAATCCGCATGATTTATGAGACCTCCGACCATCAACTCTATTTTCTTCCGGATAAGGGAGAATTGTTTGTGTCCGACTTGACCATAAGCCATTTCAGCAGGCTGATGCCTGGTACTTTATTGGACGGAAAATCTTTGATGGCCGTGGTAGAAGATTCGGAAGGCTGGTTGTGGGTGGCGACCAATAAAGGTATGTATCGTTTTGATAAGAAAACTAAGGTGGTACCTTTCAATTTTGCGGATGGCATTCCCAGCCTGATATTCATCAATTGTATTCCTATAAAAGATGACGAAGGGAACTTCTGGTTTGGTAATTCCAGGGGACTGGTGCGCCTGAACGGGAAAGACATGGATATGCTCCCCAGCCGTTATATTATTTCCTTGTCGGATGTCCTGGTCAACGGAAAGAGCATGCAGCATCAGCTTTCGGGAGAAGAAGGTCATTACGTGCTTACCTTGGAGAATTCACAGAAGAGTGTAATCATTCAGTTCTCTGCACTTACGTACAGCGACCCGAACAGTCTGATGTATGAGTATAAATTAGGAGAGGACGGAGAATGGATTTCCTTGATGGGAAAATCAGAAGTATCACTGTATGATTTGCCTTCGGGAGTCACTTCTTTTGTTATCCGTCAGATTGGCTATCCCGACTCAGCCATGACTTTAGATATTTGTATTCCTGACCGTTCCTGGTATAAATGGATATATTCTCTTTTAGCATTGTTGCTAGTGATTTCGGGAGTGTATGTATTTCGCCGTTGCTTGCTGCGTGTGGTATGGTCTGTATTGCGCAAACTGAACGGTATCAATGATACCGAAATGCCGGTAGTAGTAGAGACAGAAAAGACGGAAAAAGAGCCTGAAGAAACCTCTCAGGAAGTTGAAATCGCTCAGGAAGAAGTGTTGGAGAGGCCAGCAACGCCGAAACCTGAGAAAAAGTCAACTTCTTCCATTGAGGATAAATACCGGACGAACAAAGTCAGTCCGGAAGAGTGCAAGCGGCTTTTCCGTTTGCTGGAGCAGGAAATGAAGCGTAATAAACCTTATCGTAATCCGGACCTCAAAGTGGCAGATCTTGCCGTGGCAATCGGTACTACTTCTCATTCGCTGTCGTATCTTTTCAATCAGTATTTGGAGAAGAACTATTATGATTATATCAACGAATACCGTGTGGAAGAATTCAAGTCGCTTATCCTGAAAGACGAGTATGCAAAATACACCTTGACTGCCATGGCAGAACTTTGTGGTTTTAGTTCGCGTGCCTCATTTTTCCGTACGTTCAAGAAGTTAGCGGGAATTACTCCGAACGAATATATCAAACAAGTCGCAGACGAGCACCGTCCGGTCGATTGACGGGGCTTTTCGTGTCAGAATGTGAAAAATAACCCCATACAAAAGTCTCAAATTATTATTTGACACTTTTGTATGGGGTTTCTTATTTTGTTGTAAATCAGTTGTTTGTATGAAAATTAGTCTTGTAGGATAAGGTGAGATTCATTCCATGTTACATTTGTTTTAGTTTTTTGGAATTGTAAATACATTTGCAGTGTCAAAAAATCAAAACAAGCTAATTTATGAAAGACCTGACGAACACATCCAATGAGTTAGTAGCACAGATTTTTGCGGACTACCATCAGTCGGTCTTCTTTTATATCTATAAGAAAATAGGGAAAAAGGAAGATTCGGAAGATTTGGTTCAGGACGCGTATCTTCGTCTTTTGGAATATCGTACCATGCTTCGTTCTGACACGGTGAAGTATTTTTTGTTTACGATTGTACGTAATCTGGTGTCCGACTACCTCCGCCATTTTTATAAAAGACAGGAGGTTGCCGCTTATTTGGAAGAAAGTTATCAGACTCGGCAGATTGGAGGAGATACGGATGCCCGTGTCATTGTCCGTGACTTGCAGAAACTGGAACTGATGCGGGTGAAATGTCTGCCTTTCCAGCGTCGGAAAATCTATGTCATGAATCGTTTTGAGGGGAAAAACTCGGCTGATATTGCTGCCGAACTAAGTCTTTCACAGCGTACGGTGGAGAATCATCTGTTCATCAGTCGTAAGGAAGTACGCAACTATATGAAACAATGTATATAAATAATGATAAGAAGTAAAAACGTTAATTTAAAGTTTAATCTTATGAAGAATGGTTTTCTGAAAAATTCATCGCAGAGAGTCCTTTTTTCAGCCATGATGGTTTCGGCTCTAGTAGCCGGCAACGTGGCTCCGATGCATGCGGAAGTGGTTTCTGTACAGTCGGTTCTGCAATCGGTGAGTGTGAAAGGACAGGTACTGGATGCTGAGGGTATTCCTGTTATTGGTGCAAGTATCCTTGAAAAAGGAACAACAAATGGTGTGATAACAGACATAGACGGAAATTATTCGTTGAATGTGTCTTCTAAAAATGCAATAGTGGTGATTTCTTATATTGGCTATAAAACTGTGGAATTGCCGGCTTCCAGTCCTAATTTGCTGAAAGTCACTTTAAAAGAAGATACTGAGGTGTTAGATGAAGTTGTGGTTGTAGGTTATGGAACACAAAAGAAAGAATCATTGACAGGAGCAGTTACCGTGGTTGACTCAAAAGCATTCAAAGAAAAAGGGAGCTTGTCTAGCCCGCTGGCTGCTCTTCAAGGACAGGTTCCAGGAGTTATGATTTCACGTTCTTCTTCAGCACCTGGTGATGAAAGCTGGAGTATGAATCTGCGTGGTTCCGTGTCTGTTAACTCAATCGAACCATTGGTGGTTGTAGATGGAGTGGCTTATACCAGTGTGAACGATTTGCGTTTGATAAATTCAAATGATATAGAATCCATTAACTTCTTGAAAGATGGAGCCGCTGCTATTTACGGTTCGCGTGCTGCCGGTGGTGTAGTATTGATTACTACGAAGAAAGGTAAGGAAGGGAAGACAAAGGTGGAATATAGCGGAACGGCTACATTGAAAACCGTAGGTTTGATGCCTCAACTGATGAATATAGACCAATGGGCAGACGGAGTAATGACTGCATTGGAAAATGACAACAATACATCAAATGAGTGGTATGCCTATGCGCAGTTAGCCCAAAAGATGAAAGGTTCTTATTTGGACAAACGTTATGGAGGAAGCCCTTTTGGCACTGATAAGTTTGGCGATGTGGCAGACTTTGTTTTTGATGATTCGGTCGACTGGTTAGGTTCTTTGTTCGGAAGTACTTGGTCTACAGAACAGAATCTGAGTATTTCAGGAGGAACGGAACGCTCATCTTACCGTCTTTCTTTAAGTTATTTGTATGATGGCTCTACACTTCAATACGGAAATAACAACAATAACCGCTATAATTTCCGTTTGAACAATACCTTCAAGCTGACAGATAACTTGACATTAGATTCATCGATTTCGTATAATCGTCAGGAACAGGTATCACCGTCCATGATTTCGTCTGTACTTACAGTGCTGATGCCGATGCCGGGTTTACCTCTCACGACGTTGGATGGAAAGCCGTATGCTTGGGGAACATGGGGATCTCCTGTGGCTAAAGTATCAGAAGGAGGGGATAATCGTTTGTCTGTTTCGGCATTCAGTGTAAGTGAGACATTAAATTGGACATTGACAGATTGGTTGACTGCTAATGCCAATGTGGGTTATAACACTAGTACGGCTACCAGAAACCAAGAAGAGAATGCGATTACTTATTATAATTATTTGGGTGATGTCCAGACACTGGTTGATCCTATTCAGGCAAACTCCTCTTATAAACAAACCAGTTCTAGAACGGATTTTTACTCTGTAACAGGGTTCTTGAATGCACACAAAACATTTAATCAAGACCATGATTTAAGTTTGACATTAGGTGCCCAGTACGAATTCAAAGAATATACTTATTTTGGTGCTAAAGTAAAGGATACCCAGAATGGTCTGGAAATAGTAAACGGTTCCGGAGAAATAACCTTAAGTGGGGATGAAGACAAGTACCAGAATGCAAATATGTCTTATTTCGGACGTTTCAATTATAGTTACAAGGACAAATATCTGCTGGAAGTAAACGGGCGTTATGATGGTTCTTCCAAATTCCAGCCGGAAAACCGTTGGGATTTATTCTATGGCGCTTCTTTAGGATGGAGAATCAAGCAGGAAAACTTTATGCAGAATATTGACTGGTTGAGCGACTTGAAGTTGCGTGTGTCTTACGCTGAGATGGGTAACCAAAGTGGTATTGCCAATTATGATGGCGTACAGCTGTATAATATGGTGGCTGGAACAGGAGCTTATGTAGGTGACGGAAAGCTTTCGTATATTAAGACTAATGGTGAACTGGCTTCTCGTTCTCGTAGCTGGGAGCGCATTAAAAACTATAATGTGGGTGTAGACTTCGGAGTCCTGAACGGTGCATTGAGTGGTTCTGTTGAAGCCTTCCTGAAGAAGAACGATAACATGTTGGTCAGCATTACGTATCCTGGTATTTTGGGAGATAAAGCTCCTAAGGCAAATGCCGGTAAATTCAAAGATTGGGGATTTGAAGGCCAGATGACGTATCGCGGAAATGAGGCAGGTGTAAATTACTATGTAGGAGGAACGTTTACGTTCGCACGTAATGAACTGGTGGACTATGGAGGAACAACTGTCTTGAAGTCTGGATACACTACTACTCAGCAGGGTTATGCATTGAACTCTATTTTTGGTCTGCGCTATGGAGGCAAGATACAGAACGAAGAACAGTTGAAAGCTTATCTGGCCAAGTATTATGAAAATAACGGTATCAATATGCCCAGTAATCTGCGTGTAGGTGACAATATGTATTGTGATGAAAATGGGGATGGTGTACTGGATGAAAAAGATTATATCTACTTGGGAAGTGATACCCCTGAAATATCTTATTCGTTCAATGCCGGAGCTTCTTACAAAGGATTTGATGTAAGCGTAATTTTCCAAGGATCTGCCAATCGTTTTGTATACCGTGGAATAGACAACTGGACAGTTCCATTCCGTTCTAATTACACGAATACCATTACATCTTCTATCGGCAATGTGTGGAGCCCAGAAAATCCGGATGCTTACTATGCACCTTATACGAATGATACAAATATCAACAATTATAACTATCAGGCATCTTCTCTTACCTCACAAGATGGACGTTATCTTCGTTTGAAGAATCTGACTATCGGTTATACATTTACAGATAAACTGCTACAAAAGATTAAATTCCTGTAGGGAGCCCGTATTTACGCTACCGGTACAGACTTGTGGGAATATACAAAGATTAAAGATGGATGGGATCCGGAAGCACCTGCTTATGAGAGTGACGGAACACCGGCTAAAGGCTTGAAGCGTTATCCATTTACTCGTAATATTACATTTGGGGTTAATTTAACTTTCTAAAAAGACAAACTTTATGAATAAGAAACATTATATAAGGACAGCATGCCTGTCAGTTTTGAGCTTGTTTGCGGTGTCTTGTCTCGATTTAGATCCGAAAGCACAATTGGGAGACAATCTGGTATGGAATAAGGCTGATAATTTTCAGTTGTTTGCCAATCAGTTTTATAGCTGGACTCGTGATTTCCAGTTATCTACAACCAATACGTATGGCAATGGCGTAAGTGATGGCCCGCACAGTGATTACCGTTCTGATTTGATTGCTACATCTTCTATCAATACGTATAGTCAGGGTACCAATGTAATTCCTGCGGAAGATAACAACTATACTACTTTGTATAAGCAGATTTATTATACAAATTTATTGCTGAACCGTGCTGAGTCGTTCGAAGATAAGGCTGCAATTGCTGTGCCAGTGGCAGAGGCTAAATTTTTCCGTGCATACTGCCATTTTGAACTTGTGCAGATTTGGGGAAATGTGATTTTGCTGACTCAGCCTTTGGATTTGACATCCGGTGAGTTGTACGCAGCGCGTAATGACAGAGGTGAAGTGATTGATCAGATTGTGACAGACTTGCAGGAGGCTGCAGAGGCCTTACCTGAAACTACAGAGGCAGGAAGACTGACCAAGTATGCGGCCTATGCTATGTTGTCACGTGTGGCACTTTATGAGGGGACCTGGCAGAAGTTTCATGCAAACGGAGCAGATACTGAAACTAATACAGAGCGGAGTACTGAATTGCTGACTATTGCAAAGAATGCAGCTTATAATGTCATTAAGGACAATAAATACAAGTTGTTTTATAATGAAACATTAGGTAACCAAAGCTATCGTTATATGTTTATTCTGGAAGATGCCGCCCAATGTAATCCGGCTAACCTGCATAAGAGTGATAACACGGAATATATTCTGGCGCATCGTCACAGAGACGGTGATAAGGGAACAAACATCACTCACGGAATGTTGGCAAATGTATGCTACATTACTCGTAAAATGGCCAATATGTATTTGTGCTCCAATGGGTTGCCTATAGAAAAGGCGGGTGAGACCTTTAAAGGATACTCTGGTGCAACTACAGAGTTTCAGAACCGTGATAACCGTATGACAAATACATTGTTACAGCATGGACAGAAATATTGGAACAATGATGGCAAATGGCGTACTACATGGAATGATGAGGATTTGAATAATGCATTAGAGGCGAACGTGCGCTCAAACAGCGGTTATCAGAATTATAAATGGTGTGTAGAACGTCAGGTGGCCGATTATTATGAATCAATGGATTATCCGGTAATCCGTTATGCGGAGGTCTTGTTGAATTATGTAGAGGCTGCATATGAGTTACAGGGAAGCATTAGTAATGATGAGTTGAAATACCTGAATGATGTGCGTACACGTGTCAATCCGGATATGCCGGAACTGACTAATGAATTTGCGAGTCTGCATGGATTGTCTATGCGTGAAGAAATACGTAGAGAGCGTACCGTGGAACTGTTCCTTGAAGGTTTCCGTATCGATGACTTGAAACGCTGGGCTACAGCGCCGGAAGAAATGCCTCAAGACCAGTTGGGAGTAAAGGTAAAAGGTACTTGGTTTGAAACAAACTGGTCGGCACAATCCCGCCAGTTGAATGATGAGGGATGTATTATCTTGTACGACGGACGTGTGTGGGATGACAAACTCTATTTATATCCTCTGCCTTCAGACCAGTTGCAATTGAACCCGCAATTGGGACAGAATCCGGGTTGGAGTAATAATTAAAATTGTGTTTATTCATTTTAGAAGATTCGTATGATGACATATCAATTATATAAAAAGTTTGGCGGTATCTTATTGGCTGCAATTTCTATTGCAATGGTTGCATGTCAGGATGATGAAAGTGCTGAATTAAGTCAATCAGTGTATCCGGAGTCAATAACACTTGATATTCCGGAAGAGGTAAAACCGTTAATTTATAAAGACGAGAATGGTACAAATGTATTGCCTTTGTTAAAAGGTGAAACAGTTCAGCTGGGATATACCATTCTTCCAGAGAATGTAACGTTCAATGAGATAGTATGGGCTTCAAGTGATTCGGATGTGGCCGAAGTAGACCCGAATGGTGTAGTCAAGGCTGTTAATGGAGATGGCTCAACTTATTCAGTCATACAAGTTTCTCCTTCTGCCTTTTATGCTGGAAGTGGTATCTATGGCACATTGAAAGTGATGGTATCCAATGACATGATACAAGCGGAAAGTATTTCTTTGTCTGCTGAGTCTGATCAGGTATACATGGGAGAGACTGTGCAGCTGCAATACGCTATATTGCCAGAAAACACAACCTATAAGACTGTGAAATGGTCTACTTCTGATGAGTCGGTTGCCACAGTGGATGAAAATGGCTTGGTTACAGCTCAGCTTATTGATGCAATTACCGAAACGGTTACCATTACAGCTTCGGCTTTGGATGGATCACAAGTATATGCAAGTAAGCAACTTACCATAATGAAGATTGTTCAGCCTGAGGATATTACTATTGAACAGAGTGTGTCTGTAGAACAGGGATACGTATGGGCGATTACGGATAAGACGGTCACACTGGAATATGATACATATCCTGAGGAATGTACCACTTCTTTGATAGAATGGACTTCCAGTAACGAGGATATTGCTACTGTACATCAAGGTGTGGTAAGTTTTAATCAGAATGGAGTTTTTGGTGATGTGACGATTACCGCAACTTGCCCTGAAACAGGAAAGTCATCTTCTATCAAGTTGCGTCTGGAAGAAGGGCTAGTACGTGAACTGTTCCATGATGAAAATAACTATACATGGTATAATGCAAAACAAGGCAGTAATGGAACTGAATCTTCTCATGTATGGCATGATGGGTATTTGACAGTGACTACTTATACACAGACTGCTGGAACCAAGCAACGTGGTGACTTTAGATGTTGGAGTCCCAAGACTTGGCTGCATGCTGGCAAATATCCTATCTTTGCTATCCGCATGGAGGACGTTGCCGATAAGTATAAAGATGAAGGTGTGACTGTACGTAATATTAACCTGGATGCAGCTGGAGTTTGTGGTGGTACCACTTTCAGTGGAAATTTAGGTGGTGACAATAATAAATAACGTGAGTTCGAAATAAGAATAAATATATTTAACTGATAGTTAGGAACATAGCGATAAAAGTATTAAATTTATAGTGCTGAATTATAACATTTAAACGATTACCACTATGTTTCCAGAGTCTAAAGTTACAGAGATTTATTGTATGGCTGATGATTTTTGCAAGGAATTTGCGTTACAACAGGAAAAATATATGATTGAAGACAGTAAAAAGAAGCATCGCAACAAGCCCAACCGCATGAGTGATGCTGAGATTATGGTTATTCTTATTCTGTTCCATTCTGGCGGTTTCCGCTGTTTCAAGCATTATTATAAGGAGTATGTGTGCAAACATCTGAA